>DATHBB010000052.1:0-20887 GCA_035296385.1 Pyrinomonadaceae bacterium | reverse complement strand
GACCTGTATGTCGCGACCGACTGGGGCGAGAGGTTTGCGGAGTTGATGGACGAGCACGTGCCTCTGCCGAAAAGCGGGCACGCGCTCTACGTCGGCGCGGGCACGGGCGGCCACGCGCTCGCCGTCAAAGAGCGCGCGGGCGTGGGCATGACTTTGATCGGCGTGGACGAGAGCGCGGAGCGGCTCGCGCTGGCGCGCGCCAAAGCGGCGGCGACGAAGTTGAGCGAGGTGACGGAGTTTCGTGCCGCGCAACTCGAAACTCTCGGCTTCGAGGACGAGCAGTTCGATCTCGTGCTCGGCGATGCTTCGCTCGTCGCGGCGGAGCGCCTGCCGGAAGTGATCTCGGAGATGGTGCGCGTCGCCGCGCCGGGCGCGACCGTCGCCTTGACGCTGCCGACCGCGTCGAGTTTCGGCGAGTTCTATTCGATCTACTGGGAAGCGTTGATGAACGCTGAGATGCTCGACGACTCGCCCGTCGTCGAACAACTCATCAACGAGCGCCCGACTGTGACCGACGTGGAAACGCTCGCCGCACGCGAAGGTCTCGATCTCGTGCGCTCCTGGACGAACATCGAAGAATTCGACTACGCCTCGGGCGAAGAATTTCTCAACGCGCCGCTCGTCAAAGATTTTCTCTTGCAGCGTTGGCTCGAACCGCTCGCCGAAGATGAGGACGCGCGCGCACGCGTCCTCGCCGAAGTGAGGCGCATCATAGACGAGGAGCGCAACGAGGCCGAGTTCTCGCTCACCATCAAGGCCACACTCGTCGTCGGGCATAAGACGGAATAATAAGTTTCGCGACGCGAACTAAAGAGCCGCCGCAGTCGTTTCAAAGCGACTGCGGCGGCTCGCGTTTTATACCGGCTAAAGCGCGTCCGTTTAGTTTAGCGCGGCTTGTTGGCGGTGTACTTGTCGGACGAGAGTTCGTCTTCTCTCACGGTTGACTCGGCGGCGCGGAGTCGTTCGCGGCGGCGTGCCTCTTCGATGCGCGATTCCTCGTCGGCTTCGTCCAGGCCATCCTTGAAGGCGCGTTTGCTCTGCCCCAGAGCCTTGGCGAGTTGCGGCAGGCGGCTCGCGCCGAAGAGTACGAAGACGATCAGGAGAATGATCAGTAGTTCCTGCGTCCCGAATCCGATGGCTAGTGTGGTGGTGTCATTCATCAGTTGGAGTTCCTTTACAGGTGAACGCGCGGCGTGCGCGTCTGCAAAAACTTTACTTTCGCGTTTCTCTACCCGTCCGAATCGCCGTTGTCGGATTCATAAAACAGATACTTGCGCCAGGTCTGGTCGGCGCGCCCCAGATAGCGCATGATCTGGCGGCTGACGTGCAGCGAAAAGCCGCGCGGGTGGCGTATGAGATGCATCCCGGCCTCTTCCGGCGTGCGGCTGCCCTTGCGGTGGTTGCAGCGTTTGCAGCAGGCGACGAGATTATCCCACGTTGACTCGCCGCCGCGCGAACGCGGATAGACGTGGTCGAGCGTGAGTTCGGACGGCGGCAGTTGCTTGGCGCAGTACTGGCACGTCGAGTGATCGCGCAGCAGGATGTTCTTGCGCGAAAGCGAGCGATTTTTGAAGGGGATGTGTATGTACTCGGTCAGGCGTATGACCGAAGGCGCGTGCATCGTCACGCGCGCCGAGTGCAGCATGTGGCCGTTGTGTTCTTCGACGCGCGCCACGCCCTTAAAGATCATCACCACCGCGCGCCGTTCCGTGCACACGTTGATCGGCTCGAAAGATGCGTTCAGGACTAAAACCCGTCCGGTCATACTGCTTCCAGATACTACAGAAGGGAGTGACGAGTGACAAGTGACAGGTGACGAGTTAAAACAAAAGCCTTGTCTTTAACTTGTCACTTGTCACTCGTCACTGTTTCTAAATCGGTCTGTCGCTTCGACGAGCGCGGCGCGCGTGCCGGGTTCGAGCGCGGAGTGTCCGGAGTCGGGAATGATCTTGAGTTCCGCTTCCGGCCACGCGCGGTGGAGTTCCCACGCGCTCATCAGAGGGCACACCACGTCGTAACGTCCCTGCACGATGACGGTGGGAATGTGCCGAATCTTCCCCACCTGCTCGATCAAATAATTGTCCGTGTCGAAGAAAGCGTTGTGCATGAAGTAGTGACACTCGATGCGCGCAAAGGCAAGCGCGAATTGCGGGTCGCCGAAGTGCGCGATGAAGTCTTCGTCCGGGTAGAGTTTGGAAGTGCTGCCCTCCCAGATGCTCCAGGCGCGCGCCGCTTCGAGCCTCGTGGCCTCGTCTTCGCTTGTCAGGCGGCGATGAAACGCGCCGAGCATGTCGCCGCGCTCCGCTTCCGGAATGACTTTAACATAATGCTCCCACGCGTCCGGATAGATCGCGCTCGCGCCCTCCTGATAGAACCACTGTATCTCCTTCGGGCGACACAGAAAGATGCCGCGCAGGACGAGCGCGCGCACGCGCGCGGGGTGCGTCTGCGCGTAGGCCAGAGACAGAGTGCTCCCCCACGAACCGCCGAACACCACCCAGCGCTCGATTCCCAGATGCTCGCGAATCTGTTCGATGTCGGCGACCAGGTGCCACGTCGTGTTCTCCTCCAGATTCGCGTGCGGCGTGCTCTGCCCCGCGCCGCGTTGATCGAAAAGGACGATGCGGTATGCCGCCGGATCGAAGAAGCGACGGTAATCCGGCACAGTGCCGCCGCCGGGGCCGCCGTGCAAAAAGACTACGGGCAGGCCTTCGGGGTTGCCGCTCTGCTCATAGTAAAGCGTGTGCACGGGCGACACCGCCAGCATGCCTTGATCGTAGGGTTCAATCTCGGGATAAAGGTCTCTCATGCAGACATCATACAGAGGTCGGAGGTCGGAGGCTAGAGGTTAAAAACAGAGGTCAGAGGTCAGAGGTTAGAGATCAGTTAAAACTGTCTTCCACTAACCTCCGACCTCTAACCTCTGACCTCTGCGTTTAAGCTCGCGCTAAAGTCAACACAAACACGTCCGCCGCGCCCGCGTCTCTCAAAGCCTGCGCGCACGCGGAGACGGTCGCGCCCGTTGTGAATACATCGTCAACCAGCAGTATGCGCTCGCCTGCGACGAGGCGCGGGCGCTCGACCCGAAACGCGCCCTCAACGGTTTCGCGCCGCCCGCGCGCGTCCATCCCTGCGCGATGACGTGACGTGTGTGCGTCGCGCACGACGCTCCACTCGTCGAGCGGCAAACGGTTGCGCGACGCCAGAGCGCGCGCAAGCAGCGTCGCCTGGTTGAAGCCGCGCTCGCGTTCGCGCTCCGCGTGGAGCGGGACGGGCACGACGCGCGTGGCAGCGTCGAGCGGCGCACGCCGCGCGGTCGCGAAAAGCAGTCCGGCCAGCCGCGCCGACACGTGCGGTTCATGCTTCAAAGTCAGGACCGCCGCGCGCAAAGCCCCTTCGTATCTCCCGACCGAGCGCGCCGCCGTGAACGACGCCGCGTCGCAGCGGCGACATCGCACGTCCGCGCGCTTCTCCGGCGGCACGTCCGCACGCGCCTCCGCGCCGCATTTCCAACAGCAAGTCTCTCGGCCCGTGTAGATCGTCGTCGTACGCCAGCACGCCGCGCACGCGGGCGCGTCCCGGCGCGCTTCTACGTCGCCCGCGCCGCACGCCGCGCAACGCATCGGATAGACGAGCGCGAGCGTCGCATCATAGAGCGCATCCAGTTGTCGTGCCAGCCACATCTACGCCAGTTTAACCGCGCCTTCGTCGTTCGCGCGAGCATAAACGACGACAGCCCTCCGACTCGTTACTCTCCGAATCGAAGGGCTGTCCCCGTTATAATCAACTTTGGCGCGCGGCTATTCTTCTTCCGGGTTCAACAGCCCGCGCTCCTGCAAATCCTGACACTTGAGGCAGTAGCGCGCCCACGGCACGGCATCCAGACGTTTCTCCAGCACCGGCTCGCCGCAGTTGACGCATTCGCCGAAGCCGCCCGTTTCGATGCGATGCAACGCTTCGTCAATCAACGCGAGCAAGCCACGGTCGTTGGCCGACATCGAGATCAAAAGCTCTTTCGTGTAGGCGTTGGCGGCCATGTCGGCGGGGTCTTGCGTGGCTTCGAGGTCGCGCTCGCGGCTCGACATCTCCGCCTCCGTCACCTGCCGGAACAAACCCTCGCGCCGTTCCAGTAAACGATCACGGTATGATTTCAATTTACGCTTATCCATCTTTATTTTCCCTCTCTTAAAAACCCCTACTTGTTCTCTCCCCGTAGCCTTGATTTCACATCAAACGCAGGCGGGCGATAAAAGTTTCCGCTCTCGCTCATTTCTGGTACGGCAGCCCGTGCATGATCGTGTACGCGCGATAAAGCTGTTCGACCAGCACGACGCGCGCCATCTCGTGCGTCAAAGTCAGGCGCGACAGAGACCAACTGACATCCGCCTTCGTCTTCAACTCAGCCGCAACTCCCAGATGCCCTCCGATGACGAACGCGATCTCTTTCTTCCCTTCCAACTGCCAGCGCTCGACCTGCGCCGCCAACTCCCGCGAACTCCACTCGCGCCGCCCCTCCACATCCAACAGCACCGTCACACCGTCGGCGCGTGCGGCGAGCGCGCCCGCGATCCGCTTGCCCTCATCTTCCAGAATCGCGCGCTCATCGCCGCCGCTGCCCGCGCTCTCGCGCAACTCCGTCACTTCACAACGAACGAACCGCCCCAGCCGCTGCAAGTAATCCCCGACGAGCGCGCGCACATGCTCGTTCTTCGTCTTGCCCACCCAGATGAGACGCAGGCGCATGATTGAAACGATGAACTAAAAACCGTCCGTTGTCAGTTGTCCGTAGTCAGTTGTTCTTTGTCTGTCATTAGTTGATCAATTTCATCTTTAGCAACTCATTTGGAAAGCCACATGCAACGGACAACTGACGACGGACAAAGAACAGCTTCCCGCTCATCCTTCATCGTTTCCTTTCTGCCGCGCGAGTCTCTCGTAGAGATTCTTGCGGCTGATGCCGAGCAGCCGCGCGGCCTCCGATTTGTTGCCGCGCGTGGCGGCGAGCGTCTCGGCGATGTAGGCGGCTTCGAGTTCGGCGAGCGTCATGCGCTCCGTCGCCGGTCGCCTTCTTTGCAAAGACGCGGCGGCGCGAATTGCGTCGGGCAGATGCTCCGCTTCGACACTCTCGCCGTCCGCCATAATTACGGCACGCTCTAAGACGTGCGCCAACTCCCGTACGTTGCCGGGAAAATCGTAAGTTTCTAACAACGCGAACGCGTCCGGCTCTATACGCAGCGCGCGCCGCCCGTGCTTCGCGGCGTAAGTCTTCAAAAACCCGCGCGCCAGTCGCCTCACGTCCTCGCGGCGTTCGCGCAAAGGGGGCACGTGTATGCGCACGACGTTGAGGCGATAGAACAAGTCCGTGCGAAACGCGCGCCTTCGGACGGCTTCCTCCAAATCTACGTTCGTGAGCGCGACCAGACGCGCATCCACGCGCACGGTGCGCCTGCCTCCCAAACGCTCGAACTCGCGCTGCTCGATGACGCGCAAAAGTTTCGCCTGAGCGTCCGTCGAGAGGTGCGCGATCTCGTCTAAGACGAGCGTGCCCTTGTGCGCCGCTTCGAGCCGTCCGGGCTTCGACTCGTTCGCGCCCGTGAACGCGCCGCGCTCGTAGCCGAACAACTCGGCCTCCAACAACTCCGAAGGCAACGCCGCGCAATCAATTTTCACGAACGACGCGGCGGCGCGTTTCGACTCCCGATGTATGTAGAGCGCGAGCGCGTCTTTGCCTGCACCGGACTCACCCGTGACGAGGACGTTGGCGTCCGTCTGCGCGACGCGCGCCGCGAGACGCACGGCCTCGCGCATCGCCCCCGACTGCGCCACGAGTTCGATCACGGTTCGTTTCTCTGTTCATCTCTCGACGCGCCGCCCGTCGTCGCCGTCGTTCCGGCGTCGGCACGCAAGTCTGCGGGAAGCCGGACGCGCACGCCCTCGCGCCAGAGCCTTTCGAGATCGTAGAAGCGTCGCGCCTTGTCCTCGAAAATGTGCACGATGAAATCGCCGTAATCAACCAGCACCCACTCAGCCGTCTGGTAGCCTTCGATGCGCGCGGCGCGCGTGCCTTCGCGCTTCAGGCGTTCCGTTATCTCGTCCGCGATGGCCTGCACCTGACGTACGTTCGTGCCGCTCGCGATCATAAAATAGTCCGTGAAGGTGGCGACGGGGCGCAGGTCGATCACGACCAGATCGTGCGCCTTCTTATCGCTCGCCGCGCGCAGAGCGCTCTCGATGCGTGCGTCCAGGCCTTCGCCGTTCCCGGTCGTCGCGGCAGCAGGAGCAGCGGCGGCAGTAGCATCTGCTTCGACGTGCGTGGTTGCCGCTCCGGCGTCCGATTCTTTCTTCAATGCCGCGCGCTTCTTAGTGCTGAGCGCGCTCTCTTCCGGCGTCGTGTCGTTCTGTTTCATGCGCCTCTCTGTAGAGCCTGTATTTTTTGATGTACTCCGCCACAGGCTGCGGAACTTGAATGATTTCTTCCAGTTTCTCGTCCGCGCCCGCCGCGCGCACGGCGCGGCGAATGTCGCTCGACGAGATGTCCAGTTTCACCGCATCGGTGAAATAGATGCTCGGCTCTCCCGTCATTTCCGCCGCGCGCACGTCCTGTTCACTCACTTCGCCGCGCAGGTCAACGATTCGCCCGCGCACCGCGTCCGTAATGTGATCCGTGTGCAGTTCGTAACCCGGTCGGGTCACGACGATGGTGGCGACCATCGCCAGCAGGCGCTCCCACTCGCGCCACGTCGTAATCTCCTCCCACGAATCCGCGCCCATCACAAACACCAACTGCCCGCCCGGGTCGTTGCGCAAACGCAAAATCGTTTCGATGGTGTAGGGCTTCCTCGGCTCGTCGAGTTCGACGGTCGAGATGCGGAAACGCGGTTCGTCCTTCGTCGCCAGCGCGAGCATCGCGTGACGATGGAAGGGCGACGCGGGCGGTACGTTTCGTTTGTGCGGCGCGACGTGCGCCGGAATGAAAAGAACTTCGTCGAGCGCGAACAACTTCAACAACTCGCGCGCCACCGCGATGTGCCCGTCGTGCACCGGATCGAACGTGCCACCGTACAGCGCGATACGCGCACTCATGTGCTGCGAATTCATAAACTCAATCCGAGACAGCCGGTATGCTTTCCCGTTCGTCGGCTGCGTCCTCACGCTCTTTTGCTACAGCGGCGGTGGCGGCAGCAGGAGCGGCGTCGCCTTCCCGCAAAGCGTCCAACGCGTGCGCGCACGCATGCACCAATTCGCGCACGCCCCGATTCGTCACAGATGAAATCTCGTAAAAATCGCGCCCGTCTTCCGTCACGCGGCGGCGCAAACTCTCCAGACGCTCCGGCTCGTCGAGCGCGTCGAGTTTCGTCGCGACGACGATCTGCGGGCGTTCGGCGAGCTGCGCGTCGTAGGCGAGCAACTCGCGGTTGATGGCCTCGTAGTCGCCGACCGCGTCGCGCCCCGACGAGGAAGACACGTCAACGAGATGCAGCAACAGTTTCGTCCGCTCGACATGGCGCAGGAAGCGGTCGCCGAGTCCCGCGCCCTCGTGCGCGCCTTCGATCAGACCGGGGATGTCTGCGACGACGAACGTGCGGAAGTCGCCGAGGTCAACGACGCCGAGGTGCGGTTCGAGCGTGGTGAAAGGATAATCGGCGATCTTCGGCCTGGCGGCGGAGACGGTCGAGATCAAAGTTGACTTGCCCGCGTTCGGGAAGCCGACGAGGCCGACATCGGCCAGCAGTTTCAACTCCAGTTGCAACTCGCGCTCTTCGCCCGGACTTCCCTCCTGATGATAGCGCGGCGCGCGATTGGTCGAAGTGGCGAAGTGCGAGTTGCCGAAGCCGCCGCGCCCGCCTTTGGCCGCGAGCCAACGCTGCCCCTCTTCCGCGAGGTCGCACATCAGGTCGCCCGTCTCCGCGTCGTAAACCTGCGTGCCGACGGGCACGCGCACCAGGACATCTTCGCCCTCGCGCCCCGAACGGTTCGAGCCTTCGCCGTGCCGCCCGCGGTCCGCGAAGTGCTCGGGGTTGTAGCGCAGGTGCAGCAAGGTGTTGACGCCCGTGTCGGCCACTAGCCACACGTCGCCGCCCTTGCCGCCCTCGCCGCCCGAAGGGCCGCCGCGCGGCACGAACTTCTCACGCCGGAAGGCCGTCACGCCGTTGCCGCCGTGCCCTCCCCGTATGCGAATTTTGACGCGATCAATAAACAAGAATGTTCTTTGTCAGTAGTCAGTTGTCCGTTGTTCAGTGGCTCACACACAAGTTGCTAAAGAAGGTCTTGAACAACTGACAACGGACGACTGACAGCTTTTACTTCATCAAAAGAAAGGACGCCCAACGCTTGTTCGTTCGAGCAGGCGCGGGCGTCGCTGGGTAACTGTTGGATAACTGCTCGGCTAAGCGGCCACCGCCTCCTGTGCGGGCGACGCAGCAGCTGCCGCCGCCTCCGCATAGACGCTGATGAACTTGCCCTGTCGCCCCTTATCCTCAAACTTGACGACGCCGTCAATCAAAGCGAACAGCGTATCGTCTTTGCCGCGCCCGACATTTTTGCCCGGCTTCCATTTCGTGCCGCGCTGGCGCGCCAGAATGTTGCCGCCGAGTACGCGCTCGCCGCCGAACTTTTTCAGCCCCAAACGCTGCGAATGCGAATCGCGCCCGTTACGCGAACTGCCGACTCCCTTTTTATGTGCCATAACTCAAACCTCGAAAATAGTCCGTTGTCCGTGGTCAGTTGTCCGTTGTTTTTTGTCTCCGGTCAGTTGCTCAACTCCGTCTTCAGCCGCTCGCTTTGAAAGCCACATGCAACGGACAACTGACCACGGACAACGGACGACTTTATCCTATCGAATCAATCTTCACCGCCGTGTAATTTTGCCGGTGGCCTTGCGTGCGTTTGTACTGTTTGCGGCGCTTCTTTTTGAAGACGATGATCTTGTCGCCGCGCCCGTGCTCGACGACTGTGCCCGCCACGCGTGCGCCGTCAACGAGCGGCGAACCGACCTTCGTTTCGTCGCCGCCGACGACGAGCACGTCGAACTCCACACTCGCGCCCGCCTCTTCGCCGAGCGAAGGCACGCGCACCGTCTCGCCTTCCGCGACGCGGAATTGCTTGCCGCCCGATCTAATAATTGCGTAAGACATCTCTCTCACTCTCCTCAGACGCGAAAATCCCCGGTGGGAAAGTCGTTCATTATAAAGGCGCTTCCCGCCCGCGTCAACGCGCCGTTCGCGCCCGCGAGCGCCGCGCTCAGGCGTTGGCTTTCTTCACACCGCTCCCCACGCCGTTGCGCTCGAAAAACTGCTCCAAAAACTTGGTCGAAAAGTCGCCCGACTGAAACTGCGCGTCGTCCATGATCTTCAAGTGCAAAGGGATCGTCGTCTTGATCCCCTCGATGACCATCGCTTCGAGCGCGCGCCGCATGCGCGCAACCGCCAGTTCGCGCGTGCGCGCGTGGACGATGAGTTTCGCGATCAGCGAATCGTAAAAGGGCGGCACGAAGTAGCCGGGATAGATGGCCGTGTCCACGCGCACGCCGGGGCCGCCGGGAAGATTACAGGCGGTGATGAGTCCGGGCGAAGGCACGAACGTCTCCGGGTGCTCCGCGTTGATGCGACACTCGATGGAGTGTCCGGCGAAGATCACGTCTTCCTGTTTGAAAGCCAACTCCTCGCCTTCGGCGACGCGGATTTGGTTGCGCACGATGTCGGCCAGCGTGATCATCTCCGTCACCGGATGCTCGACCTGCACGCGCGTGTTCATCTCCATGAAATAGAAACGCCCGTCTTCGTCGAGCAGAAACTCGACCGTGCCCGCGTTCGAGTAGCCGACGCGCTTGCACGCTTCGACCGCCACGTTCCCCATGCGCTCGCGCATCTCCGGCGTGAGCGCGGGGGACGGCGCTTCCTCGATCAATTTCTGGTGGCGGCGCTGCACCGAACAGTCGCGCTCGCCGAGGTGCACGCAATGACCGAACTCGTCGGCCATCACCTGAATCTCGACGTGGCGCGGTCGCTCGACGTAGCGTTCGATATAAACGTCGCCGTTCTTAAACGCGGCGAGCGCTTCGTTCGAGGCGGTCTGCAAGGAGTTGGCGAGTTCCGCCTCGGTGCGGACGATGCGCATGCCGCGCCCGCCGCCTCCTGCGGAGGCTTTGATGATGACCGGAAAGCCGATCTCTTTGACGAGCGCCAGCGCCTCTTCTTCCGTCTTAATCGGCTCTGTGCTGCCCGGCAAAATCGGCACGCCCGCCGCGCTCATCGCACGCCGCGCCTCGACCTTGTCGCCCATCAAATTGATCACCGACGAGCGCGGCCCGATGAACTTGATGTTGCACGCCTCGCAAATCTCCGCGAACTGCGGCGACTCCGCGAGGAAGCCGTAGCCCGGGTGGATCGCGTCAACGTTGGCGATCTCGGCGGCGCTGATGATGGCGGGGATGCTCAGGTAACTCTGCGCGGAGGGCGCGGGGCCTATGCAGATCGATTCGTCGGCGAAGCGCACGTGCAAAGAGTCGCGGTCGGCCTGACTGTAGACGGCGACGGTGCGTATGCCCATCTCCTTGCACGCCCAGATGATGCGACACGCGATCTCGCCGCGATTCGCGATCAGGATTTTTCTGAACTTGCGTGGAGTGATTGGCATAAAGACTGTGGCGTCGGGCGCAACAAATGGCATCGAGCGATGTTCGAACGCGTCGCGCCGTGTGACGTTGCGGCGCGACGCATACGTCACGATGCCTTGATCCCGAACAAGCGCTCGCCGAACTCTACGGCCTGCGCGTTCTGCGGGAAAATTTCCGTGATCACGCCGTCCCATTCGGCCTCGATCTCGTTCATCAATTTCATCGCCTCGATGATGCAGACGACCTGCCCGCGCGTGACGCGGCTGCCGACCTCGACGTAAGGCCCGGCGTCGGGCGCGGGCGAACGGTAAAACGTGCCGACGATGGGCGACGTGAGTATGTTGACATTCTCCGCGACGCTCGGCGCGGTGGCCGCCGCTGCTCCGGTCGAAGCGTTCGCGGAAGTTTCGGCGGCAGAGGGCGCGCTCGCGGCATGCGATCCGGTGGCCGGAGGCTGCTGCGAAAAGTGCGTGAAGCCGCCGCTGTCGGTCGCGCTGCCTGGCTGCGCGGGCTGCGAATAGACGTTGCGGCTGAGGCGCAGGCGAAAGCCTTCCTTCTCAAGTTCAAACTCGGTGAAGCCTTGCGCAGTGATCAAGTCGGCCAACTCGCGCAACTCGTCCATGTTGATGGAAGACTCCGTGCGGCGTCCCGACGACGGGGCTTGATTCTCGCGCTCGCCGCCTCTATGACGCCGGCGCGAGCCGCCATGACGACCTCCGCCACCACCGCTACCGCCGCCGACGTTACCGCCGCCCGCGGCGACGCTGTTGCTACTGCGGCGCGTGTCGGCTGGCTGCTGGCGCGTGCCGCCGCTGCTATCGTTCGTCGTCTGATGGTCGCTGCCCTGTGCTTCGGGTCTCTTCTCTTCGCTCATGTTCGATGAACCTCCGCGCGTCGCGAGTCTCTCGCTCTCCTGTCCGGCGTTGGCAGAGCAAAATCAAAGCCCCGGCCCGCCTCGGCTCAATTCAACTGCCAAGCGGGGGGATTGGGGCTGCTGCTGGTTGCGGTCTGCGAGGCGAAGGGCGCGCTGCTTGCTCCTATCCTCACGCAAGGCGCGCCCGCCGCTCGCTGCCGTCTCTAATTATCCGTCTCTTGCTCGGCGGCAGTTGACTCGGTCTTCTTCGAGCGACGCCCGCCGCTGCCCGCTTTATCCGCGTCCTTCGGCTCGGCAGTTTTGCCCCGACCGCGCGCCTGTGTGGTCTCTTCCTTCTCGAAAGTCTTGTCGGCCTTCTGACCGCCGCGACGCCCGCCTTCGGCCTCGCCCGACTTCGACGCACGCGCAGACTTCCGCTTGTCCGACGTGACGGACTTGGCGCGCTTCTCCGTCTGCTTCGCCGCTTCGAGTTCACGCGGGCTGCCGACGAGTTCGATGATGGCGAGTTCGGCGTTGTCGCCGTCGCGCCTGCCCAGTTTGATGATGCGCGTGTAGCCGCCCGGGCGATCCTTATAGCGCTCGCCGAGTTCGTCAAACAGACGCTTGACGGCGGCGATGCCTGCGGTGCGCACGGGGCGCGCGACGCCGCGCCGACCCGTCTCGCTCTTCACATGTCGGTTGCCCGTGTGAAAGAAGGTCGCGGCCTGACGGCGCAGGTGGACGGCTTTGACCGCTGCGTCGTCGCCTTCCAGACCTTGTGCCTTGCGCGAAAGCGTGATGACGCGCTCGATGAACGGGCGCAGTTCTTTGGCTTTCGGCAAGGTGGTGACAAGGCGCTCGTTGCGCGCGTTGATGAGTGAAGTCGCGAGGTTGCGCAACAGCGAGAGACGGTGTTCCGTCGTCCGCCCCAGTTTGCGATGTGCTTTCAGATGTCGCATGCTAATAAACTATGAAGTAGGAACGATGAACGATGAATTGAAAGCGCAAAGCCATTGTCTTTCGTTCATCGTTCCGCGTTCATACTTCATCCTTCCCTTAAATGTCTTCGTCTTCGTCGGCGAAGTCGCTGATGTCGGAGTCGCGCCCGCCCGTCCCGGGAATCGGGTTACCCTGTTCGTCGAACTCCATGCCGAAGTCCAGACCCATCCCGTGCAGGATGTCTTTGATTTCGTTCAGAGACTTCTTGCCGAAATTCTTCGTCGCCAGCATCTCGCGCTCACTTCGCTGCACGAGATCGCGTATGGTGCGAATGTTGGCGTTCTTCAGGCAGTTGTAGGAACGAACCGACAATTCGAGTTCGTCAACCGAGCGGTCGAGTTGATCGTTGCGCGGCAAGGGCGGTCGCTCGATCCCCGTGTAGGCAAACTCGTCCGCGTCCTCCTCGAAGTTGATGAAGATCGCCATGTGATCTTTGATGAGTTTGGCCGCGAGGCCGACGGCGTCGTCCGGCTTCACCGACCCGTCCGTCCAAACGTCAATCGTCAGCTTGTCGAATTCCGTGTTCTGCCCCAAGCGCGCGGCTTCGACCGTGTAGTTAACTTTCTTGACGGGCGTGTGGACGGAATCCACGGGGATGTAACCTAAGCTTAGGTCTTCGTCGAAGTTGCGGTCGGCGGGAACGTAGCCGCGCCCGCGCTTCAAGCGCATCTCGATGTTGAGTTCGCCGCCCTCGGAGACGGTGGCGATGTAGACGTTCGGGTCGAGCACTTCCACGTCGGCGTCCGTTTCGATGTCGCCGGACAAAACTTCGCCCGCGCCGCGCTTGCTGATCGTCAGGGTCTTCGCCTCGCCGCCGTGCAGTTTGATCGGAATCTGCTTGAGATTGAGAATCACGTCCGTCGCGTCTTCGACGACACCGCGAATCGAAGAAAACTCGTGCTCGACGCCCTCGATCTTGACCGCCGTGATGGCCGCGCCCTCGATTGACGAGAGCAACGCGCGGCGCAGCGAGTTGCCGATGGTGGTGCCGAAGCCGCGCTCGAAAGGCTGCGCGGAGAAACGCCCGTAGCGCTCCGTCAGCGTCTCGTTCTCGACGGCGAGGCGGCGCGGCATCTGAAATCCTGTCCAGAGATTATTTTGATCCATAGCCATAATATTTTTGAACCTTGGCTGCTCTTGTAAAGCGTATGTGCGCGAGCGCGGCGGCTAGCTGTCTGTCGCCGCACGTCCGAAGACATGCGTGAGAGGCCAGAGCGAGCCACCGCCGATTCGCGCGGATGTTACTTGCTATAAAGTTCGACGATGAGTTGCTCGTTGATCGAACGGTCGATGTCGTCGCGCGTCGGCAGACTCGCCACGCGCGCGCCCATCTCCGCCCCGTCAGCGGGCGCCAGCCAGGAGGGGCGACCGCGCCCGGCAGCCGTCTGCCACGCGCCTTCGATGTGCGCGTTCTTGCGGCTGTTTTCGCGCACCGTCACCACGTCTCCGGCCTTCACCTGAAAAGAGGGGATGTCAACTTTGCGCCCGTTCACTTCGATGTGTCCGTGATTCACGAGTTGGCGCGCCTGCCGCCGCGAAGTGGAGAAGCCCGCGCGATAGACGGCGTTGTCGAGGCGGCGTTCGAGCATGATGAGCAGGTTCTCGCCCGTGATGCCCTTCTGGCGTGCGGCGCGCTCGAAGTAGTTGCGAAACTGCCCTTCGAGCACAAAGTAGATGCGTTTGACTTTCTGCTTCTCGCGCAACTGCTGGCCGTAGCCGACGAGCGCCTTGCCGCGACGCGGCGAACTGCCGTGTTGTCCGGGCGGCTGCGTGCCGCGCGCTTCAATCGGGCACGAAGGCTTGTAGCACTTGTCGCCCTTCAAAAATAGTTTCGCGCCTTCGCGGCGGCACAAACGGCACACCGCTCCTCTATACCTAGCCACTTCTTTCTGCCTCCAGTCTAATGGTTAAGACGGAAAAGTTTACAGACCGCTCCAGCGCCACCAGCGCGGCAAGCGACCCTTCATCCTTTAGGTCGATAAAACAGTGACAAGTGACGGGTGACAAGTGACGAGATTAAAACAAGTCTTTTGCTTCAACTTGTCACCCGTCACTTGTTACTCGTCACTGCCTTTTACACTCTACGTCGTTTCGGCGGACGGCAACCGTTGTGCGGAATAGGCGTCGTGTCGCGGATCGAGGTCACGCGGATGCCCGCGTTGTTGATCGCGCGGATGGCCGACTCGCGCCCGCCGCCCGGCCCCTTCACACGCACTTCGCATTGCTGCATTCCGGCGTCTTTGGCCTTCTGTGCCGCCTCGTAGGCCGCCTGCTGCGCGGCGAACGGCGTGCCTTTACGCGAACCGCGAAAGCCGCGCGCGCCCGAAGACGACTGTGCCACGAGGTTGCCTTCCAAATCCGTGATCGAGATCATCGTGTTGTTGAAAGACGCCGCGATGAAAGCGATCCCGTTCGGAATGTTCTTCTTCTCTTTCTTGCGAAAGGTCTTCTTCTTCCCGCCTGCTGCTGTTGCTTTTGCCATAAAACCTCAGAGGTTAGAGGCTAGAGGTTAGAGGTTAGTTAAGAATCAGTTTTTCTCTTCAACTGACCTCTAACCTCTGATCTCTGACCTCTGTATTATTACTTCTTGCCGGGTGCCTTCTTCTTGGCGATGGTGGCGCGGCGCGGCCCTTTGCGCGTGCGCGCGTTGGTGTGCGTGCGCTGGCCGCGAACGGGCAAACCGCGACGATGCCGGAGGCCGCGATACGCGCCGATGTCCATCAGACGTTTGATGTCCATCTGCACGCGCTTGCGCAGGTCGCCTTCCACGTCGCCCTGTCCCTCGATGATCGCGCGGATTCGTCCGAGTTGCTCTTCGTCCAAATCGCGCACGTGCGTGTCGAGATTGATCTCAGCCTCTTGCAGGATGGACTTCGAGCGCGAACGCCCGATGCCGTAAATATATGTAAGGCCGATCTCAACGCGTTTGTTCACCGGAAGATCGACGCCGACTACACGAGCCATTTCTTCTCTCCAACTCTTAGAATTTCAGAATGCGGATTGCCGATTGAAAAGCACTGATTTGTTTTCTAATCCGCAGTCCGCAATTGAATTAACCTTGTCGCTGTTTATGCTTCGGATTCGTGCAGATCACTCGCACCACGCCTTTGCGGTGGATGACCTTGCAGTTATCGCACATCTTTTTTACGGAAGCTCTTACCTTCATAACGCATCCACCTTTTCAGCCGGAATTACACGGCCTCTACTTGAACCTCACAGCATTTCGATAGATTAAAAATGCCAGTATCGGCAAACTGCGGATATTAACACACCATTGACCTTATGCCAAGCCGGAGACGCCCCCGACCGGCTCAAGCCTGCGCCGTCGCGGTCGCCGCCCCCGCCCCGACCCCTGCGGCTTGCAGCCGCTCAAACTCTTCGGGCACGCGTGTGAACACCTGCGGCCCCTCTTCCGTGACGGCAATCGTGTGTTCGACGTGCGCGCTCGGTCGCCCGTCAACCGTCACGACCGTCCAGCCGTCCGAGAGAGTTTTCGTATGGTGCGTGCCCATGTTGAGCATCGGCTCGACGGCGAAAACGTAGCCGTTTTTGATCTTCGTGCCCGTGCCCGGCCTCCCGTAGTTCGGGATGTGCGGGTCTTCATGCATTTTTCGCCCGATGCCGTGCCCGCCGTAATCGCGCACGAGCGAGTAGCCTTCGGCCTCCGCGAACTCCTGCACCGCCCACCCGATGTCGCCCAGATGCCTGCCGTGCCGGCACTGCTCGATGGCGCGCTCCAGACTCTCTTCCGCGACGCGGATCAGGCGAAGTTTCTCAGGGCTGACCTGTCCGACGGGCACTGTCGTCGCGGTGTCGCCGACGAAACCGTCCAGCGTCGCGCCCACGTCAATCGAAATGATGTCGCCGTCCTTGAGCGCATAGTCGGACGGGAAGCCGTGCACGACCTGTTCGTTGACCGAAGCGCAGATCGAATAGGGGAAGCCGTGATAACCTTTGAAAGTCGGAATCGCGCCCGCGTCGCGTATCATACGCTCGGCGGCGCGGTCGAGATCGAGCGTGGTCGTGCCCGCGCGCGCCATGCGCCGCAACTCCTCGCGCACCTGCCCCGCCAGCCGACCCGCCGCGCGCATCTTCTCCAACTCTTTCTTCGACTTCCCGATAATCATAAGACAGTGACAAGTGACGAGTGACAAGTGACGAGATAAAAAGACAAGCTTAAAGACAGGGTTGCTGTTTTCAACTTGTTACCTGTCACTTGTCACTCGTCACTAAATTTTCAACGTCCGCGTAGATCGCTTCCGGACCGCGCGTGCCGTCAACGCGTTGGAGCCGGTGCGACGCTTCGTAGTAATCGAGCAGCGGGCGCGTCTGTTCTTCGTAGGTCGCGAGCCGGACGCGAATCTTTTCCGAAGTGTCGTCGGCGCGGTGCGTCAAAGGCGTGTCGGGGTGCAGATCGCAGACGCCTTCCGTCTTCGGCGGCTTGAAATAGACGTTGTAAATCTCGCCGCACACCGGACAACTGCGACGCCCCGTCGCGCGTTGTTCCAACATTTCAAAAGGCACGTCAATCAGGACGGCTTGAATCTTGTTGCCCTGCTCGACGGCCAGTTTTTCGAGCATCGCGGCCTGCGCCGTCGTGCGCGGGAAGCCGTCGAGGATGTAGCCGCGCTTGCAGTCGTCGCGCCCCGTGCGCTCGTGCACGATGCGTATGACGAGATCGTCGGAGACGAGTTTTCCCGCCGCTTGCACGGCGCGCACCTCTGCGGCGAGCGGCGTCTCAGCCCTGGCGAGTTCGCGAAACATGTCGCCCGTCGAAATCTGCGGCAAGCCCACACGCTCCTGCAACAGACGCGCCTGCGTTCCCTTGCCCGCGCCCGGCGCACCCATTAAGACGACGATCTTTGACATAAGAGAAACTAGTAAGTAGGAACGATGCACGATGAACGAAAGACAGTAGCTTTTACTTCATCGTTCCGCGTTCCTACTTCATCGTTGAGTTTAGGTTCTACGCCCGCGCAGGCGGCTTCCCGAGCCGAGGAAGCCTTCGTAGTTGCGCATGACGAGTTGCGCTTCGATCTGCGCAACGGTGTCCATCGCGACGCCTACGAGAATCAGCAGAGACGTGCCGCCGAAGTAGAATTTATAGCCCATGCCGCTCGGAATCCAGCCGAGGCCCGGCGTGCTGCTGAAGAAGTCTTCGAGGCGCACGCCGACGAACGGCAGCCGCCCGACGTTGAACCCGCTCAGCATGATCTGCGGCACGAGCGCGACGAGCGCCAGATAGATCGCGCCGACGGTCGTGAGCCGCGTCAGGATCGTGTTCAAGAACTCGGCGGTGTTCCGACCGGGGCGTATGCCTGGGATGAAGCCGCCGTGCTTGCGCAGATTGTCGGCCACCTCTTCGACGTTGAAAATGATCGTGATGTAGAAGAAGGTGAAGATGACGATGAGCGACAGGAAGAACAGTTCGTAGTAAGGGTCGCCGCCGTGAAACGACTGGAAGAACAGGTGCACGCGGCTGCGCCATGATTCGGGGTTCGCCGGGTCGTACTGTATGAACTGCAGGATCGTCTGCGGGAAGGCCAGCATCGAAGACGCGAAGATGACGGGGATAACGCCCGCCATGTTGATCTTCAAGGGCATCACCGTCTGCTGCCCGCCGACGAGTTGACGCCCGACGTGCCGCTTGGCGTAACTGATCGGGACTTTGCGCCGCGCCTGTTCGACGAAAACGATGAAGGCGATAAGCAGCACGATTGCTACGCTGAGAGCCAGCACGCCGACTACTTCCATCGCCACGCCGCCGCGCAGCCGCGTCACGACCTGACCCAGCCCGCTCGGGAGTCCGATGATGATGCCCGCGAAGATGAGGAGCGAGATGCCGTTGCCGATGCCGCGCTCGGTGATCTGCTCGCCGAGCCACATCACGAAGACCGTGCCCGTCGTCAGGGTCAGCATGGTCGTGAGCAGGAAGCCCCATCCGGGTTCGCCGACGCCGTTGCCTTGCAGCCAGCGCGCGACGATGGAAGTCTGGAAGAGCGCGAGCACGACGGTCAGGTAGCGCGTGTACTGGTTGATCTTCTGTCGCCCGGCCTCGCCCTCCTCCTGCAATTTCTTCAACTGCGAGAAAACGGTCGTCATCAGTTGCAGGATGATCGAGGCGGTGATGTAGGGCGTAACGCCGAGCGCGAAGACCGAGATGGTCTGGAAGTTTCCGCCGGAGAAGAGATCGAGCACGCCGAGCAGGGTGTTGCCCACGTCGCCCCAGACGCGAGCGAGTTGCTCCTTATTGATGCCGGGCGCGGTGACGTGCGCGCCGAGGCGATAGATCGCCAAAAGGCCGAGCGTGAATGCGATGCGCTTGCGCAGGTCCGGCACTTGAAACATGTTGCGGATGGCGGCGAAAAACTTTTCCATAAGAGTGCTTCTTTCGATTAGCTATCAGCCATGAGCTTTCAGCCCTTAGCTTAAAACAGAATCGGTGCGGCGACCAACCCGCGAACTTTACCCGTTACGCTCGAAGACTTTCAATTTGCCGACGGAGCGCTTTGGCGGATAACGTTAAAAACGCAGAGAGTGTGCTGACGCCAAAAACTTCCGGCACACATGCACTCCCTGCGTCTCTACAGGCGTTTTGTCATTTGCTCTGTGGCGGCTACCTGTTGCCGCTGCAAGACCAGTTACTACTGCTGCTGCTGCGCGTCGCCCTGCTGCTTCTCGATGACAGTGACCGCGCCGCCCGCCGATTCGATCTTTTCGCGCGCGCTTTTGGTGAAGCGGTGCGCCGAAACTTTGAGGGCTTTCGAGATGTCGCCCGTGCCGAGCACCACTACGTCGCGCTTGCCTTTGGCGATCACGCCGCGCTCGTGCATCAACTCCGGCGTCACTTCCTCGTTCGCCTCGAAGCTGCGTTCGAGCGACGAGAGGCTGACCTCGATCCACTGCTTCTTGAAAATGTTGGTGAAGCCGCGTTTCGGCAGGCGGCGCTGCAAGGGCATCTGGCCGCCCTCGAAACCGATCTTGGCCGAGTAGCCCGAACGCGATTTCTGACCCTTGTTGCCGCGCCCCGCCGTCTTGCCGAGACCCGAACCCGGGCCGCGCCCGAGACGCTTCTTCTTGTGCGTCGAGCCAGCCGGAGCGTGTAGATTATTAAGACCGATAGCCATTATAAATACCTCGTGAATCGCGAATCGTGAATCGTGAATAGACTAAAACGGTTTTCATCCATTTACGATTTACGGTTCATGATTTACTAACCTTCCTACTCAATAATTCGCAACAGGTGCGGCACTTTCTGTACGACGCCGCGCATCGAAGCGTTATCAGGGCGCTCGACGATCTGATTCAACTTCGTCAGGCCGAGGCTTCTGACGATCTGTTTCTGCGTCTTCGGAAAGGCGATGAAACTACGATAATACTGAACGCGGATCATGCCGCCGCCCTCGCCCGCCGCCTGCTCTTTTTTCTGCTCTGCCATTTCAAACCTCGTAAATCGTGAATCGTAAATCGTAAATAGTGAAAGACTGTTTTTATCTATTCACGATTTACGATTTACCATTTACGTTCTTATAGTTCTTCCACCTGCTTGCCGCGCAGGCGCGCCAGTTCCATCGGGTCTTTCATGTTCAACAGGCCGTCGAAGGTCGCGCGCACGACGTTGTGCGGGTTGGTCGAGCCGAGCACTTTCGTGCGCACGTCGTGGACGCCCACCGCCTGCATGATGGCGCGCACTGCGCCGCCCGCAATCACGCCCGTGCCTTCCGAAGCCGGTTTCATCATCACGCGCCCGGCGCCGTATTTGCCTATGAGTTGGTGCGGCAGCGTCTTGTTGATGAGCGGCACGCGGATCAAATTCTTCTTCGCCGATTCGATGGCCTTCTTGATGGCGAGCGGCACTTCGCGCGCCTTGCCGCTGCCGAAGCCGACGTGCCCCGATTCGTCGCCGATGACGACGAGCGCGGCGAAGCTCAAGTTCTTGCCGCCCTTGACCACTTTGGTCACGCGGTTGATGGAGATCACCTGATCTTTGAGATCAAGTCCCTGCGCTGAAATTCTCTGTCTCGGTTGTCGCATTACTGCTCCTGTCCTGCTGCTGAGGTCGCGGCCTGCTCTTCGCCTGCTGCTTCTTGCGCCGCCCGCTCATCCTTGTTCAAACCGGCCTCGCGCGCGGCGTCGGCCAGAGCCTTGACGCGCCCGTGGTAACGATAGCCGCCGCGATCAAAAACGACCTGCTCGATGCCGTTCGACAAAGCGCGCTCGGCAATCGCACGCCCCACGCGCACGGCGGCGTCGATGTTTCCGCCCGTCGCCCCGCGCAAGTCCTTCTCCGTCGTCGAAGCGGCGGCGATGGTGCGCCCCTCCACGTCGTCTATGATCTGCGCGTAGATGTGGTTCAGGCTGCGGTAGATCGTCAGACGCGGACGCTCGGCGCTGCCCGACACCTTGCGGCGGATGCGCTT
>DATHBB010000051.1:0-31162 GCA_035296385.1 Pyrinomonadaceae bacterium | reverse complement strand
ACCAGAGGCACGCCGTAACCGTCTTCCACAGTCCCCACGATGCCGACCTCTTTGTCGCGATAGCGATCCGGATCGTCGAGAATTTTTCCGATATTGGTCTTGCTCGGGCAAGCTGTGAACAGGAAAACGCTGAGGAGAGTTAAAGCGAGAATAGAAACTTTCCGACGTGAGCGCATGGCTTCTCCTTCTTCTTGTTGAAATACGGGAGAGGCTGAAAAGCAGTGACGGGTGACAGGTGACGAGTGACAAGTTAGAACTAAAAACTTCCTGATCTAACTTGTCACTTGTCACTCGTCACTCGTCACTTTCTTAGTTGCCGTACCAGCCGATGGGTTTGCCTGAGAGATCGACCCAGACGCTCTTGACGTGCGTGTAGAGTTCGAGGGCGTGCTTGCCCATCTCGCGCCCGTAGCCGGATTGCTTGAAGCCGCCGAAGGGAGAGGCGGCGTTGAACATATTGAAGGTGTTGATCCAGACCGTGCCCGCGTTGATGTCTCTGGCGAAGCGGTGCGCGCGCGTGATGTCCTTCGTCCAGATTCCGGCGGACAGGCCATAGACCGTCTCGTTGGCCTGTTGGAGCAAGTCCTTTTCATCCTTGAACGTGATGACGGAGACGACCGGCCCGAATATTTCTTCCTGCGCGACGCGCATCGTGTTTTGCACTTCGCTGAAGACCGTGGGTTGGAAGAAGAAGCCCTTTTGGAAGTTGCCTTCGAGTTGCGGCGAGCCGCCGCCGGACAGGACGGTCGCGCCCTCGCCGCGCGCGATGTCAACGTAGCCCTTGATGCGCGTGAGTTGTTCTTCGGAAACCTGCGGCCCCATCTGCGTGTTCTTGTCCATCGGGTCGCCGACTTTGACACGCTCGGCACGCGCCTTGAAGCGTTCGAGAAATTCGTCTTTGACGCTCTCGGCCAGGAAGAGACGCGAACCGGCGCAGCAGACCTGACCTTGATTGAAGAAGATGCCCATCATCGCGCCGTTGACGGCCTGATCAATGTCTGCGTCGGCGAAGACGATGTTCGGCGCTTTGCCGCCGAGTTCGAGCGTCACTTTGGTGAGATTCTCAGCCGCCGAGCGCGCGATGATCTTGCCGACTTCGGTGGAGCCTGTAAACGCGATCTTGTCTATGCCGGGGTGCGAAGCGAGCGCCGCGCCCGCCGTCTCTCCGTAGCCGGGCACGATGTTGACGACGCCGTCGGGGAAGCCCGCCTCTTGAATCAACTTGCCGAGTTCCATCGCCGTCACGGGCGTCTGCTCGGCGGGCTTCAAAACGATGGTGTTGCCTGCGGCGAGCGCGGGCGCGAGTTTCCAGGCCGCCATCAGGAGCGGGAAGTTCCACGGGATGATCTGGCCGCAGACGCCGAGCGGCTGGCGCAAGGTGTAGTTGAACATCTGGCCGGGCACGGGGATCGTCTCGCCCTCGATCTTCGTCGCCCACCCGGCGAAGTATTCAAAGTTCTCTACGACCTGCGGCAAGTCAACGTAGGCCGACTCGCGGATCGGTTTGCCGTTGTCGGCGGTCTCTAACGCGGCGAGTTCCTGCGATTTCGCTTCGATGAGTTGCGAGAGTTTGTAGATCAGACGCCCGCGGTCGCGCGCGCTCAAACGCGACCACTTGCCCTCGAAGGCGCGGCGCGCGGCGGCGACGGCCTTGTCTACGTCGGCCTTGTCGGCCTCGGCGATTTCGGCGAGCGTTTCGCCCGTCGAAGGGTTGGGCGTCGTAAAAGTTTTGCCGGACTCGGCATCGACCCATTTACCGTCTATGAACAGTTGATAGCGGCGAGGCGTCTCATTAGCAGTTTGCGCGGACGACATAGAAAACTCCTTATCTTTGATTCTGGGAAAACGCGTTGGAAAATTTTGCACGGGTTAGATTCACGGAGATTACTTTAGCATCAACTCGGAGCGAAGTCTAAACGCGTTGCCTTCGCTAAAAACCGAGATTACAACATTGCCGCGTGTAGAAAATTTAACGCGGGACGTGCGGCTTTTAGCCCATCAACTCCCGCTCGTCCATCTCGTCGTCGGCGGCGTGGCGCAAGTCTCTGTCGCCCGCCACCTCGTCCCAGTCGTAGCCGAGGTAGCGCGCGAAGCTGTGCAGTTGCGTCTCCCAACGCTCGCGTTGCGCGCGGTAAATCTCCCACCCTTCCGCCGTGTCGCGGCGCGTCTTGATGCCCGCCTCGGAGAGTTGCCTGAGCGTCTGCCGGTAACGTCTTTTCAAACGGCGCGAAACTTCCGGCGCGTCTTCCGACGGGCGCGCACGCTCCTGTCTCAGACTGAGCGCGGCGACGAGTTGGCCGAGCACGTGCAGGCCGCTCGCTTCGAGCGTGCGCACTTCCGGGTGGCCGCACGTCTCCGGATATTCTTCGGGGTCGAGGCAAGAGTTGATGACGGCGCAGGTTTCGAGTACGAGGAAGAAGACGCGCGGCGTGCTCTTGTGTATGGCGATGGGGTGAAAGTAATGCACGACCGGATGCTCCGCGTGCGACTCCTGTAGTTCGTTGATGTCACGCGCGGCCATGCGCAGCACATTGTCGAAGCCGTGAAAGCGTCCCTGAACGAAGTGGTGCGAGATGAAGCCCGCCACGTCAGCGCCTTCCTCGGCCTGATGATAGAACGAGAGCGCGATGACTCGTTTGCGTTCGAGCGCGCTATAGACCGTGATGAGGTACGTGACCGCGAGCGAGATGAGCGCGAACCCGCTCGCGCCTTCGACGAGCGCGAAGAAACGCACGAAGGGCGTGCGCGGCGTGATGTCGCCGTAGCCGACGGTGATGAGCGTTGTCCCGCTGAAGTAGAGTGATTCGATCCAGCCTGCGCTGACGGCCTCCGGCATCACGTTGAACTCGGCGGGCATGCGCGGGAAATAGATGAGCGCGAAGCCGGCGATGAGCAGCAGGAGGTAGATGACGATGAGTGCGGGCATCAACATCGGCCCGACGAGATTGAGCAGGCGATGACGGCGCACGCGCGAGAAGCGATAGGCGAAGGGGCGCGCCGCGCCCCAGACAGAGCGATTCAGGAGTTGGCTGAGAGGCCCGGCGCGCCCGCTCGCGTCGAGGATGGTGGCATAAACATCGTAGGCCACAGAGAGCAGCAGGAGCACGCCGAGGGCGGTGAACAAAAAAGCCGTCACGCTTCTTGAGTGATGAGTTGCCGCAACACGAACGGGAGGATGCCGCCGTGCCGGTAGTAATCGATCTCAATCGGCGTATCAATGCGAAGGGTGACGGGCACTTCTTCCGTCTCGCCCGTTTGACGATGAATCACGAGCGTCACGTCCTGTCGCGGTTTGATCTGATCGCTTTCGAGTCCGATGATGTCGAAAGTTTCCGTGCCGTCGAGCGAGAGCGTCTTCGCGTTCGTGCCCTCTTTGAACTGGCATGGAAGCACGCCCATGCCGACGAGGTTGCTGCGGTGGATGCGCTCGAAGCTCTGCGCGATGACGGCGCGCACTCCGAGCAGGCGCGTGCCCTTCGCAGCCCAATCGCGCGAACTGCCCGTGCCGTATTCCTGTCCGGCGAAGACGATGAGCGAGACGCCCGCCGCCTGATAATGCACGGAAGCGTCGTAGATGCTCATCTGCGCGTTGACGGGTTGCAGGGAGGTAACGCCGCCTTCGGTGCCGGGAACCATCTGATTTTTGATGCGCACATTGGCGAACGTGCCGCGCACCATCACCTGATGATTGCCGCGCCGCGAACCGTAGGAGTTGAAATCGTCAACGTGTACGCCGCGCAGTTGCAGGTAGACGCCAGCCGGAGAGGTCGGCTTGATCGCGCCCGCCGGGCTGATGTGGTCGGTCGTCACCGAATCGCCGAAGATGGCGAGCGGGCGCGCGTTTCGTATGTCGCAAAACTTGCCCGCCTCCATCCCGAACTTCTCGAAGTAGGGCGGCTCCTGAATGTAAGTCGAGTGCTCGTCCCAATCGTAAACGTCGCCCGCGACCGTCGGGATGTCGTTCCACAGAGGGTTCTGTTCGGCGAAGTCGCTGTAGAGGCGTCGGTAGACTTCCGGGTCGGTCGCCGCGCGCAAGCCCTCTCCGATCTCTTCGAGCGTCGGCCAGATGTCGCGCAAGAAAACGTCTTCACCGTTTTTGCCCTTGCCCAGCGGCTCGCTTGTCAGGTCAATATCAATGCGACCGGCGAGCGCGAACGCGACGACGAGCGGCGGACTCATCAAAAAGTTCGCCTTGACGCTTTGATGCACGCGCGCCTCGAAATTGCGGTTACCCGAAAGCACGCTCGCCGCGACTAAATCATGCTCGTTGATGACCGACTCGATGCGCGGATCGAGCGGGCCGGAATTGCCGATGCAGGTCGTGCAGCCGTAGCCGACGAGGTTGAAGCCGAGTTGGTCGAGAAAGGGTTGCAAGCCCGTCTTCTGGTAGTACTCCGTGACGACGCGCGAGCCGGGCGCGAGCGAAGCCTTGACGGCGGGCTGCGTCCTCAGGCCGCGCTCGACGGCTTTCTTCGCAAGGATGCCTGCGGCGAGCATCACGCCGGGGTTCGACGTGTTGGTGCAAGATGTGATGGCCGCGATGACCACGTCGCCGTGCCCGAGCATGGCGTTGCGCTTGAGTTCGGGCTGCTTGCTCGCGTCCGTGTCGTCATGCTCGACGCGGTCGGGCGTCGGGCGGTTGTTCATCATCTCGATCTCGGTGAGCGCGCTCGTATTGATCACGCTCGTGTGGCCTTCGCCCTGCGGGACGGTGTCCGTGTCCTGCATGCCGCCGCCCGCGAGCACGGGGAGCGCGCGACCGTTGCCGCCCGCCGCCGCCGCTGTCGCCGCCGTCGCGCTCAGGTTCACGGGGAAGCGCGCGTCGAGTTCTTCCTTCTGCTTGTTGTAGCCGTTTTCGCCGACGGGCTTTTGCAGCAGTTCGTTGAAGCGTTCTTTGAGGTCGGTGAGTTCGATGCGATCCTGCGGGCGCTTCGGGCCGGAGACGCTCGGCTCGATCCCGGCGAGGTCCAACTCGATCAACTGGCTGTACTGGCAATCGCCCGCGCGCGGGATGCCGAACATGCCTTGCGCCTCGTAATAACTGCGTATGGCGTTGACGCGCTCCTCTGTCCTTCCGGTGGAGCGGAAATAATCGAGCGTCTTTTCATCGACCGGAAAGAAGCCGACGGTCGCGCCGTATTCGGGAGCCATGTTGGCGATGGTCGCGCGGTCGTAGGCCGGAATGCTCGCCGCGCCCTCGCCGTGAAACTCCACGAACTTCCCGACCACTTTAGCCGCGCGCAAAATCTCCGTGACGCGCAAAACCAGATCAGTCGCCGTCACGCCGTCGCGCAAAGCACCCGTCATGTTCACGCCGACCACGTCGGGCGTCAAAAAATAGACGGGCTGGCCGAGCATGCCCGCTTCCGCTTCGATGCCACCGACGCCGTAGGCCACGATGCCGAGGCCGTTGATCATCGTCGTGTGCGAATCGGTGCCGACGAGCGTGTCGGGAAGGAAGACGCCGTCGCGCTCGATGACGCCCTGCGCCAGATATTCGAGATTGACCTGATGCACGATGCCTATGCCCGGCGGCACGACCTGAAAACTCTCGAACGCCTGCGTCCCCCACTTCAAAAATTGGTAGCGCGAGTTGTTGCGCCGAAACTCCGTCTCCATGTTCTTCTGTAACGCATCCGGCGTGCTCCACGCGTCAACCTGTACGGAGTGATCTATGACGAGATCAACCGGCACGAGCGGCTCGATGATCTTCGGGTCGCGCCCCATGCGCGCCACCGCCGAACGCATCGCGGCGAGATCGACGAGCAGCGGCACGCCCGTGAAATCCTGCAACAGGACGCGCGCGACGATGAAGGGAATCTCCTCCGTGCGCTCGGCGTTGGGCTGCCAGTTGGCGAGCGTGCGTATGTCTTCCTCTTCGACCTTCTTGCCGTCGTAGTTCCTGAGGAGCGATTCGAGCACGATGCGCAGGCTGACGGGGAGTTTGGAGACGGGGCCGACGCCCTCTTTTTCCAGTTGCGGCAGCGAATAAAACTGTCCGGCGTCGAACTGTTGCAACGAATTGAAGAGATTATGAGTCATGTGAATTTTCAAAAGTTCCTTCGCAAGCGGAAGCGAGTCGGGCTGTCAAAGAAGCTATCCGTCGCGGGCGAAACCAGCGTCGTTCGACGCGCGCGGACGCTCAAAATTATGGCGGAAAACTTAATACGAACAAGTTTAAGTTCCCCTCCCGCGAACGTCAAGCGCATCACTTTCGGCGCGTGCTTCGAGGGGAAGTCGCGCCGTTTGTTTGCGGAGTTTGCATTTGTTATATTGAGGCAGTTCAGACAGCCAACAAAAAAGTGCGTGCGAGGCAGCGAGGCGGGCGTTGAAGCGAGCCGTTGTCCATGTCTATTTGTCGCGCGGGGAGATGGAAAGATGCCGAAGAAACAACCGGAAGACTTTGAATATTTGAGCAACGATCCGAACTTTGTGCCCGATCCTGAAATCGAAGCGTTTATGGAAGAAGAGATCGCGCGCGCGCCGAAAGACCCGAACCAGCTCGCGCAGCGTTTGAACAACAGCAACGCCGCCTCGCCTGCGGACGCGGGCGGCGACCTCGACGCAACCTGGGAAGATGTCAACGACAGCGGCGAGGAATCCGTCTCCGGCGACAACCCGACGCCCGATCAATCAAACGTTGAAGAGAACGCGCACGCCGTCGGCATCAACTTCGAGGACAACGAAGAACTCGAATTCATAGACAAGATCGACCGCCGCGACCGCGACCGCTTTGAACTCGACCCGCGCTCGAAGACCGAAGACGATACGATCTAGGACAAAGGGGAAGGGGTAAAGGGAAAAAGGGGAAAGGTAAGAGAGACGGCGCACGCAGCGCGTTTCTCTTCACCCTTCCCCTTTTTCCCTTTACCCCTTCCCCTTTGCCTTATTTGAAATCGGTGCGCGGGGCGAGCGTGATGCTCTTGACGAGAATCTTTTCCGCCGGGCGATCCTGCGTGCCCGAGGCGAGGGGCGCGGTGCTGATGATGTCGGCGTTGTTGATGCCTTCGATGACGCGACCGAAGACGGTGTATTTCTCGTCGAAGGCGGGCTGGCGTTTGAGCGTGACGTAGAACTGGCAGTTGGCCGAGTCGTTCGATTGCGCGCGCGCCGCGCCGACCGTGCCGCGTTCGTAGGGCAGATCGCTGAACTCCGCCGTGAGGTTCGGTTCGTCCGAACTTCCCATGCCGTCGTTCGCGGGGTTCGCGTCCTTCGAGTTCGGGTCGCCGCCCTGAATGATTCCCAACTCGGGGTCGATGCGGTGAATCGCCGTCCCGTTGTAGAAACCTTCGCCCGCGAGTTTTTTGAAACGCGCGACCATCTGCGGCGCAACGTTCGGGTACAATTCGATCACGATCCGCCCGAAGTCCGTCTCGATAATTGCCGCCTGCGCGTCCGCTTCCGGTTTGACTCCCTTTTTGACGTTCGCTTCCCCGCCTTCGCTCGAACCCGTGTTGGAATTCGACGCCTGCCCGCACCCAAACGCGAGGAGCGCAAGCGAGAGGCAGAACAAGGCAACGCCTGAGCGTCCGAAATTACGTTTCATCTTTCTCATCCTTCTCGATTCGTTAATGACAAAAACGAATATATAAACACAAAGGCGCGTGGGCGCGAAGCGGTAAAACTTATTTACGAAGGCGCGGAGCGTTAAAACTTAATTTCTTATGTGGCTGCGCGCCTTCGTCGTAAAACGCTGCCGCCGCTCAAAACAGTTTCCGGCTGTCGAGTAGGATCGTCACCGGCCCGTCGTTCACGAGTTCGACTTCCATCATCCGTCGGAAGCCGCCCGTCTCCACGCGCGCGGACAACTTACGCGCCTCGCTCACGAAAAATTCGTAGAGCGGTTCGGCCAACTCGGGCGGCGCGGCCTCGCTCCAGGACGGCCTGCGCCCGCGCCGCGCGTCGCCGTACAACGTGAACTGCGAAACGACGAGCAACCCGCCATTCGTGTCCGCGAGCGACGAATTCATGCGCCCGTCCGCGTCTTCAAAGATGCGCAGGGAGACGATCTTCTCCAGAAGGTAACGCGCATCGGCCTGCGTGTCGTCGCGCGCGATGCCGAGCAAGACGAGCACGCCCGCGCCGATCTCGCCGATTGTTTCGCCCTCGACCCGGACCGAGGCGCGCGTCACGCGCTGTAACACCGCTCGCAATCCGCCTCCCCCTATTCCTATTGCAAAACGAACCTGTACGTGATGATGCCTCTCACTTTCACCGGCTTGCCGCTGAGGAGCGTCGGCGAGAACCGCGCGCCGAAGGCGGCACGCAGGGAGGCTTCCGACAGGATCGGGTGGCCGCACGGGTAGGCGTCCACGACGTGACCGGATTCGTCCACGGTCACGAAAATCTTCACGATCCCGGAGATACGATAGCGTTTGGCCTCTTCCGGATAACGAGGCGGGGGCTTGGAGATGGCCTTGCCGTTAATCACCCCGCCCCGCACGATCTCGCCTCCGGACATGTTCGCCTCCGGCGCTGCGGCAGTCTCTCGCTCGCGTTTCGCCTCCTCCCGCGCCACAATTTCCTCAACCCGCCGCTCGACTTCGGCGGTCTCCGCCTTCATGTTGAGCCGCTCGGTCAGGCAGGCGAATCGGTTGAGCGCGAGCAGAAGGTCGTCGGGCTTCGTCGCTTCCTGCTTCTCCCTGCTCGCGATCACGCGCCGGTGGACGGCCAGTGCTTTGTCGTTGCGCTCGAGCAGTTCGTAAAGTTCGGCCAGTTCGTAGAGAGTCTTGATTACCTCTTCGTGCTCCGCGCCGAGCGAGCTTTCCTTGAGCGCCAGACTGCGCTCGTATCGCTCGATGGCGGCGGAGAAGTTGTTAAAGGCAAAACGTTCGAGCAGCCCGACGGAGTCGAGCAGTTTGTAGATGCCGGCCACGTCGGACGCCGGGTTTTTCTCGTAGATGGTGAGGGCGCGCATGTAGAGTTGCCGCCCCTTGTCGGCCTTGCCTTTGGCGAGATAGAGCGCGCCGAGATTTTTGAGGGAGTCGGCAACTACGCGGTGCTCGCTGCCGAGCGCTTCCTCGCGCAGTTTGAGCGCCTGCTCGGCCAGCGTCAGCGCCTCGTCAAACTTGCCCTGCCCGTGCAACTTAACAGCCGCCACAGTCAACTTCATGGCTTCCGCTAATTTCGCCGACTGACCGGTGGCGTCCTGTGGCGGCGCGGCCTGCGATCCGCCCTTCGACTGCGACACGGACGGTTGCGCCGCAGACACGACGAGGACAAGAGCAAGCACCAACAAGATTCTTTTATCGAGCATATGGCTAAAACGGCAAATTCAAGAACAGGAAATACCCGTTGAGCATCAAGATGGTGGCGACGATGCCGACGGCGACCGAGACTTTCATAATGAGCCGCGACGTGGCGAGGATCGAGACGGAGGCCAGCACAATCGCGATCTGGAAGAGAGCTTCGGAGAAATCGAAGTTCGGGTCTTGCAACTGCGCGCGGTCGCGTTGCGCCGAAAAATCCTTCGCGCGCGCCGACAACTCCTTTTTGCCTTCGCCCTTGAGCGGATCGTTCGGGGCTTGCGGGTCGGGTTCGCTCTCGTAGCGGGCCGCGGTCGCTTTGAACTGTTCGATCTTGCGCTCCACAGCCTCCCGCGCCTCGGGCGAGAGCGTCGCGCCGTGTAAGAGCAATTCACCCTCCAGCGCGTCGGCGGCGATGCGATAGGAAGTCTGCCGTATGTTCTTCGCCTGATAAAACGCCCACGTGTCGCTCGCGTGGATGTTGTGGTTCATGATGTCCTCGGCGGCGTTCCCGCCGCCCAGACTCGTGATCGCCAGCAGCATCGCCATGAAGGCGATCATCAACGCCACGCGCGAACGAAACTTCTCGTCATCGTCTCTCTCACCGCCGCTTTCGCCTTCTTTCAACTCCACAATCTGATCGGCCACATCACCCGCTTCCATCTCTTATCCTTTCGCCCGCTTGAAAAATTACGCTTCATCTCTTGTGTTATCGAAGAACAAAACTATATGTAGTTATGACTTTCAACTTAATGGCTTGATTGTTAATCGAAATTGGTTTCAGTCGCGCCGCACGCATGGCTTCAACACCGGCATCGGCCAATAATTTTTGTCCTTGCCAGCACGGGATGGCCTCCGCTTTCACGATCTTTCCCGTTTCATCCGCCTCACCCCACACGAGCACAGTCCCCTGAAGTCTTGCACTCTTCGCCTCGCCCGGATAGCGCGGTTGCGGTTTGGTGAAAACGAGGCGGCTATTCAACTCAGCTAAATCCTCCGGCAGTGAGAGTCCGGCGGCGAGCACCGCATCCTGCAAAAGAATCGAGTTAATGCGATCAGTCAATTTTGCTACCTGTGATTGATTGCTCGCGCTTCTCGCAATGGTCAAACAGCGATACTTGATCAGCATGTTCATCGTCGCCGGAGAAGTGGCGCTCCTCGACTTCTCTCGCCGCGCGAGGATGCGTTCAAAACCCGACTCTGCTTTCTCGAATTTATTAAGCGCAAGGTAAAGCACCGCCAGATTTTCAAGCGCGCTGCCGACGCGCGGGTCGGCGTCGCCATGAACTTTTTCCCGCAGCATTAAGACGCGTTCGGCCAGCAGCAACGCTTCCTTGTAGTTGCCCGCCGCGTAAAGTTGCATCAGAGACGCGTTGAGTTTTTCGACTTCCTCCAACTCAGCCTGCGCCGGTGATGCCGACCTATCCTGAACAGGAGCAGTGGAAGTCGGGCTAACTGTTTGCGCGGAGAGCGCGAATGGAATCAGGCAGACCAACAATACGAGGATCAGTTTTTTCATTTTCATACATCCTCACTTGGCCTTCGGCGGCGTGCTCGGCCTGATCTCGACGCGGCTCGGCAAACTCCGCTCGTCGTGTCCGAGCAAATCGAGCACGACGCGCGCAACGTCCACGGGTTGCAGTTGCCAACTCTGTTCCTCGCTCGGCACGTCGCCGCCGAAGTAAGTGTTGACCGAACCGGGCATGATGTAGCTGACCTTGATGCGGTCGTGCCTCACCTCCTGCATCAACGCTTCGCTGAAGCCGTTCAGGGCAAACTTCGAGGCGTTGTAGGCGGCCATACGCGGGTGCGCGTTTGCGCCCGCGAGCGAAGAGATGTTGATGATGTAGCCGCCGCCGCGCGCACGCATCAGAGGGATCGCTTCGTGGCAGCAGTAGAAGACGCTGTTGAGGTTCGTCTCCAGCACGGCGCGAAAATCTTCCGGCGTCGTCTCTTCGACCGTCTGAAACAGACCTATCCCTGCGTTGTTGACGAGCACGTCAACGCCGCCGAACTCCGCGACCGTGTGCTCGAACAGCGCGCGCACCTCTTCATAATCGCGCACGTCGCACACCGCGCCCGTCACGCGCCCTTCGCCCGCGTCGCTCAACTCGTCAACCGCGCGCTTCACCTCGTCCTCGCTCCGCGCGCTGACGCACACGCTCGCGCCCTCTCGCACCAGCGCGTCCGCAATCGCGCGCCCGATGCCCTTCGTGCTCCCCGTCACAATCGCGACCTTGCCGTTCAAATTCATAAGACAGTGACAAGTGACGAGTGACAAGTGACGAGACGGAAGACAAGTCTGCTGCTTTAACTTGTCACTCGTCACTCGTCACTCGTCACTGCTTTCTCAATTTTTCTTGCAGCACTTCGTTAACGAGTTTCGGATTCGCTTTGCCCTTCGAGGCTTTCATCACCTGACCGACGAAGAAGCCGAACAATGTCTCCTTGCCCGCGCGATATTGTTCGAGTTGTTTCGGGCTGGCGGCGATCACTTCGTCAACAATTCGTTCAATCTCGCCCGCGTCGCTCACTTGGGTGAGTCCCTGCTCCTCGACGATGACGGAGGCCGACTTGCCCGACGCGAACATCTCTACGAGCACTTCCTTGCCCTGCTTGCCGCTGATCCGTCCCTCGTCAATCAGGCGCACGAGCGCGCCCAACTCTTCGGCTGCGACGGGCGACGCATCGGCTGTGCGCCCCGACGCTTCGAGTTCGCGCAGCAACTCCGACCTGATCCAGTTGGCCGCCGCGCGCGGGTTGTTCGCGGATTTGGCCGCGCGCTCGTAGTAATCCGCGAGCGTGCGCTCGGACGTGAACTGCGAGGCGTCGTCGAACGACAGCCCGTACTCTTCCATAAAACGTCGGCGGCGCGCCTCCGGCAACTCCGGCATCTGCGCCGTCACCTCTTCGATAAACGCGGGCGTGACGACGAGCGGCGGCAAGTCGGGTTCGGGGAAATAACGATAGTCGTGCGCCTCCTCTTTCGAGCGCATCACGCGCGTCTCGCCCGCGCGGTCGTCCCACAGGCGCGTCTCCTGCGTCACCCGCCCGCCCCCTTCGATCAACTCGATATGCCGCTCGATCTCATACTCGATGGCCTTCTGCATGAAGCGTACCGAGTTCAGATTTTTAAGCTCGACCTTCGTGCCGAACTTCTCTTCGCCCACACGGCGCACGGAGACGTTCGCCTCGCAGCGCAAGTTGCCCTTCTCCATGTCGGCCTCGGACGCGCCCACCCATTGCAGCGCGCGGCGCACATGATTGACGTAATCGTAGGCTTCCCAGGAGGTGCGAAAATCCGGTTCGGTCACGATCTCGGCGAGCGGCGTGCCCGCGCGGTTGAGATCAACGTAGGAATAACGATCCGTTTCGGGCAGACCCTCGTGGATATTTTTGCCCGCGTCTTCCTCAAGGTGCATGCGCGTGATGCGTATGGTCATCGGTCGCCAATCGCGCGCGTGCCCCGCGTCGTCGCGCGTGGCGGTCACGATCTCAAGCTCGCCGTGCTCGGAGAACGGGCGGTCGAACTGCGAAATTTGATAACCCTTCGGCAGGTCCGGATAAAAATAGTTCTTGCGCGCGAAGACCGACTGCTCGTTGATGCGCAAGCCGAGCGCGAGCGCGGCGCGCGCGCCGAGTTCGACGGCGCGGCGGTTAAGTACGGGCAGCGCGCCCGGCAAGCCCAGGCACACGGGGCACGTGTTCGCGTTCGGCTCGTCGCCGAAACGCGTCGAGCAGCCGCAGAAAATCTTCGACTCCGTATTCAGTTGCGCGTGAATTTCGAGGCCGATGACGGCCTCCCAACCTGCTTTCATAATTTGTCCGTTGTCCGTCGTCCGTTGTCAGTTGTTTCCCTGTTGCCCGGGTTGAATTTTCATCTTCAGCCAGTCGCCCGCGAAACACAAACAACGGACAACTGACTACTGACTACTGACGGTCTTATTTTTAGGTTCGAGCGGAAGCCCCGCGTCGCGCCATGCGTTGATGCCGCCGACGAGGATGTAGAGTTCCGCGAAGTCGTATTCTTCCAGTATCAGCGCCGCACGGGTGCTGGAATTTTCGTAGTGTCAGGCGCAATAGGTGACGACGGGGCGACCGCGCGGCACTTCATCGATGCGCGCCTCCAACTCGCCGCGCCAGATGTAGAGCGACCCCGGTATCTGCACGTCGCTTTGCGCGTAGTGTCGCGCGTTGCGCGTGTCGAGGAAGACGGGCGCGCGTCCCGTCTCCACCAATTTCCACGCTTCCTCCGCGCTGACGCGCAACGGCTCTCGAACCTCTCGGCGCATCACTTCGCCCGCCCTCTGAAAATTCAAACTCGAACGCCCCGACGCGCGCCCGCACCGGCGCGGATTTTATAGCCTCAACAACGAATATGCCGACGCGCTACTGCTATGCCTTCGGCCTTCATGCGTGGATGAATCGAGTATAGCATTCAGCCGGAGGCGTGACGAAACGAGCAAGCATTTCATCTCCCCGTGATAGAAAAACTAGATTGCCGACAGCAAATTTAGTATACAATCCGCGCACACGGACTCTATCAGCGATTTTGAAACTGCGTTAACCGTACCGCGTCCAGAGAGAAGCGACGGTTGCCGTTTACGGTTTGACCACCTTTTTCTCCCAGAGGAGGGGAATGAAAGATTATGGCTAAAAGGATTTCCACGATTCTCGGCATCGTGTTCTTGCTGGTCGGTATCGTCGGCTTTGTCGCGCCCGGCGTCGGCGGCTTTCACCTGAGCACCGCGCACAACCTGATCCACATTGTGTCGGGCGCGCTTGCACTCTACTTCGGTTTGGCCGGAACGCTTTCCGCCGCACGTCTCTTCTGCATCGTTTTCGGAGTTGTCTATGGCCTACTCGGCATCGCGGGATTTTTGCTCGGCGCGCCGGGCACGCCTTCGATGCCCGGCATGGCCGCCGACAGCCGCTTGTTCAAAGTTCTTCCGGGCATGCTCGAGCTTGGCACAAGCGATCACACATTTCACATCCTGCTCGGGATTGTCTTCATAGTCGCCGGCCTGATGACCAAAGCCGATGCCTATAGAGACGCTGATCGGGGCTAACAAAATCCCGCATCATCGAAACACCAAAGAGATGTTGCGAGAGTAGCAACCAAACGCGCAAGCCTTCGCTGCCACGAGGCTCGCGCGTTTGGTTGCTACTCTCGCAACATCCCTCTCTTTTGCCGCCTTGTTTGCCGCCTCACCCCGCGTCGGTTAAGATGCTCCGCATATAAATTCAAAGATGAACGCTACTTGAGATCGCCGTCCGAACGCGCGTCATTCATCTTTCAAACATCATCAGAGGAGTTTTTTAATGATCAAAACGGTCGAATGGACTGCCGAAGGCGTGCGCATGATCGATCAGCGTTTGCTGCCCACGGAAGAAAAATATTTAATCCTGCGTTCGTGCGAAGAGGTGGCAGACAGCATCACAAACATGACGGTGCGCGGCGCGCCCGCCATCGGGGTGGCCGCCGCGATGGGACTCGCCGTCGGACTCAAACAAGCGGTCGCCACCACCGTCGCCGATCTCCAATACGACTTCGATCACATGTGCGGACTGATGAGCCGCACGCGCCCGACCGCCGTTAATCTCTTCTGGGCTATCGAACGCATGCGCGAGGCTTTCCGCCGCGCCGCCGTCGAGACCCCGGATGTCGAACAGATCAAGCACCGCTTGATCGAAGAGGCCAAAGCCGTCTACGACGAGGACATCGCATCGAACCGCGCGCTCGGACGCTTCGGCGGCGAACTGCTCGCGGACAACTCGACCGTCTTGACGCACTGCAACGCGGGCGCGCTCGCCACCGCCGGAGACTACGGCACGGCGCTCGGCGTGATTCGCGGCGCGATTGATGCGGGCAAACGCATCGCCGTCATCGCGGACGAAACGCGCCCCTTCCTGCAAGGCTCGCGCCTCACCGCCTGGGAACTCGATCAGGACAAAATCCCCGTCACGCTCATCACAGACAACATGGCCGGACATGTGATGAAGCAGGGACAGGTTGACGCCGTAGTCGTCGGCGCGGATCGCATCGCCGCGAACGGCGACACGGCCAACAAGATCGGGACATACATGGTCGCCGTCCTCGCGCGCCAGCACAACATCCCCTTCTACGTCGCCGCGCCGATCTCGACGGTTGATCTCAACATCCCTTCGGGCGACCAAATTCCGATTGAGGAACGCAACACCAGAGAGGTGACGCACATGCATGAGCACCGCCTCGCGCCCGAAGGCATCAACGTTCAGAACTTCGCCTTCGACGTGACGCCCAACGAATTCATCGCCGCCATCGTCACCGACAAGGGCGTCGCACGCCCTCCCTACACTGAGACTTTACGGAAGTTGTTCGGCGAGCAAAGTTAAGATTCACCACCGCAGACACAGAGGGGGCACAGAGAAGATTCAACTCTCTGTGCCCCCTCTGTGCTCTCTGTGTCTCTGTGGTGAATGCTTTAGCTTAACCCTTTACGAACGCGCGAAGCGGCTCCGGTTCCACCAATCAATCGTCAGTCTTAAACCCTCTTCCAACCCGACGTGCGGCTCGTAGCCGAGAAACTCGCGCGCGCGCGTGATGTCCGCGAGGCTGTGCTTCACGTCGCCGACGCGCACATCGCGGTATTCGGCCTCGACGTTCGTGTTTCCCGTGATCTCTTTCAACTTGTCGAGCAGTTCGTTGAGCGTCACGCGTTCGCCGTTGGCGACGTTGATGATCTGGCCGACGCCACGCGTGGTTTCGGCGGCGCGCAGGTTGGCTTCGACGACGTTCGAGACGTAGGTGAAATCGCGCGATTGTTGGCCGTCGCCGTAGATGACGGGCGTTTGTCCGGTCGAGAGCGCGGCGATGAAGCGCGAGATGACGCCGGAGTAAGTCGAACTCGGGTCCTGGCGCGGCCCGAACACGTTGAAGTAGCGCAAGGCTACGGTTTCGAGTCCGTAGGTGCGCGTGAAGACCTGACAGTAGTATTCGCCCATGAGTTTGGCGGCGGCGTAAGGCGAGAGCGGGTCGGGTGACATCGTCTCGACTTTGGGGAGCGTCGGCTGGTCGCCATAGGCCGAACTCGAGGCGGCATAGACGACGCGGCGCACGCCCGCGTCGCGCGCGGCAAGGAGCAGGGAGAACGTAGCCTCGGCACAGGCGCGATGCGACTCGCGCGGATTCTCAACCGAACGCGGCACGGACGGAATCGCCGCCTCGTGGAAAACGAGTTCGACGCCTTCGAGCGCACGCCGTAGCGTCTCTTCGTCGTTCAGACTCCCGCGCACGAAGTCTATCTCGCCGCCGATCTCTTCGAGATTTTCGGGATGTCCGGTGGAGAGATCGTCAATCACGCGCACGCGCGCGCCGCGCGCGGCGAACGTGGCCGCGATGTGCGAGCCGATGAAACCTGCGCCGCCCGTGACGAGTACGATTCCTGAAAGATTCATAAAGATAGAGGTCGGAGGTTAGAGACTAGAGGTTAGAGAAAGACAGTTTTTTAACCGGCCTCTAACCTCTAGCCTCCGCCCTCTTCTGCGTTTGTCTGCCGACGCCGACGTACTCGAAGCCGAGTTCGGCCATGGCTTCGGGTTCGTAGATGTTGCGCAGGTCGGCGATCTTGGGCGCGCGCATCAGTTCATGCACGCGCCGCATGTTGAGCGCGCGAAACTGATTCCACTCGGTCATAAAGACGAGCGCGTCGGCGCCCGCAACCGCCTCGTACTCGTCCTCTACGTAGGTGATTGCGGGGAGAGATTCGCGCGCGGCGTCCATCGCAATCGGATCGTAGGCGCGCACTGTCGCGCCGCGTTCTAAGAGGACGCGAATGATGTCAACCGAAGGCGCTTCGCGCATGTCGTCCGTCCCCGGTTTGAAGGCGAGGCCGAGCACGGCGATGGTCTTGCCCCTGAGGTCGCCCACCAATCTCTCGATCTTCGGAACCATCAACTCGCGCTGCCTCTGATTGACGCGCACCACCGCATCGACGATGAGCGCGTCGTAATCGTACTTGCGCGCGATGGACAGGAGCGCGCTCGTGTCTTTCGGGAAACACGAGCCGCCGAAGCCGGGGCCGGGGTGCAGGAATTTCTTGCCGATGCGATTGTCCATGCCGAGCGCTCGCGCCACGTCGTGCACGTCGCAGCCGATCAGATCGCAGAGGTTGGCGATCTCGTTGATGAAGGAAATCTTCGTGGCGAGAAAGGCGTTCGCGGCATACTTCGTCAACTCCGCGCCTTCCATCGAGGTGATGACGAAGGGCGTCTCGATCAGGTAGAGCGGGCGGTAGAGGTCTTTGATGATCTCGACGGCTCTGGCGTCGCGGCTGCCGATGACGACGCGGTCGGGGCGCATGAAATCGCCGATGGCCGCGCCCTCGCGCAGGAACTCGGGGTTCGAGACCATGCCGAACTTAGCGTTCTTATTTTCTTCGCCGATGATGCGCCGGAGATGTTCGCCCGTGCCGACGGGGACGGTGGACTTCGTGACGATCACTTTGTAATCGTTGATGTAAGAAGCGATGGAACGCGCCGCCGCCTCGACTGCGCTGAGGTCTGCCGCGCCGTCCGCTCCCTGCGGCGTCCCGACGGCCAGCAGGACGACGAGCGAACTCTCGACCGCCGCTTTCAAATTGATCGTGAATTTCAAACGACCGGCTTGCGTGTTTTTTTCCACAAGCTGTTCGAGGCCGGGTTCGTAAATCGGCATGTGACCCTGGGTGAGGCGTTCGATCTTCTCCTTGTCGATGTCGAAGCACAACACGTCTACGCCGAACTCGGCGAAACACGCACCCGTCACAAGGCCGACGTACCCCGTCCCAATTACTGCAATCTGCATCTCTAAAACAGACCTCTCAAAGCGTGGTACATGCGGACAAAAGTTTGCGGGTCACGCGGGGTAAACCCGCGCGTGACCCGCAAGTGAATGTTCTCGTCTACCGTGCGCGAGAAGATCGCACAGCCGTGTCGAAGCCTGACAACTTCTTAACAGCCGGACGAACTTACTGCCTGCTCGGGCTGAAAACCGGGGCCGTGCCGCCGACGCCAAGGTTGTTGCTGTCGTCGGTCGCCGCGATAATGGCTGCGGCAATCGCGCCGCCTGCGGCCAGAAGAAGCGCCGCGAGAGCGCCGCCGCTGAGCGAGCCGAAGTTGGTTTCACGCGTCAGGCGCGTGCAACGCGAACCGGGCTGAGCCGTTCCGGCGGTATCCTGATTACCGGCGGCGATCTGCTTGACGGTGCTGCCCGCGCGCAGTTCGACGCGACCCGACTGGGTAGCGACTTCCGTGTTGCCGCATTCGACGTTCACGGTGAAGACGTTCGGCATGCTGTTGTCGGCGACGGCTGAGCCGTCTTTGGTAACGACGGTAGCGGCAGTGCCCGCCGAGGTCGAGTAGCGGACGCGACCGGCTTCAAGAGTGCCGGTGACGCTCGTTTCGGTAAAGCTGAGTTTGACGGTGGAATCCGGCAAGATTTCGACGCGCCCGAGCTTGCCCAAGCTCACGACTGCGCTCGAACCTTTCGCGGTGGTGACGGTGCTGTCCGTAAAAACTGTCGCGCCGGAGATGGCGTTCGTCCCGTTCACGGAGACTTCGCCGACAACCGACAGTTCGCCAGAGGCCGTCTGTGCTTGCGCTGCGAGGGCGACCATTGAGAACGTGCTCACGATGGCAACCGTCAGGCAGAGCGAAATAGCCATGCGGCTCCAATTTCTGCTAATCATTATTCTCCTCCCAAGTAGACTGAACCAGTGTTTGTAGAGAGCGCAACGCGAGTCTCGAAAGAGACTTCCGCAAGAGACGGGTTTTTAATATTTCCTCGCTCAACCCGCCTGAATTCAACTGCGCCCCTGTAGCATTTCCTTAAGAAAGCAGGTCAGCGAGCCTCTGTGGGCTGCTTTGACCTAGCCTTTTTACCCTAATACCCGTTTGCTGTCAACAAAGATTTACCGAAATTCTCAGCTTTTTCTTGGCTTTTTTGTGCGCTCGCGCGTGCCGGAACGGGCTGCGAAGCGAGCGTCGCCAAACTTTACGCGCGCCGCTCGAAGAGGTAGGCGCTCTCAAACAGACGCCCTTCCCGCCCGTCGTGCGCCGCATATTGCCGCCGACGCAGTTCCCCGCGACTCGACAGAGAGCCGTTCCAGATGGCCGCGCCCGCGAACTCTCCGCGCTTGTTTAAGGCGTAAAAATTCACATCAATGTCCTTCAACTTTTCGCGGTCGTTGCCGTAGCGCGCGGCGATGAGTTTGAGCGCTTCGAGGCAGGCTTGTTCGGGCGACATGCCGCGCCGCATATATTCGACGACGCTGCGCGCCCCGTTGATGTAAATAACTTCCTCGCCGCGCCCCGTCGAACCCGCCGCGCCCGTGTCGTTGTCCACGTAGAGGCCGCAGCCGATGAGCGGCGAATCGCCGACGCGACCAGGAATTTTCCAGGCCAGGCCGCTTGTCGTCGTCACGCCGCTGATGTCGCTCGCCGCGTCGAGCGCGAGACAGTTGATCGTGCCGGTCGGGGGCTTCAGCGCGACTTCATCAGCCCACGCGAGCAACTCATCACGCCGCCGCGCGTCGCCGCGCGACAGGGATTCCGCGAGCACGTAACTGGCGCGCCCGTTCGCGTTTTGCGCGAGCTTCTTTTGGCCGGCGGGCGAAGCGGGCGCGGGCGGGTAAGGACTCGGTCCCCACTTGTCCACCGGCGATAGAGTCTCTTTCCAGCGCAGCCACGCGAGGCGCGATTCTTCGGTTAATAAGTTCACGTCCTCGAAGCCGTGCGCGGTGGCAAACTCACGCGCGCCCTGACCGACGATGAGAATGTGATCCGTACGTTCGAGCACGACGCGCGCCACTTTCGACGGCTCGCGCACGCCGCGTATGGAAGCGACTGCTCCGGCGCGTCTGGTCGGCCCGTGCATCACGCTGGCGTCGAGTTCCACGTCGCCGCGCTCGTTCGGCAAACCGCCGTAGCCGACCGAGTTGTCCTTCGGGTCGAGTTCGACGATGTTGACGCCCGCGATGACGGCATCGAGCGTGTCGCCTCCGCCGCGCATCACCTCGACGGCCTTGTTGACGGCGGCCACGCCGTTCCCGCTCGCCACGGAGATGGGCGGCGTGCCGCGTTGCAACAATGAAGCGGCGGGCGGGCGCGACTCCTGCAAACTCTCAACGCGCGCGGCCTCCGTGCGCAACGGCGACGGCGCGAGCGCGACAACACTCACGCCCGTCGCGGTCGCGGCTTCACTCAAAAACTTCCGGCGACTTTTATTAGTTTTCATTCGCTGACCCGTTGCGGCCTCCGATGTAGCGTTCGACCGTACCTATCAGAACGTTAAGCCGCTCGCTGGTTTCTGCTAGCTGGCTATTCGTTAAGGACTGAGCTTCGCCCAATGCCTTGATCTCCTCTGACTGTATTAACGTTACGGCCAGAAGATTCCTGATACCTTCCTCCGTGCGCTCCCATTTCTGTTCGGCGCGGATTTGCGACTCCTGTAGCTTCTGTTGCCCGACTGCCAATGTGGCTAGATGTTCGGCTACTACATCGAACTGCTTAGTAACTTCTCCGAACTGCTGATTAACCTCTCGGCTATGTTGCTCTAAACGCGCGGCTAATTCCTGCGTCACGCGTAGCGCATATTGTCCCTCCGACTCGAAGGGTTCCCGCAGAACATTGCCCTCTTCATCTCGCATTCGTTACTGCCTTCCCCTTCCTTTGAAATTAGATTTTAGCTTGTAACGCTATCATTAAACCGCCTGCTTGCGGTGTCAAGTGCGAGAATCATTCGTTGACTCGCCGACTGCACGCGCGTCTTGCTCTTGATAAAACTGACGGGCGCGCTCGGCGACTTCCGTAGGGACGGTGACGCGAAACGGGTGCTTGGCGACGTAGGGCGGCACGCGGCGCACGCGACAGCCGAGCGCTTGAATAGCAGAGACCGCATCCTCGTCGCTCAACTCCGGGACGCCGAGCGCGTCGGCGGCGCGACGCAGAGCACCGCGCAGGCGGTCGAGCGGCAGTTCGCGTTCGGCGAGAGTCTTGCCGCGCAGTTGGAAGTCGGCCAGCGCGTAGAGCACCAGCCGGTCGGGCGCGACGGCGGCGGGTGCGGTTTTGCTCTCGTCAAAAAGTTCCGTCTGCTTCATCTTGAATTTGGCAAGTGTGCGCGCCGCATCCGACGGCGCGCGCCGTCGCCCGTTTAAGGCGTGTGATGGACGCGGCGCGGGCGTGTCGTCGCCGCCGGGCGCGTGCCGCGCGGCGAGGCGTTGCCGTTTGCCGGCGCTGCGCCGTCGGCGGCGGGTGCGTTTACAGCGGCGGCGTCTGTGGAGGCGTTCGCGGGTTGCCGCTCCTGCTTTTGCATCAACTCGGTCTGCTCGTAGATGTCGAGCCGCGCGAAGAGATAGAAAGGCTCTGCGGCGCGCACCGTGCCGAGATAGCGAAAAGTGTTGTTGACCACTTCGCCAACGCGAAAAGTTGAGGGTTCGGGTTGCGGATCGAAGAGCGTCCCGAATTCGTCGCGCGCGATGGCGTAGAGTTCGGGCAGGAAATCGTTCTGCGTCTCGCGCGCGATGCGCACGGCCATCTGCCTGAGCGCGCGTATGCGATTCGAGTTGCGGCGGTAGTAGACCGGATTGATTTCACGACGGCTCGCGCGGTCGTCAACCACTTCCTGCTCGGCGCGCAAGTAGCCTAGATAAGTTTGCACGACCGGCCCGAACTCCGCTTCATCAGCGGCAGCCGTGCCCGCGCGCTGCGCCCTCGCCCCGCCCGCACACACCAGACAGGCGAGCGCCGCCACCAACACGCACCGCCACAACTTCTCTGCCCCTCTGTACATGCTTTTTTCACACACCCCGACGCCGCGAAAGAATGTCCAACGATTAACTTGAAGTCGGTTTCAAGCCCCGCATAAGTTTACCACTTCCGGCAGGCCAAAGGTTAGAGGTCGGTAGTGCCCTCATTTGATTTGAACTCTCTGTACCCCCTCTGTGTCCTCTGTGTCTCTGTGGTGAATGTTTGTCAAATACACTCACCACAGAGACACAGAGGACACAGAGGAGGCACAGAGGAAAGCTGAAGTTACGTTTGCGCGCGCCGCGCTCGCGGTGCTACATTTTTGCCGCACCCGTCAACGCTTATGACATCCGATTCGACAGACACTCCGGCCACGCACGCCGCACGAAGCGCGACGAAGAGACGCGTCGCGCTCGGCGTCTCCGGCGGAATTGCCGCTTACAAGGCCGCCGAAATTCTGCGCGGGCTGCAACGCGCCGGCTGCACGGTGCGCGTCGCGATGACCGAACACGCGACGAAGATGATCGCGCCTTTGACCTTTCGCGCGCTCTCCGGCGAACACGTCATCGTTGACGACTACGCGCCCGACAACCCGGACCCCATCGCGCACATCACTTTTTCACAGACCGTCGATCTCTTCCTCGTCGCGCCCGCAACCGCCAACATCATCGCCAAATTCGCCAACGGCATCGCCGACGATTTTCTGACCTCGACTTATCTGGCCTCGAACGCGCCCGTCCTCATCGCACCCGCGATGAACACTACGATGTGGCAGCACCCTGCGACCGTGCGCAACTTGCGTCAACTCCGCGCGGACGGCGTACACATCATCGAACCCGACGCGGGCGAGATGGCCTGCGGCACTTTCGGGCCGGGGCGTCTGAGCGAACCGGAAAGAATCGTCGAGGCGGCGTTGGAGATATTGAACGGACAGGACGCACGCGCGTCGAGCGGAACAACGCGAACGCACGACGCGCCGCGCGGTCAAACGCGTGCGACTGACGAGAGCGATCCGGCGGGCGCGAGTGGGCTGACGGGCGAAACTGATCTGGCGGGCGAGAAAATTTTAATCACGGCGGGCGCGACGCGTGAGGAGATCGATCCCGTGCGCTTTCTCTCGAACCGTTCGTCGGGGCGGATGGGTTTCGCTCTGGCGGAAGCGGCGCGCGCGCGCGGGGCGGAAGTCGCGCTCGTGGCGGGGGCGACGAGCGCAGACGCGCCTGCCGGAGTTCGCATCATACGCGCGCAGAGCGCCGAAGAGATGCACGCGGCAGTCGCGTTCGAGGTGAAAGATTCGACGGTCTTCATCGGCGCGGCGGCGGTCTCCGATTATCGCCCCGCCGAGCGCGCCGCGCAGAAGATCAAAAAGTCCGGCGCGTCGCTCGTGCTCGCGCTCGAACCGACGCCCGACATTCTCGCGTCGGTCGCTGCGGCAAAACACGACGGCTTGCTCGTCATCGGTTTCGCCGCCGAGAGCGAGAACGTCCTGACACACGCGCGCGAAAAGCTCGCGCGCAAACAACTCGACGCCATCGTCGCCAACGACATCACGCGCGACGGCGCGGGCTTCGACGCGGAGACGAACATAGTCACGTTGATCGCGCGCGACCGCGACGCGCCCGTCGAGCTTCCGCTCATGTCGAAACTCGAAGCGGCGCATTGCATTCTTGACGAAGTCGTGCGCTTGCGCCGCGCGAGCGTGGCGCAAGCCGCCGTGTAGGCGCGGCCAGTTCGGGCGAAAGCGTTTGAAAAGTTTGCTATGACGGATGAACGGAGTCGAGACGAGTTGTTGTCGCTGGCGGGAGAAGTCGGCGAGGGGCTGTCTTATCTCGGCGAACTCGGTGTAGATTTTTTGGAGTCTGCGGGTACAATCGAAGCGGACACGGTAGCGACGCAGTTCGATAGTAGAAGCGCGAAGGCGTCCGCAACTGTCGTCGCGGACGCTGGGCGTTCCGCCGCTTTGCGACGCAACGCCGAGGCCGAAGCGCGAGTCGAGAGAAAGCCCCCTGCGGCGGAAGCTATAAGTCCCGCGATGACGCCCGCGCCGCCGACCCGGCGCGAAGAGAATAACGAAGAGAAGCCGACAGACCTTCTGTACCAGACAGCTTGGACACCACCTTCGACGGAGACAGCCAGGATGCCGAAACGAAAACCCGTCCGCACGCCCGACCCCGTCCCGCCGCCGCCGCAGGAGACGCTCTTCGGCGAGATCAAGCCGAAGGACGAACTCAGCCTGCCGCGCGAGGGCGAGACCTTTGCAGACATACACACGGACGTGGGCGAATGCCTGCGCTGCCCTCTGCACAAGAGCCGCACGAAGATCGTCCACAGCGAGGGCAACGCGAAAGCGCGCCTGATGTTCGTCGGCGAAGCGCCGGGCGCGGACGAGGACGCGAGCGGTCGCCCGTTCGTCGGTCGCGCCGGTCAACTCCTGAACAAGATCATCGAAGCCATCGGCCTGAAACGCGAAGACGTTTTCATAGGCAACGTCAACCGCTGCCGCCCGCCGCAAAATCGCACGCCGACGCACGAAGAGGCCGCCACCTGCAAGCCGTTTCTGCTGCGCGAGATCGCGCTCCTGCGCCCCGAAGTGATCGTCGTCCTCGGCAACACGGCGATGAAGAACCTGCTCGACACGAAGGAAGGCATCACGAAGCTGCGCGGCACGTTCATGGACTACAAAGGCATCAAGGTGATGCCGACCTTCCACCCCGCCTACCTGCTGCGCGACCCCTCGAAGAAACGCGAGACGTGGGAAGACATGAAGAAGGTGCGCGAGTATTTGAACAAGACGAAGGCGGGTAAATAACTCTCGCCCTCAACACCCGTCAGTCGAATACTATGTCTGAGGATAAAACCGATGTATTTTCAGATTAAATCGCTCTGGGGTCGTTTGGGTATCGTATTCCTCGTAGCAAGTATCGGCATTTTTTTATACGGCATTGCGAGCGGGTCGAGTTACAGGGTATGGCTATCGCTTTTGTTCCTCCTCTTCTCAGCCTACTCATTCTTGAAGAAGTAACTGGGGCATTCTCACAACTGCCATGTCAAAGCTCTCACTTTTCGACGACGAACCGCCCGCCTCCGACGAGACGCTCGACGGGATCAACGCCGAACTTCTCCAGCGCGCGATGCAACTCCCGCAGTACAAAGAACGCATCTTCATCTTCGGCGAGGGCGTGGCGGGGGCGCGCGTGGCGGTCGTCGGCGAGTCGCCCGGCGCGCCTGACATCGCGAGCGGCAAACCCTTCATGGGGCCTGCGGGCGACATGCTCAACCGCATCCTCTCCGCCATCAACCTCCGCCGCGCCGATTGCTATCTGACCAATACAGTAAAAATGATCTCGACCGGCGATGAGATCACGCCCGACGTGCTCTCCTTCTTCACGCCCTACCTGCACCGCGAACTCGCCGTCGTGCGCCCCGAAGTGGTCATCAGTTTCGGCAACACGCCGACGCGCGCACTCCTTCGCACCAAGAAACCGATCTCGCAACTGCGCGGCGAATTCCACGTCTATCAGGGCGGCCAACTCATGCCCACCTTCAACCCCGCCTACCTCCTGCGCGACCCGACGAAGAAGCGCGAGGTCTGGGAGGACATGAAAAAGGTGCGCGATTTTCTGGCGCGTTCCTGAATTTCCGGCGCAGTTAAAAATTTCCCGCCGCTCACGCTTCACCTTTTCGGCGCTTCACGTTAACTTAACTCGCCGTGCAAAGTTCGACCGCTTTATTCCACACTACCGAGACCGGCGCGAGAGCCGGGAGCGTTAAAGCGCCTGCGCCGCAATACGCGGAGGTGGCCGTGCCGCTTCGCGTCGCGCAGACGTTCACGTATCGCCTGCCGCTCGCGTTGCGCGATGAAGCGCAGGTCGGCGCGCGCCTGCTCGTGCCGTTCGGGCGGAAGTTGTTGACGGCTTACGTCGTCGCGCTGCACGCGGAGTTGGAGGCGGGCGTCGAGTTGGAGGAGTCGGAGATCAAAGAGGCCGAGGCGCTGCTCGACGCCGAGCCGCTCATCTCTACGGACGTGTTGGAACTCACGCGCTGGATCGCAGACTACTACGCCGCGCCCTGGGGCGAAGTGCTTAAGGCCGCGCTCCCCGCCGGACTCAACTCGACCGTCGAGCAAATCCTGACCGTCACTCCGGAAGGCCGCGACGAACTCGCGCGACTCCCCGCGCGCCGCGCCGCCACCAACAAAGCGCGCGCGCTCCAACTCGTCGCCGACGAACTAGAAACGACTCTCCGCAATCTCGCCACACACTTCGGCCAGACCCGCGCCGGAACGCTCGCGCGCCAACTCGAACAACAGGGTTGGATCAAAATCACGCACCGCGCGCGCACCGCTCAGGCGCGCGCCAAGCGTCGCAAGGCCGTGCGCCTGTTGCCGCCGGAAGCGCACGCGGGCGACGGCGCGCGAGCACTCAACGCCGCACAGCAACGAATCGTGAACGCGCTCATCGAAGCGGGCGGCGAGATGCTTTTCGCTGAATTGCTCGACGCGGCGCAGGCCAGCGTCTCGTCCATCCAGACGCTTGAGCGTCACAAAGTCGTGGAGGTCTTCGTGCGCGAAGTGCGCCGCGATCCGCTCGCGCACGCGCGCCTGCCGGAGAACACGGAGTTCACTCTAACGGACGAGCAGGCGGCGGCCTTCGGCGAGATCGAACGGGCGCTTCACGCCGAACGCGCCTACGCCGCGTTTCTGCTGCACGGCGTCACGGGCAGCGGCAAGACCGAAATCTACATACGCGCCATGCGCACCGCGCTCACGCTCGGTCGCTCGGCCATGATGCTCGTGCCCGAAATCGCGCTCACGCCCGTCTTCTCGCGCCGCCTGCGCGCGCACTTCGGCGATGCGGTCGCCATCTTCCATTCGTCGCTCACGACCGGCGAGCGCTACGACGAGTGGAGTCGCATCAAACGCGGCGAGGCGCGCGTCGTCATCGGCACGCGCTCGGCCATCTTCGCGCCCGTCTCAGACCTCGGCATCATCATCGTGGACGAGGAACACGAAGCCTCCTACCGCCAGCAGGAGTCGCCCTATTACAACGGGCGCGACACGGCGGTCATGCGCGCTTTGAAGGAGCGCGCCGTCGTCGTACTCGGCTCGGCCACGCCCTCGCTCGAATCTTTTCATAACGCGCGCGGTGGGAAGTATCGCTACCTGCGTCTGCCGTATCGCATCGCGAATCGCGCGATGGCCGTCGCCGAAATCGTTGACATGCGCGAGGTGTTCGAGCGCGAGGGACGACAGCAGGCGCTCTCGCCGCAACTCTTCGACGCCATCGAAGAGACGCACGCGCGCGGCGAGCAATCAATCGTCTTGTTGAATCGTCGCGGCTATTCGAGCTTCGTACTGTGCCGCTCGTGCGGCGAGCGCATGCAGTGCCCCGATTGCGACGTGACGCTCACCTATCACCAGCGCGAACGCAGCCTCATCTGCCACTACTGCGACCACCAGCGCCGACCGCCGACCGAATGCCCTTCGTGCAAAGGCAAATACATTTACTTCATCGGCGAGGGCACGGAGCAGATCGAAGAGATCATTAAACAACGCTTCCCGACGCTTCGCATCGCGCGACTCGACCGCGACACGACCGCGCGCCGACACACCTACGAGGAGGCCATCCTGCGCTTCGGCGCGGGCGAACTCGACATGCTCGTCGGCACGCAGATGATCGCCAAGGGGCACGACTTTCCGAACGTCACGCTCGTCGGCGTCGTCTCGGTTGACGCCGGACTCGCGATGCCCGACTTTCGCGCGAGCGAGCGCACGTTTCAGTTGATCACGCAGGTCGCCGGTCGCGCAGGTCGCGGCGCGCTCGCAGGCCGCGTGCTCATACAAACTTTTCACCCGGAACACTACGCCCTGCGTCACGCCTGCGCGCAGGACTACGACGCGTTCTACGAAGAGGAGATACGCTACCGGCAGAACCTGAGCTACCCGCCCTTCGTCTCGCTCGCCTCGCTGCTCATCCACGGCGAAGACTTGACGCGCGTGCAAGCGACGGCGACGGAGATCAGGCTTGCCCTCGACCGCGCCAACACGGAGCGCGCCTGTCGCATACTCGGCCCGGCGCCCGCGCCGCTCGCGCGCCTGCGCGGCGAGCACCGCATCCAAATTCTGCTCAAGGCGCGCAACCGCACGCGCATGCGTTCTCTCCTCGATATCGCGCTCGCCGAAGCGGGCGCATCTCGCACTTGCGATCTGCACAGCGTCAACGTCGAGATCGATCCGGTCAACTTAATGTAGGAGACGCGCGCTTCCGTCAACTGAATCGCAGCAGTTGACGGTAGCGCGCGGATTTTGTTCGATGAGACTTTCAGAATTAGCCAGCCTGACAAACGCGACCGTCGAAGGCGCATCGGAAGAGTTTGAAATTACCGGCGCAGCCGGACTCGACGAGGCCGAAGCCGGACACGTCACATTCCTCGCCAACCCGCGCTACACGCCGCGCGTGCAGACGACGCGCGCCTCCGCCGTCTATCTCGCCGAAGGCACTGACGCGGGCGACAGAACCGACCTCGCCATCCTCCGCACGCGCGACCCGTATCTAGCCTACACGCGCGCCCTGCGTCTCTTTCATCCCGAACCCGAATTTGAATCCTTCATACACCCGTCGGCGGTGATCGACACAAGCGCACGCGTCGCGGAGAGAGTCTGGATCGGCGCGTGCGTCGTCGTCGGGCGCGAGGTCGAGATCGCGTCGGGCGTGCGCATCTATCCGAACGCGACGATTTACGACGGCGTGCGCATCGGCGCGGGTTCGACGATTCATTCGGGCGTCGCGCTGCGCGAAGGCACCGAGGTCGGCACACGCGTCACGATTCATAACAACGTCGTCGTCGGCTCGGACGGCTTCGGCTACGCGAAGGATGAGGAGCGACGCTGGCTGAAAATTCCGCAGACCGGACGTGTCGTTATCGAAGACGATGTGGAGATCGGCGCGGGCACGACGATTGACTGCGCCTCCGTCGGCGAAACGCGCATCGCGCGCGGCGCGAAGATCGACAACCTCGTGCAGATCGGCCACTCCTGCACGGTCGGCGAAGACACTTTGCTGTGCGCGCAGGTCGGCCTCGCCGGAAGCTCGCACATCGGCAGACGCGTCATACTCGCGGGGCAGGCGGGCGTCGCCGGTCATCTCACCATCGGCGACGACGTGGTGCTCATGGCGAAGAGCGCGACGAGCCACAACGTTCCGCCGGGCAAAGTTCTCTCCGGCATCCCCGCCTTCGACAACCGCGACTGGCTGCGCTCGACCGCAGCCTTCCGCCGCCTCGGCGACATGCAACGCACCATCCGGCAACTCGAAGCGCGCCTCGCCGCGCTCGAAAAAACCGCCGCGCCTGATGGTCTCAAAAACGACTGATCACCTAACGGCCTGCTCAACGGAGATGACACAGATGGAACTGAGGTGGACAACTCACGAAGACCCGCAAGGCTTCACGCTGGAGATGCCCGAAGGCTGGCGTACAAGCACCAAAGCCGGAATCATCAACGTCTTCGGGACAGACTCGGAGATCGTCACGATCTCGCCCATCAAGATCGAAGCGCAACTCGACGCGACCTTCGCGTGGTACGTGCTGACGAATCTTTCCAGAGAGTTCTGGCCGCATCAAAAATGGGAGATACCGGAGAGCGGCTGGCAATTCGACTCAAACGGGGTGAGGACGGTTGGGGCGGACGAAAGCACGGTGCGGCAGACGAACGCGCTGTGGTGGGCGAATACGAGTCAGGGCGCGAACGGATTTTTTTACGGGGTGGCGGCTCCCCCCGCGCGGTTTCAAACGCTCGAACCGGTCTTCAGACGCATACTGCAAAGTTTCCGCGTGACGCGCGTTGATCCGCCCGCGAATTCCCACCCTCTGGCGGACATGCAATTCGAGCGTTGGGTTGACCCTACGGAGATGGCTTTCAGTCTGGAATTTCCCGCCGGTTGGCGTGTGACGGGAGGAGTTAAGAGAGGCGGCTTCGTCACGAAATCCGAGTTTATTATTCAATCGCCGGATAATCAGTTGATGGTGCGCAGCGGCGATGTCAACATCCTCGGCGACTTCGTCGAACCCAGCATGAACCTGATGTTCTCAGGTCTGGGCGAAGGCATGATGACCGGCGGCCTGCTCATCAAGAGTTACCAGACCGGACTGGACTTTGCCGCCGATTATGTCCGAAACATAGTGGCGCGCAACGCACGGAATTTACAGTTGTTGAGGAACACAGACCGTCAGGATTATGTCCACTCGCTTGGATGGTACGCGCAGATACTCGGCTGGGTGCGTCATACTGCTGGCGACGTGACCTATTCCTGCCAGTTCGGCGATCAACAAACTTACATCATTTATCAATTCGCGGACACGGCGATGACGCACTTCACAGACGCAGGGGTGCTCTGGAACCTCAACACCCTGTCAGGCTTCGTCGCTCCCGCCGAACGCGCCACGCTGGCCGATGCCGTGCTGCAACATGCTATCACCACTTTTCAGATGAACCCTCAATGGCTGCAACGACAGTCGCAGACGAATCGGAACGTGGCCGAAGAGAACCGGCGCTTCAACGAGTACGTGAGCAACCTGTGGCAGCAGACACGAGACGAGCGTTGGGCTTCGTGGGATCGCATCAGCGAGAAACGCGGCGACGCCTTACGCGGTCACACACGCGTAGTTGACCCGCACACCCAGCAGGCTTACAAGGTGGAAAGCGGCAGCAGTTATTACTGGATCGACCCGGTACGTAACGTCATCGCCGGAACCGACATCCCCTCCGCACCCACCTGGGATTTCAGAGCCATGCTCCAGACATACCATTGACGCGCAACCCTCACGGCATCAACTGTCAACGCACGTCGCGGCAAGGCACTCCAAATTCCGTTAGCGTCCTAAGATACAGCTTCTCTCTGTGCCCCCTCCGTGTCCTCTGTGTCTCTGTGGTGAGTGCTTTATTAGAGCGGTTTTCAAATTAACGTAAGGCATAGCCACAATGTTTGAACCATGCACGGGCGTCGGATTCAGTAACAGTCTCAAAGGCTCTCTTAATCGCCTCGTCCAGTCTTTCGCTGGTGCGTGCTTTAGCTGCCCGCAAGTACGTCTTGACCTTTGACCAGCATCGCTCAATCGGGTTGAAGTCCGGCGAGTAGGGCGGTAAGTAGACCAGC
>DATHBB010000050.1:0-5653 GCA_035296385.1 Pyrinomonadaceae bacterium | reverse complement strand
GGCCGCGAGGGGGACGCCCAGCGCCTCGCGCAGGGTGCCGATGCGGAGGTAGTCGGGGCGGAAGTCGTGGCCCCACTGGCTCACGCAGTGGGCCTCGTCCACGGCGATGGCCGTGGCGCCCCAGCGCTTGAGCGCCGCGGCGGTGCCCGACTGGGCGAGCCGCTCGGGCGCGAGGTAGAGGAGCCGGATGCGCCCGTCCCGAAGACCCTCGCGGAGATCCTCGTTCTCCTCCTCGGTGTTGGCCGAGGTGTAGGCGCCGGCCTCCACGCCCGCGGCCCGCAACGCGCGGACCTGGTCGCGCATCAGCGCGATGAGGGGCGAGATGACTACGGTCAGGCCGGGGCGCAGCAGCGCGGGCAGTTGGTAGCAGAGCGACTTGCCGCCGCCCGTCGGCATCACGACGACGGTGTCGTGTCCTTCGAGGATGGCGTCTATCACCTCGCGCTGTCCCTCGCGAAAATCTTCAAAGTTGAAGTGCTCGCGCAAGGCGGCGAGGGCTGTATCGAGATTTGACATCACGTGTGCAGTCTCGCGCCTCGGGAGCGGGTGATCGGAGACAGAGATGATTTTACCGCAAAGACGGGGCGCAGGGCGAACGGCGGGCTGGCGCGTTAATACACTCTTCTCCCGGCGATTTTGCGCCGTCGCGCGAGATTGATTCTTACGCGACGGCGCAAAGTTAAAACGCGACGGCGAGGTGCAGCGAGGTGCGGCAAGGCTCGGAAGATAATACTACTGTTGTGGTCTCGTAGCCGGTGGTTACTTTTTGGTGTAAATCTTGATGGTGCATTTACCGTTGGAAGGGACGGGGACAGTCTGTGTCTGTCCGGTGTTGTCGTCCGTTATCTCTACGCGCTCGATCCTGCGATTCTGGCCTTTGAACTTTCCGTTGTTACCCGGAAAATCAGGGGCGTTGAAGTCAATATCAACAGCAGGGTCGGTGTTGGTCTGGTTTGAGTTGTAGCTCATGTGAGGTTCTCCTTTAAGGTTATTGTCGTGTCGGGTGTGGCTATGGAACAACAACGGCGGGGTGAAGTCAATCATCTTGTTCGCGGGGCAGGGCACGCGCGGGGCGTTTTTTAACGCTTTACCCTCCGCCCTTTACGTTTTACCCTGTATCGAATGGCGAAAATCGAATGGAAAGCGCGCACGAAACACGACTTGATGATCGAGGTGTGGGAGCATCTGGATTGCGAGACGGTGGGTGCGCGCGAGTTGGAGGCGATTGCGGAGGCGGTGCGTGAGCGTTTCGGCGAGGGCGCGGAGGAGAGTCCGGCGGTGGTGGCGCGCTTGCTGGCGGACGAGGGCGCGGAGTTGCGCCATGCCGAAGTGTTGGAGATGGACGCGCGCCGGCGCGCCGCAGACCCTTACGAGGCGATGTTTCGCAACGTCTTGAAGTTTTCCAACTTCGACGAGGCCGCCGCTTCGCTCAAGCGTCTGGACAACTTGCGCCGCCAGTTCGGGCGCAAGAAAGATAAGGAAGGCTTGCGCCGCGTGCAGGAGACGGTGTTGAAGGGCAAGCAGCGCGCGCAGATGATCGCGCGCAATCCTGCCGTGAACGAGCGGAAGCGCGCGGAGAAAGAGGAGATCGCAGAGTGGTTCACGGTCTGGCTCAGGCAGCCCGAAATATTCGAGGACTGGCTCGTGCTGCGTCGCCGCGCGAAAGACTTCCGCGCACGTTTTGAGGAATGAAGAGGCATTCACCGCCGGAGACGCGTCGAGAAGAAACGATGAAGTAGGAACGCGGAACGATGAAGTGAAAGCAACTGTCTTCAGTTCATCGTTCATCCTTCCTACTTCATCGTTTCTTCTCGACGCGTCTCCGGCGGTGAAGATTTTACCTCCTCCTACTTCAACGTCTTCGCCCCGCTCCGCCTCGCCGACCCCGACACGCAAGGCGCGCTTTCTATCCCGGCGCGCATTATGTCGGCGGCGCGGTTTGAGGCTAAAATGGCGGCGGCAACTCTCCTAAAATTTTAGCAATCGAACAGGCAAGCTGATTCAGTTCAACTTGGAGGTGGCTTTATGAAACTCTCTTTTTATGCGGCGCGGCGTTCGTCGGGCGTCGCCGCAGTTTTGTTGTCGTTTATTTTTCTCTTCAATAGCGTTTCGCCGGCGCAGACGCAGAAGGCCGGAACGCGCAGGACGACCGCCGCGAAGCCGACAGTGGGCGAGGCGCAACAGTTCGTCGCACATGCCGAGCAGCGTCTGAGGGAACTCGGCCTCAAGGTGGCGCGCGCGAGTTGGGTGCAGGAGAACTTCATCACGGACGACACCGAAGCTCTTGCCGCCGACGCGAACAACGAGTTGACCGCCGCCGTCACGCAGTTGGCCGAACAGGCCACGCGCTTCGACAATTTGAAACTCCCTTACGACACGACGCGCAAGCTGCGCCTGTTGAAACTCGCGCTGACCGTGCCCGCGCCGTCGAACGCGGCGGAGCGCGACGAGTTGACGAAGATCACCGCGTCTCTGTCGAGCGACTACGGCAAAGGGAAGTATTGCCCCGACGGCGAAAAAGGAAAGTGTCTCACGCTTCAAGAGATGGAGCCGATCCTCGCGGAGTCACGCGACCCCGAAGAGTTGAAGCGCATCTGGCTCGGCTGGCACGCCATCTCGCCGCCCTTCAAACAGAAGTACGCGCGTTTCGTCGTGCTCGGCAACAAGGGCGCGCGCGAGATGGGCTTCAAGGACCTGGGCGCGCTGTGGCGTTCCAACTACGACATGCCGCCCGACGAGTTTGCCGCGGAGATGGAACGCCTCTGGCTGCAAGTCAAACCGCTCTACGATTCGCTCCACACTTACACGCGCTGGAAGCTCTCGGAAAAATACGGCAAGGCGCTCGTGCCCGAAGACCAGCCGATCCCCGCGCACCTCTTAGGCAACATGTGGAGCCAGGGTTGGGCTAACATCTACCCGCTCCTCAAACCCGACAAGGGCGACCCGGGCTTCGATCTCACGAAGATACTCGTCGAGCGAAAAACCGACGCGAAACAGATGGTGCGCTACGGCGAAGGCTTCTTCACGTCGCTCGGACTCGAACCGCTGCCGCAGACGTTCTGGGAGCGTTCGCTCTTCGCCAAACCGCAGGACCGCGAAGTCGTCTGCCACGCGAGCGCGTGGAGCATGGATGCGCAGAAGGACGTGCGCCTCAAGATGTGCATCAAGATCACCGCTGAGGACTTCTCCGTCGTCCACCACGAACTCGGCCACAACTACTACCAGATGGCCTACGCGCCGCAGCCCACGCTCTACCAGAACAGCGCCAACGACGGCTTCCACGAAGCCATCGGCGACGCCGTCGCGCTCTCCGTCACGCCCGAATACCTGAAACAGATCGGGATGATCAAAAACGTGCCCGACGAGAGCGCGGACATCGGGTTGCTTCTCAGGCTCGCGCTCGACAAGGTGGCGTTTCTGCCGTTCGGCTACCTCGTAGACCAGTGGCGCTGGAAAGTGTTTTCGGGCGAGGTGACGCCGGAGAACTACAACAAGGCGTGGTGGGAGTTGCGCACGAAGTATCAGGGCATCACGCCGCCCGCACCGCGCAGCGAAGCCGACTTCGACGCGGGCGCGAAGTATCACGTCCCCGCGAACACGCCCTACGCGCGCTACTTCCTCGCGGCGATCCTGCAGTTTCAATTTCACCGCGCTCTCTGCCGCGAGGCGGGCTTCACGGGGCCGCTCAACCGCTGCTCGATCTACGGCAACAAGGCCGCGGGCGCGAAACTTAAACAGATGCTCGCGCTCGGCCAGAGCCGCCCGTGGCCGGAGGCTTTGAAGGCTTTGACGGGCGAAGACAAGATGGACGCCACCGCCATCATCGACTACTTCGCCCCGCTCAAACGCTGGCTCGACGACCAAAACGCGCGCCACGCGCGACAGACCGCTTCGACCAGATAGACCGTATAAAAAAACTTCAACGCCGCAGACGCGGAACACAACCGCAGAGGAAGCGCCGAGAGAGAGTAGAGTGATCTTCTCTCTGCGCATCCTCTGCGTGACCCTTTGCGCCTCTGCGTTGAATGTTTGATTAACCGGCACTCACCGCCGCAGACGCGGAGTAAAGCCGCAGAGGGGCGCAGGGGAAAGAGTGTCGTGTGAGTAGAACCGCTAAGCGCTCACGTTTTTTCCGGTTAGTTATGCGTTGGATGTTGGCGGGTTGGGCGGGACGGGCGTTTCGGCGTCCCTGCGGGGGCGCGGCGCGCGTTCGAGGTGTCGGGCGCTTTCCCATGCTGCCAGCTTCGATGTGTCGGAGCTAAACTTATTGCGAAAGGCCGTGTCGAACTTCTCCAACTCCTGCTCGCCGCGCTTGATCGCCTCTTCGAGCGCGGCGTTTGCCGCCAGACGCGCGCTCTCGCCGGAGGTTTGTTCGTCAATCGCTCCCTCAAAGTCTGAGATGCTCTGGTCGAGCCGTTCGAGAAAGTCTGCGGGCATATCGTATTCGATGAAGCGCGCTTTGAGCGGCAGCGCGGCGGCGGCGAAAGAGCGCGCCGTGCTCAGGAGTGTCTGGTCGTTCGGAGTCGAACGTGGCCTGCGAAAGCTGTCTTTCACTTCGGGGTGGTCGAAGGCGATGGTCGCGGCGGTGTCGCTGATCGAGGCGATGTGCGACTGTAAGGCGCGGCGCGCGTCTTTGCGATTGCCCGTGCCCTTTTGCTGTAGGCGCTGATTGGTAATGCTGGCGGTGGCCTGCGCTTCGGCGTCGTCGATGGCGGCGGCGAGGCGTGAGAGAGCCTGCCCGCCTTTGCCAGTCGCGGGGAAACTTGCGTTCATGGAATTGCCTAATCTGGCCGCTCTCGCCAGACGTTCGAGTCGTCTTCTCTGCTTGTCGTTCATAATGAGGTCTCCTTTGCGGTGAAGGGAAGGGACGAGGTTTCCTTCCGAGGAGTTGGGGAAGTGAGGGCGCGTGCCGCCCCGTGGGTGGCGCAAATTATACTCATTTCCCACGCGCCCGCCAGAAAAATCTACTACGTTCAAACCTATTTCCCCGACGGCCACGCCGGAACGCTTCACGACGGCCTCAGAACACAAAACGAAGCGCCGGAACACACGACAACGAAGTTAGAACGCGCAACAGTCACACCGGAACGCTCAACATTCACCTCAGACCACTTAACGACGGCCTCAGAACGACTAACGACGCAACGGAACATGCAAATTTGGAGTTGGAACACGCAACGGCCAAACCGGAACACTCAAAATTGAGGTCGGAACATACGATGGCCACGCCGGAACACGCGTTGGCGGCGTCTGGACAGGCAATTTTGATAAGAAAACTGCGGGATTCGGGGTTGTGCCGGTTTAGTTGGTGATTTAACGCGCGCGGTTTGTCAGGCGTTGTCGCCCGACGGCCAGAGGTAGGCGGCGGCTTTGATTGTTTGATAATTTTCGTCCAGGGCGGGTTCGAGCAGCAGTAGCGCGCTGATGCGGCGCACCATGTCGCGCACCTCTGCGGATTCTGCGAGCGTGAGGTCGCGTCCGAGCACCGCGCGTTCACGGTAGCTGAGCCATTTTTTGACGACCTGATAGCCGCCGATGTGATACTCCCAGACGCGCGCGGGGACGTTTTTCCAGTAGGCCACTTCGTTCAGGTAAACGTCGAAGGTGCGTTCGCCGAGCCGCGCGAAGGCTTCGCGCGCGTCGAGTCCGAGCG
>DATHBB010000049.1:0-2220 GCA_035296385.1 Pyrinomonadaceae bacterium | reverse complement strand
CAATCGCCGCGCAGGAGTTCGAGTCGGTGCTCGCGCAGTTGCGTTCGCTCATCGAAGGCGACCTCGCGCGCCTTGAAAAAGCGATGGAAGCCGCAGGCGCACCCCACACGCCGGGGCGCATCCCCGAATGGAAAGAAAACTAGAAGAAACGATGAAGTAGGAACGCGGAACGATGAAGTAAAAGCTGTCCGTTGTCAGTCGTCAGTTGTCAGTTGCATGTGACAATAACGCAAGTTGCTAAAGACGATCTTGAACAACTGACTACGGACAACGGACAAAGAACAATCTTTCATTCATCGTTCCGCGTTCCTACTTCATCGTTTCTCTTCTGAAGGAGTTTTATGTTGAGAAGAAAAGTTGCGAGTCTGTTTCTGTTAAGCGTTCTGATGTTCTTGCCGTGTGCGCCGCTTGTGCATGCGCAGACGACGCCGTTTCTGTCGGACGAAGAGATACGCATGCTCTCCAATGAGATTTCCGGCGACCGCGCCTTCGAGCACATACGCTGGCTCACGCACTGGCATCGCGACTCCGGCATGGAGGGCTATTTCAAGGCCGCCGAATACATCGTCAAGGCCGCGAAAGAAGTCGGGCTACAGGACGTGCGCTTCGTCGAACAAGTTCTGCCCGGCGTCAACTACACGCCGCGCAGCGCAGAGCTTTGGATGACGGAACCCATCGCGCTCAAACTCGCAGACCTCGGCGAGCACGCCGTCTATCTCGCCGACGGCAGCCATGACGCGGACGTGACCGCCGAACTCATCTATATCGGCGACGCGACGGTCGAGAGTTTGAAAAATCTGGACGTGAAGGGAAAGATCGTCTTGACGAACGCGCAGCCGGGCAGGGCAGCGCAAAACGCCGTCTATGCGCGCGGCGCGGTCGGCATCGTGACCTACGCCACGACGGAAGGCCGCAGCCCTCTGGACTTCCCGGACCAGATCGCATGGACACGCATCAATCCCACGCCGCCCGAAGGCAAACAGGGAACTTTCGCCTTCTCGCTCCCGCCGCGCAAAGGCGACACGCTGCGCCGCATACTCGAAACCAACGGCATGCAGGACTATTTCGGCACGGGCAAAAGCACGAAGGGCGGGCGCGTCGTCTTGAAGGCGAAAGTCGATACGGAGATTAGCCCAGCGCCCGGTCGCACCGGCTTCGTCGAAGGCTGGATTCGCGGCAGTTCAATACACGACCAGCAGATCATCCTCACCGCGCACTTGCAGGAAGAACAAGGCTCGGCCAACGACGACGGCAGCGGCTGCGGCAACCTCCTCGAACTCGCACGCACCTACAACAAATTGATCGCCGAAGGCAAGATGCCGCGCCCGCTGCGCGACATACGCTTCTGGTGGACGGACGAAATCTATTCCGAGTATCGCTACTTTCAAGACTTCCCCGACGAGCCAAAGAAGTTTCTCGCCAACGTCCATCAAGACATGACGGGCGCGAATCAGGCGATGGGCAGCCGCGTCCAGCACCTCATCTTCGCGCCGCACTCGCGCACCTCTTACCTCGATGCCATCTTCGAGTCGGTCGGCCAGTATGTCATCAACACCAACAACGGTTTTCTCGCCGCCAGTCGTCAGGGCGGACTGCCGCGCCCGCACACGCGCCCGCTCTACGCGACGCGCGGCTCGCGTCAGGGCTTCAACGCGCGCTTCGTCCCCTGGTTCGGCTCGTCCGACCACATGACGTTCCTCGACGGTCCCATCAACACGCCCGCCGTCGCGCTCATCAACTGGGACGACGACTACATACACTCGTCCGACGACGACCTTTTCCAGATCGATCAAACCCAACTGCGCCGCAACAACTTCATCATCGGCTCAATCGCCTACTTCCTCGCGCGCGCCACCGAACGCGACATCCCCACGCTCGCCGCCGAAACTTACGCGCAGGGCACGAAGCGGCTCGCCAACGATCTACGCGTCGCGATGAATTTGCTCAAGGAAGGCATGCCGGCGGGCGACAACTGGAAAGAGGCGAACTATCTGATCGAGCAGGGCGTCCTGCGCGAGCAACGCGCGCTCTCGACCATACGCGTTTTCGCCGCGCCGGGCGGCAAGTCCGCCGCGCCGCTCAATGACCTCGCCGCGAACATGAAACGCAACGGCGCGCAGTTAACCGCCGATCTCGAAACTTACTACACGCAACTTCGCGGCGCGCGTCCCGCGCCCGTCAAGTTAACCGCGGAAGAGTCTGCGGCGACGAAGAAGATTC
>DATHBB010000048.1:0-11491 GCA_035296385.1 Pyrinomonadaceae bacterium | reverse complement strand
CGCGGTAGCCGTCGTAGTTGCGGCGCATCTCGGCGAGGCTGTCGCCGCCGAACTTTTCGCGCATCGCACCGGCCAGCACGAGCGCGACCATCGCTTCGCCGATGACGCCCGCCGCCGGTACAGCCGTCACGTCCGAACGCTCGAACGCCGCAGACTCTTCCTCTTTCGTGTCTATGTCAATCGAGCGCAACGCGCGGCGCAGAGTCGAGATCGGCTTGAGATGCCCGCGCACGCGCAACTCCTCGCCGTTCGTGATGCCGCCCTCAAGGCCGCCCGCGCGGTTCGTCGGGCGCGTGAACGTGCGCGACTCCTGCTCATAACCTATCTCGTCATGCACCTCAGACCCCGCGCGCGCGCTCGCCTCCACGCCCGCGCCGATGGCGACGGCCTTCACCGCCGGAATGGACATCAACGCTTGCGCCAGACGCCCATCCAACTTTTCATCCCAGGACGTGTGCGCGCCGAGTCCGGCGGCGACGCCGCGCGCCACCACCTCGAAGATGCCGCCGAGCGTGTCGCCCTCGCGCCTGCGCTCGTCAATCAACTCGACCATTCGCGCTTGCGCCCCCGCGTCGCCGCAGCGCAGCGGCGCATCATGCGGGATGGCGGCGATCTCATCCCACTTCAGGTCAACCGGCACGGCGGGCACGCCGCCGAGTTGGACGACGTGGCTCAACACCTCCACTTGAAAGGCTGCAAGCAACATTTTCGCCAGCGCGCCGCAGGCCACACGCGCCGCCGTCTCGCGCGCCGATGCGCGTTCGAGTATGTCGCGCAGGTCGCGCGCGCCGTACTTCAAACCGCCCGCGAGGTCTGCGTGCCCCGGTCGCGGTCGCCGCACGCGTCGCGAAGTCGAAGGCGCGATCTCGTCGCGCGCCTCGACCGACATCACCTCCGTCCAGTTCCGCCAGTCCTTATTCTCGATCATTAAAGCGACGGGCGAGCCGAGCGTCAGCCCGTGCCTAACGCCGCTCAAAATCTCCGCCGCGTCCTGCTCGATCTTCATACGCCCGCCGCGCCCGTAGCCCCATTGCCGCCGCCGAAGCTCGCGGTTGATAAACTCGATCTCGACAGGCACGCCCGCAGGCAGCCCCTCGACTATCGCGACCAGCGCGCGCCCGTGTGACTCTCCGGCGGTGGTGAAACGAAACATAAGAATTTGTCAGTTGTCAGTTGTTTTTGTCTGTCGATAGTTGAGCAATTCCATCTTTAGCAACTCGCGTGATAACCACATGCAACGGACAACGGGCTACTGACAACGGACAATTTTTACAAAAACTCTTCCGCGAAAATGTTTCCGCGACCGAGGATGCAGGCGGGGTCGAAGGCGCGTTTGAGAGCGGCCATCCGGCGCACATGTTCGTCGCCGTAGAGCGCGCGCAGATAGTCGCGTTTGATTTTGCCGACGCCGTGCTCCGCCGAGATCGTGCCGCCGACTCCGACGGCGCGCGCGATGAACTGTTTGTAAACCTCGCGCGCTGCGGCGGCCTGCCGGTCGTCGCGCGGCAGTATGTTGACGTGTACGTGATTGTCGCCGATGTGACCGAAGATGACGTATTGGAGGCCGCTCGCGCGCAGAGTCTCTTGATAGAAAAGGAGCATCGCGGCGAACGCTTCGTCGGGCACGGACATGTCGGTCGAGACTTTGTGCTGGCCTTGACGCGCGAGCCATTCGTTGATGAGTACGGGCAGCGCGTGGCGAAACTCGCGCAGGCGCTTGCCGTCGCGCTCGTCGGTTGCGAACCAGGAAGCGTCGAGCGCGGCCTCGTGGCGTTCGAGCAACGCGTGCCACGCTGCGAACAGTTGTTCTTCCGTCTCCGCGTTCGTCTCCTGCTCGAAGAAGACCGCGCCCGTCGTGTCGGAAGGTATGAGCGGAAATTTTTCGCGCAGGAAATTCAAGGCTTCGGCGTCGAAGAACTCAAGCGCGCGCGCGTCCAACTCGCCAACATTATTTTCGGACCCTCCGGCGCGCGTGCGGAGCGATTCGGCGCGCGCCGCGCGTACGAAGGCGAGCAAGTTTTCCTCCGAGCGGAAGAAGACGACGCCGCCGAGCACGCCCGCAGGGCGCGGCAAGAGCATCGTCTCGATTTCACAGACCACGCCGAGCGTGCCCTCGCTTCCGATGAACAGATCAATCGCGTCCATCCCCGCCTCGACGTAATAACCGGCGGCGTGCTTTCGCGTCTGCGGCATCCGGTAGGCGGGCAGTTGCGCTTCGATGTGCCGCGCGCCGCCCATTGAAGTTAACAGCGGAATGGATAGACGCCCGCCTGCGTCTGCGAAGATTTCGCCGCGCACGAGATCAAGCGTGTCTCCGTTCGCGAGCGCGATCTTGAGTCGGCGTATGTAACGGCGCGTTGGGCCGTACTTAAAGGTGCGCGCGCCGGAGCTATTCGTCGCCACGGTCGCGCCGAGATAACAACTGCGCTCGGTCGGGTCGGGCGGATACAGCAACCCGCGCCCCTCGACCGCGCGTTGAAATTCCGCGAGCACGACTCCCGCTTCAGCCGTCGCCCGCCCGCCTTCGTCCTCTTTGACGATCTCTTTGATTCGGTTCAACCTGTCGGTCGCCAACACGATCCCGCCGAACGGCACGCGCCCGCCGACGACGCCCGTGCCCGCACCCGACACCGTGACCGCCGTGCCCTCACGCGAAGCCTCCGCCAACACGCCCGCAACTTCCTCTACTGTCTCAGGAAACACCACGCGCGCCGCATGCCCGCCCGCGAGGTTGCTCGCGTCCGCAAGATACGACTGCATTTCGTCTGTGTTGGACTTACTGAACATTGAAAATTTTCGACTTTGAATTTTTTGCGTCGCTTCCACGATCCGTCGAATGATTGCTCATCGGGGAGGAGCTTTTTCTTACTGCGGTAACAACCTACGCAAGGCTGCCTGCTCGAAATGATGATCGGTCGTGAGCGCGTCTATCATGGAGCGCTGCTGCATTAAAAGGATGCTGACGGCATCGCACAAAGACCATGCTTTATCGGGTCTCGATTGTAAGAGTGAGACGGCGGCACGATGCAACGTCTCGTCTGTCCAGACCACTTCGACCGCCGGATCATCCTGCAAAGCTGCGACGAAGGAGAGCGCGCCTTCACGCGGCGCGCCGCGCGCATGTGCCAACGCGATGAACTCGGCCAGGACGTAACTGTGCGTGATGCGTTTGCCGGCGGCGGCGTAAAAGAGCAGGGCTTCGGCGTGGCGGAAGTCGCGCATATCGAAGAGGCACATCAGTCCTGAAGTGTCGAGCAGCATCAGGACTGATGTGCCTCTTGCGTGTTGCCGTATTCGCGCGCGAGGTCTTCGTCAATGCGTTCATTATCTGCCGAGCGCGTGTCGCCGCTGTCCCACGTTCCGAAGTAACGGCGAACGTTACCAACACCATTTGCTTCCGGTACGCCTCCTTTGGTCGCGCCCGCGTCTTTAAGCAGTCGCTCCACGAGTTCGCGCTGCTGCTCGACCGGCAGACGCCGCGCCGCATTCAAAATGGCTTCCAGATTCTCGCTCACAGCTTTATCCCTCGAATCTCATATTACAGCATGACCATCGGTGCGAATAAAATTTCTAACAAACGCAACTCACCGCTCCGTTCAAGTCATCGTCAGTTCGCGCTCGCGCAGGTATTTGATGCGGTCGCGGAGTTCGGCGGCGCGCTCGAACTCCATCTGTTTGGCGGCGTGGCGCATCTCGGCTTCGAGGCGCGCGATGGTGCCGTCGATTTTGTCGCGCGAATATTCCTCGAAGGCTTCGAGTTCGAGCGGCACTTTGAAGTAGTCGGCCTCGTAGGCGGTGACGAGCGTGGACTCGATGGGCTTGACGATGGTTTGCGGCGTGATGCCGTGCTCAGAGTTGTATTCCTGTTGGACGTTGCGGCGTCGCTCGGTCTCTTCGATGGCGCGCTTCATGGAGTCGGTCATGCGGTCGGCGTAGAGGATGGCCGTGCCCGATGCGTGGCGCGCGGCGCGCCCCATCGTTTGGATGAGCGAGGATTCGGAGCGGAGGAAGCCTTCTTTGTCGGCGTCGAGAATGGCGACGAGCGAGACTTCCGGTAAGTCCAAACCCTCGCGCAGGAGATTGATGCCGACGAGCACGTCGAACTCGCCGCGACGCAGATCGCGCAGGATTTTTATTCGTTCGAGCGTCTCGATGTCCGAGTGGAGGTAGCGGACGCGGACGCCGACCTCCGTGAAGTATTCGGTTAAATCCTCCGCCATCTTTTTCGTCAAAGTGGTGACGAGCACGCGCTCGTTGCGCTCGGCGCGGACGCGGCACTCTTCGAGCAGATCGTCAATCTGCCCTTTGACGGGGCGCACGACGACCTGCGGGTCGGTCAGCCCGGTCGGGCGTATGATCTGTTCGACGACTTCCCCGCCCGTCTTCGTCAGCTCGTAAGGGCCGGGCGTGGCCGAGACGTAGATCACCTGACCGATGCGCTCGTTGAACTCGTCGAAGTTGAGCGGGCGATTGTCCATCGCGGAAGGCAGGCGGAAGCCGTACTCGACGAGCGTTCTTTTACGCGACTGGTCGCCGTTGAACATGCCGCGCACCTGCGGGACGGTCTGGTGCGATTCGTCTATGACGACCATCGTGTCGCGCGGGAGATAATCGAGGAGCGTCGGCGGCGGGTCGCCGGGATTTTTTCCGGTGAGGTGGCGCGAGTAGTTTTCGATGCCGCGACAGAAACCCATCTCCTTGATCATCTCAAGGTCGTACATCGTGCGTTGATGCAGGCGCTGCGCTTCGACGAGTTTGCCTTCCTGTATGAGCTTCGGCTCCCACCAGTCCAACTCTTCGCGGATCGTCTTGATGGCGCGCTTGATGGTCGGCTTCGACATCACGTAATGCGTCTTCGGATAGACGGGCAGGCGCGAGGTGTGTTTGTGCAGGACTTCGCCGAGCAGCGGGTCGATGGTGGAGATGGTATCGATCTCGTCGCCCCAGAGTTCGATGCGGTAGGCTTGCTCCTGATAACTCGGAAAGATTTCCACGATGTCGCCGCGCACGCGGAAACTGCCGCGATCAAACTCGATGTCGGAGCGTTCGTACTGCAACTCGACCAGTTTTTGCACGAGCGCGTCGCGCGTCATCTTCATGCCCGGCTCGACGAAGAGCAGCATGTTGTAGTAGGCGTCGGGGTCGCCGAGACCGTAGATGCAGGAGACAGAGGCGACGACGATCACGTCCCGGCGCTCGAAGAGCGCGCGCGTGGCCGAGAGGCGGAGGCGATCAATTTCCTCGTTGATGGTCGCCTCTTTTTCGATGTACATGTCGGCGGCGGGCACATATGCCTCCGGCTGGTAGTAGTCGTAGTAAGAGACGAAATACTCGACGGCGTTTTCGGGGAAGAAGTTTTTGAATTCCTGATAGAGTTGCGCGGCGAGCGTCTTGTTGTGGGCGATGACGAGCGTGGGGCGCTGCGTGCGCTGGATGACGGAGGCGACGGAGAAGGTCTTGCCGCTGCCGGTGATGCCGAGCAGGACTTGATCTTTCGCGCCGTCGTCCAAACCGCGCACGAGCGCTTCGATGGCCTGCGGCTGATCGCCCTGCGGAGTGAAATCCGAACGAAGCTGAAAAGGCATGTGGATAGGATAACCCGACGCGGGCGCAGAAGAAAAACGATGAAGTAGGAACGATGAACGATGAAGTAAAAGCAAGTTGTCTTTACTTCATCGTTCACCGTTCCTACTTCATCGTTTTCTCTTTATGTCGCTTGCTTCGTGAGAGCCTGTAACGCGTCTTGCGTGCCGTTAAAGCGGTTGTGGTCGGCGTTGCCGTTGACGCCGGGGATGGGGAGACTTTGCGAGTATTGCCAGAAGGTCCAGTTCGTCCATCCTTTCGGGAGCGGTTGGGGCGTGGGCGCTGAAGTGTAGTGCGCGAGCCAGAGCGGGAACTTGCCGAAGCCGTCGTTCATGTATTCGTTCCAGAAGTAGGCGGCGGTATAGATCATGGGCGTCGTGCCTGTTGCCTGCGCGACCGTGTCGATCCAGTTGCCGACGCCCGCGATGAGACGACTGCCCGTGATGCCGTCGTTCAACTCGATGTCTATGACGGGCGGGAGGTCGCCCGGCTCGATCCGGCAGACTTGCAGGAAGTGTTCGGCCTGCTGTACACCGTCCTGCTCCGCGCGAAAGAAATGGTACGCGCCTCGCACGAGTCCGGCCTCTTTCATGCCGTTCCAGTTGGCGTTGAAGGTCGGGTCAACGACGGACGTGCCCTCGGTCGCCTTGGCGAAAGCGAAGGCGCAGCCCGCGCCGCGCACGTCAGCCCAGTTGACCGTGCCCTGATAATGCGAAACGTCTATGCCTGCCAGATACTCCGGCTGCGATGGTGCTCCGTTTGTCATAAGCTCGCTAGTCTCCTTTTATGTGCTCTGCTGCGCGCGGCGCGGCGTGCGTGAAAGCATGATCGCGCACGCACGCGCACGCTCTCGCGCAAAAGTTAAATCGGGCGGGCGGCGTTTGCTGGAAACGCACGCGCCGCCCGTCGAATTTACGTTGAACGCCTGCCCGTGGCGGCGCGTTTCAGGTCGCAGGTGTTGCGTTCTGCGGTTGACTGCTGATCTGGTAGATGGCTTCCATGACGGCGGAGCGCACTTCGGTCGGGAGCGAACCGCGCACGGCGAGGCGTCGGAAGGCCGGAAGTATTTCCTGCTGGCCGCTCAAGGCGAGCAACTTCACGACGGCGAGGCGCACTTCGTTATCGGGATGGCTCTCGATGGCGCGAATCAGCGGCGCGACTTCGCCCGCCTTCGCCATCAGGAACAGGAGCGAGAAGGCGTCGTAGGTTTTATCGCGGCTCTCGCCCGTGAGATTGCCGACGGCTTCGTCGGCGAGGCCGGAGCCTGCGAGCGCCGCGCCGATCTGGCGGCGGCGTTCGACGGGCGACTCGCGCAGGGCGCGCGTGAAAGAGTCCGCGCGGTCTTCGTGTATGTCGTAGAGAGCGCGTGCGGCGGCGTTGCGCACCTCTTCGGCGGGGTCGTCGAAGGCGGTGCAGATTTCGTTGAAGGCTTCGTCCGTGTTCAGGCGCGAGAGCGCGAGGACGCTGGCGGCGCGTTCGCTCGCATCGTCGCTCGTGAGCCGCAACTGTATGCCCTTCGGGATGATCGAAAAATCTTCTTCGTCCGAACCGTCAACCAGACTCAAGCCCTTGTCGGCTTTCACGACCTCCGTGCCGCGAATCACTTCGCTCGCGGCGGGTGAATCGTGCTTGAAGTCGAGCGGCTGCGTCGGCAAGTCTTCGGCGCGCGCGGGTTCGGCGGGCGTCGGCAGATGAGCGGCAGCGACCACAGGCGCGGCGTCGGCGGCGTTGGTTTCAAACGCTTCGACTTCCAACGTGTCGAACAGCGAGGCGGATTGGTCCTGGCGGCTCGCTTCGGGCGTGTGCGGCGCGGGCGTTTCTTTCGTGTCTGTTTCCAGCGCCCATTCGGTTGCGCCCGCCGCGTAGAATGTGCCGAGCGGTTCGGCGGGCGGCGCGGTGTCAACGCTTTGAATTGTCACCTCGTGCTCGTCGGCATCGAGATCAACCCACACGTCATCGCCCGCACCGGCCTGCTTGCCCGAACCGACCGCAAAGTCGGAACGATAGACGGGCGACGATCCGGCGTCCGCCGTCGTCTCTTCGCGCGCCGCATCAACGGACGAGGCGTGCGTTGGGGTTTGCGACTCGGGCGAATGAGTTGCGTTCGTGAGTTCCGGCGTGGCCGCGAGCATGTCGGTGGCGACGACGGGCGGCGTCGCTTCGTTGCTCTCCGTCGTCAAGTCCTCTCGCTCGCGCGCCTTGATGAGGCTCGCTTCCTTCGCCGCGAGCGACGAGGCGAGATCAATCTCGACCGGAGCGGGCGGCGTTTCAACTTCGGCTTCAACTTCCCGGGTTGATTCTGCGAGCGGCGCGGCGACCTCTAAAGCCTTCGTCTCGACCGCTGCGACTTCCGCTTGGTCAACTGCGTCCTTCGTCTCGACGGTCGGCGACTCGTCGAGGGCGACGGGCGCTTCATACGGCGTCGCTTCCACAACGGTCGCGGCCAGGACGGGCGACTCCTCCGTCGCCGTGTCAGACTCCACAGCGCCGACGGTCGCAGGCTCGGCGACAGTGACGGTTGCGACCGCCACCTCGATCTCTTTCGACTCAACCTTTCTCGCTTCGATCTCTTTCGACTCGCCCTCTTTTGTTTCGACGGTCAGGGCTTCCGTCGCGGCGGGCACCACTGCCGCCGCGTCGCTCGGCGTGGCGAGCGTCGGCGTGTCGTCGTCAATGACATCGGGCGTAACGGCTGTTGTTGCCGTCGCTGCCGCCTCCGCTTCTTCCGCCTCCGCGAGTTTGGTGGCTTCGATGGCGCGTTGGATGAGCGTGCGCGGCACTTGCCGCGACACCTCGCGCCAGCGCAGGGCTTCGAGCGCGCCGATGGCCGACGGGTCGCGCAGTTCGGCTAAGGCTTCGACCGCCGTGCGGCGCACGTCGGGCGCGGGGTCTTCGAGCGCGGCGGTGAGATGCGGCGTGACGCTGCGCTCGCCGTAGAGTCCGAGCGTGTGCGCGGCGGCGGCGCGTTCGCCCGGCGCTTCCGCGGACTGTAGAGCGCGCGCGGCTTCGTCGAAATAGCCGTGCTTGAGAAAGGCCGTGCGTGCCTGCTCGCGGCGCGCGGCGTTGCGCCCGGCGATGGCCGACATTAACTCTGCCGAGACGAGTTGGCGCGTGCCCGCGTCCGCAGCGTTGATGACACTCTCGTCGTAGCTCTCGCCCGTGAGTAACTTTTTGATCTCGGCCTCGATGCGTTCCGGCTCGAAAGCGACCGACGGCTCGACGGCCTTCGTCTCTGCAACTTTCGCCTCGACGGCTTTCGCTTCGATGGCTTTCGTCTCGACGGACTTGCTCTCTTCGGCTTTGGACGCGCCGCCGATTATGGCTGCGCCCGCTCCCGCGATGAGCGCGCCCGCTGCGAGCGCGCCTCCCGCGCCGGAGTCTGTGGTGGCCGCGCCCGCGTCCTGAGCAGTTGCTCCAGCACTCGACGCGCTTGTTCCGGCGGCGGCACTCGTGCCGCCCGTCTTCAGTTCTTTCTCTTCCGCGAGACGTTTCGACTTCTCGGCCTTCTTCTTCTTTTTCTTAGACTGTTTGCCGGAACTCAAGAGGCTCGCGGCGGTCGCGGCAGATGACGCTGCGGCGGTCGCGCCGGTAGTCGCTCCGGCGGTTGTTCCAGTCGTCTTTGCGGTGGTCGCTCCGGTGGTCGTGGCTGTAGTTGAAGCGGTGGAGGGTTTCAGTTCCGCCGTCTTTGTCTCTTTGACTGTGGTGGTGACGGGCTTCGTGCCGGAGGGCACGGCGGGCGGCAGCGGCTTGCTCTGGTCGCGGCGGTCGCCTCTGAAACGTGTGACGACGAAGAGGCCGAGGGCGACGGCCAGTAGCGCGGCGAGCAGCCAGGGCCAGTTGCGCGTGACGACCGCGCCCACGGAAGTCGGAGAAGTTGCGGGCTGTGTGCCGGTCGTGATCGAGATGGGCGCGGCGGCGGTCGGCTGCGTTTGCGCGATGGTGTCCGCACCGGGCGTTGCCGTCGCGGCGGTGGGCGCGAGCGTTGGCGTCGGGACGCCTGTGGGGGTAGTCGTGACGCCCGGCGTCGGGATGACGAAGGGCGTCGCACCGGTTGCCGCGAGGTTGGTGTTGGCGTTCGCGTCGGGCGAGCGGCGCGCGTCGGGCGTCGGCTGCGCGTTGTTGGCGTTCGTCTGCGGCTTCGTGATTCCGGCTTCTTCGGGGAGCGTGCGTTTCGGAGTGGGCGCGGGGCTTGGCGTCGGGCGCGTGTTCGCATTCGTCTGTCCGGAGGTGCGCGGCGCGCTGAACTGCACGTCGAGTCGGTTGAAGCGTTGGTTGACGCGCGCGGTCGCGCCCGGTTGGAGTTTGAACGTGTAGACTAAATCCTTGCCGCGCTTTTCGACTTGCGCGCCCTCGAAACCGCGACCGCGCGCGCCGCCGCCGCCGCCTTCCGCCTGCGGGACGACGACGATGAAACGGTCGCCGCTGCGATAAGCCGAGTAGTCGTTCAACTCGCCGTCCGAAGTGATCGTGACGCGCGAACCGTCCGCCGTGTCGCTCGTGCGCAGGGGCGTGATGCGTTTGGTGCGTGGCTTCTGTGTGGCGTTGGCGGGCTGCTGTTGTGCGCTCGTGTGCTCGGGTGGGGCGGCGGCGAGGCAGAGGCCGACGAGGGCGAAGGCGAGCAAGAGCCAACGCCGAAGGCCGAAAAATAAGACCGTTTGTTTGTTTTGACGCATTGGTTATGGCACTCAGGGCAAGTCGCGAGTCAGGGCTTACACGCGCGGACGCGGCATTATGCTATAGGCGGCGCGCTCTTGTCATCATCAATTCGCTTCCAAGACCTGCGTGGGCGCGCCCTGCTGCTGCTCGCCGCGATAGATGGCTTCGAGGATGGCCGTGCGCAACTTCTCCGGCGCGTTTGCGCCGAGCGCGATGCGGCGCAAGGCTGCGTCGAGTTCCGTGTCGCCCATCAGGCCGAGCAGGCGCGAGGCCGCGAGCCGGACGTTCAAGTCCTGATGCTCTTCGCACACCTTCAAGATCAAGTCCGACTGCCCGCCGCGCGCCACCAGCGACAGCAGCGAGAAGGCTTCATAAGCCTGCCGCCGGTCGTCGCTCGCCAGACGACTCAGAGCCTGCTTCGCCAGCCCCGCCCCGACACACGCCGACGCCAGATGCCTGAGCGTCTCCGCGTCGGCGGTCTCAAGCACGCGCACGTATGCGTCCGCGCGGTCGAAACTCAGGCGCGACAGGGCGCGCGCCGCCGCCGCGCGAACTTCGCGCGCTTCGTCCGCCATAGAGATCAAGACGGACGGGAAGACCGATTCGTGCCCGATGTTGCCGAGACTCGTGACGGCTGCCGCGCGCACCGCAGAGTCGCGGTCGTTCGCGGCCAGAGAGGTGAGCGCTTCCACCGAACGCTGCACCTGAAACTGCGCGAGTTGTTGCGCCGCCGCGACGCGCGCTTCAACGTCCGCGCTGTCGAGACGTTCGAGCGCGTCGGCGAGACTTTCATCCTCCATCCATTCGGGCAGTTGTTCGACCGAGCCGACGGGTTCGAGTCCCCTGATCTCGCCCGTGAAAGGATCGATGGCCGGCTCCGCGTGCAGTGAGAACGAATTGCGGTCCGCGCCGTCGGCCTGTAATTCGAGACAATCAACTGAGCACGCGCTGAGCGCGCGACCGAGCAGCGCGGGCGGGAGTTCCGGATGACGCCGCGCCATGTCGAGCAGCGCGCCGATGGCCGAGGGCAGTCCGAGCGCGCCGAGGCTCTTGACCGCTTCGGTGCAGACGGTCTGCTCGCCGTCGTAGAGCGCTTCGAGCAGAAACGGCAGAGAGGCGCGCGAACGCATCTCGCCCAGAGCACGCGCCGCCGAAGAACGCTCGTAAGCGTCCGACGCGAGCAACACCGCCGCGCTGTGCCGCGCCACGAAGCCGTACTCTTCGAGCGCCGTGCGCGCACGCTCGCGTTCCG
>DATHBB010000047.1:0-4981 GCA_035296385.1 Pyrinomonadaceae bacterium | reverse complement strand
GTCGCGCGCGTTCCTCCGCGTTGACTACAATGCGCGGCGCGCGCGTTCGCGGTTCTTGGAAATCGTCGGCGATTCGACTTTTCTAGTTGATACAAACGAAGCGAATTCGTTTCTCCCGTAGCCTGAGCGAACCCCCAGCCCGATAAGCTGGGGGTTCAATCGTTAAGGGGTCGGGTTAAACAAAGTTAGTCGGCGCGTAAAGGAGAGCGAAGCGAGCGATGAGCGTCCTGACAAAATGCGTGTTGCTGTTTTTGTTGAACTGGCTCGACGCACAGTTGACCATCATCTGGGTGCGCAACGGCGTGGCGACCGAAGGCAACGGCCTGATGGCGCACCTGCTCGACGCGGGCAACATACCCTTTCTCGCCACCAAACTCCTGGTCGGCGCGCTCGTCGCCTACGTTCTCTACCGCTGGTCGCACCTCGCGCTCGCGCGTCGCGGCCTGCGCCTCGTGCTCGGCCTCTATTTGGCGCTCATGTTCATACACGCCGCCACCGGTCTTTCCGCGCTCGGCCACCCGCGCACGGACGCCGCCATAGCCTATCTCGTACGCCTGCCCGACGCCCTGCTCACAGCGCTCTTCTGAGTTTCCGAAAATTCGTAACTTCCCTTGTCGCTACTCCCGCGCGCCCTCTTGCGTTAGACTCCGTTCAAACCTTCGCGCGCTTTTCCGCGTATAGTTTTTACGCGGCGCGCGACTGCGGCTGCGGCCTTTGTCGTAGCCTTCGCGCGCGAACGGTGTGAGCAAACGGCGACTGCGCCGCGCGCATCTCAACAGGGCGCACGCGTACCGTAAGTTTTTTGCCATCTCAAAGGAAGCAGATATATGTATCGAATTTCCGCACGCCAGATTTTGCTGATCGCGTTTTCGTCGGCCTTCATCGCCGCCGGCGTCGTCTTCTTTTTCGAACGCTACGGCAGCCGCCTGCTCGAACCGAGCGGCAGCGCGTCCCTCACCGAGAGCGCGCCCGCCGGAATCAGCAATCCCGCTCTCGCCACCGACGAGCAGAACAACATAGAGGTCTACAAGGCCATCTCGCCCGGCGTGGTCTTCATCACCTCCACCTCCTTCGGCAACGACTTCTGGGACGCGGGCGAGCGCACAGGCTCCGGCTCCGGCTTCGTCATAGACACGCAGGGTCACATCCTGACGAACTATCACGTCATCGAAGGCGCGGAGAAACTGAGCGTCAGTTTCGGCGGCGACAAGGCTTACCCCGCGACCAAAGTTGGGCAGGACCCCGATACGGACCTCGCCGTGATCAAAGTCGAAGCGCCGCGCGAAATGCTCAGGGTCGTGCCCTTCGGCGATTCGGACAACCTCGTCGTCGGCCAGAAGGTCTTAGCCATCGGCAACCCGTTCGGCTTCGCGCGCACTCTGACGACCGGCGTGATCAGCGGTCTGCAACGCCCCATACGCGCACGCAACAACCGGCAGATCGAAGGTGCGATCCAGACGGACGCCTCCATCAACCCCGGCAACTCCGGCGGGCCGCTCCTCGATTCGAGCGGGCGCATGATCGGCATCAACTCGCAGATACTTTCGCCCGCGGGCGGCTCTGTGGGCGTAGGCTTCGCCGTCCCCGCCAACATCGCCAAGCGCATCGTGCCGCAACTCATCAAGAACGGCGCGGTCGTCCGTCCGAAGCTCGGCATCGTCCCGTTCAACGTCGGCAATTTGCAGATTCGCCTGCCCGTCTCGGAAGGCGTCGGCATCTATCAAGTCTATCCGAACAGTTCGGCCTCGGCGGCTGGCCTGCGCGGACTTGAACAGACGCCCGACGGCGACGTTGAACTCGGCGACATCATCACCAGCATCGACGGCGAGCGCGTGAGCAACGGCGACGACCTCTACCGCATACTCGATAAGCATCAATTCAACGATGTCGTGCAGGTGGAAGTGTTCCGCGACAACCGCCGCGTCAAAATTCCTGTCAAGCTGCTGCCCGACCGTCGCGGCGTCCTGAGAAGATAATGAAGTAGAGGTCAGAGGCTAGAGGTCAGAGGTTAGTTAAGACAGTTTCTTACTAACCTCTGACCTCTCTCCCTTCATGCAGCATTTCGTCAACAACGGTTACGGCTGGACGTGCCGCCACTGTCAGGAGGCGGAGACGACGACGGCGACGGCGCGCGAGTCTGAGAGAATCGCGCGCGCACGTTTTTTCAGCGAGGGTGAGGCGGAAGAGCGCGAGCCAAAACTCTCCTCCGCCCCGCGCGCACGCTGGCGCGACGATTCACGTCAAGAATTAGTCTGTCCGAAGTGTGGTGTGACGGAGAAGACGTAAAAAAACGATGAAGTAGGAACGCGGAACGATGAACTAAAAGCAACTGTCTTCACTTCATCGTTCCGCGTTCCTACTTCATCGTTTCCCTGTGTCAAGAATCCTCAGAAGCACGCGCGAGGATGAGCGTGTGCCCGCCGTCTCCTTCGGGAATAAACTCTGTGCGGCAAATCTCGAAGCCGGCGGCGGCGAGCCACGCTTGATAGGTCTCCGCGTCCGCGTGGCTCCACGCCATCGTCGCATCTTTGACGCCGAGCCAGTTCTCTTCCGTGCCCGTCCAGGCGCGGCCTCCGAGGGTTGCGAGAAAATAGCCGCGCGGTTGCAGCCAGCGACGCACACGCGCAAACAGCGCGGGCTGCTCGTCGAGCGGCAGATGTATGATCGCGTAGAAAGAGACGACCGCCGCGAAGCTCTCCGGAGGAAAATCAACCTCCGACATGTCCGCACAGATGAAGCGCGCGCCGGGAACGAGACGCTGCGCACGCTCGATCTGCACGCGTGAGATGTCAACTCCGGTGACGTTGAAATTTTCGGCGAGCGCCTGCGCGACGGGCAAACCGCAGCCGCAGCCGAGGTCGAGCACGGCGGCGTGCTCCGGTAAAAGCGGAATCAATTCTAAGAGGCGTGCGGCATCTTCTCTAAAAACATGCGCGCCCGCGTCGTCGCAATAAGCGTAAGACACTTTATCGTAGCCGCGCCTGACGATCTCTTTCTGATTCATAAAACTTCCACGCGGGACACGCGCCACGCCGTCACAAACATAATTACTCGCCGAGCAGACGCCGCAATTCCGCGAGGCGCTCTTCGGGCGCGCCGTAACGCGTGCGGTAATCGGCGGCGCTGCGGCGAATGACTTCGGCAGCGTCTTCGCGGTTATAGACTTCCGCGATCTCCACGCGGCGCGGGGCTTCCTGCGGCAGTTGCTTATAGCTCAGGAAATAGTGTTGGAGGCGGTCTATCAGTCCGCGCGGCGCATCAACGATGTCGCGCAGGTGGCCGTAAGTCACGTCGTCGGCGAGCACGGCGATGATCTTGTCGTCGGCCTCGTTGCCGTCGATCATGCGCAGGCCGCCGATTGCGCGGGCGCGCACGAAGAAGTCGCCGTGCGCGGCGGGTCTCTCGGTGAGCACGCAGATGTCGAGCGGGTCGCCGTCGCCGCGTATGCCTGTGCGCCCGACGCGCTCTTCGCAAAGCGCGGCCACCGTCTCGCCGCAATAGGTTTGCGGGATGAAGCCGTAGGGCGTCGGGCACATCGAGGAGAAACGCTGCGGGCGATCAACTCTGAGGTGTCCCGAAGGCTTGTCGAGTTCGTACTTAACGGCGTCGGTCGGCACGATCTCGATGTAGGCGTTGACGATTGCGTGCGCGTCCGCCGCGCCGCCGGGCGCGACGCCGTGCCAGGGGTGCGCCTGAAAAAGTTTCGCCAGCAGCTCGTGCAGCGCTTTGTCGTTCGTCGTAGGCATCGGGATTTTCCTTCGTTCTCCAAAAGGCGCGCGGCTCTTTCGTTATGCTAAAATCCGTCCCCGCGCGCGCGAACTTTTCGCGAGATTATGAAGCCGGTGCGCGCCGCATGTCCACGCCGCGCGCGCGAACGACCGGAGAGCGCAATTTTTTCCATGTCGGCCACGACGACGACAACTAACACGGCTAACGTTATCGCACCCACCGAGACGCGCGCACTGTCCGTGCGCTGGCTCATCAGAGCGCGCGACGATCTCGTCTGGTTCATCGGCTCGGTCGTCTCAAGCTACGCGCTTCTGGCGCTCTACGTGGGCGGCGTCGTGCCGCTCGTGCCGATGGTGGCGGCGTGGGCGATCCTCATAGACGCGCCGCACGTCTTCGGCACCTTCTCGCGCACCTACTTCGACCGCGAAGAGAGACAAACGCGCAAGCGTCTCCTGTGGGGGTCGCTCGCCTTCTTCGCCGTCGGCCCCTTGATGGTCCTGGCCGGACTCGGCCTCGTCTTCTTCTTCCTCGCCGCGCTCTGGGCTTACTACCATCTCGTCAAACAGCACTACGGCTTCATGGTGCTCTACAAAAAGAAGAACGCAGACCTTGCGCCCGCAGACAACGCGCTCGACCGTCTCTTCATCCTGCTCGCGCTCACATACCCTTTCGTCGCCTTCGTCGCGCGCGACGCGGGCGCTCTGGCGCGCGTCCCTGCGCGACTCTCGGGCGGCATCAATTATCTGGAGACGGCGCTGCTCGCGGTAACCGTCGTCGTCGCGTTTCTCTGGCTCGTCCGTCAGGTGCAGCGCGCCGTGCAGCGGCAACCGCTCGACGTGCCTAAGTATCTACTGCTCGCCGCCTGCGTGCCGATGCACTGGGTTGTGCTCCTGACGCCGATGCCGCACAAGCCCATCGCCATCGTCGCCATACTCACGATCTATCACAACCTGCAATACCATCGCCTCATCTGGTTTCACAACCGCAAGTACGCTACGGGCGGCGACGAGGCGCGCACGCGTCACGGCGCGGCCACGCTCATCAGCCGTCGCCTCCTCTATTACATCGCCTTCGGCGTCCTCTTCGGCCTCTGGTATCAACTGCCGCGCCAGTACGTCTCATACACGAGCGGGCGAGCGGCGCAACTCACGCAACTCGTCGCCGCCTTCTTCTGGGGCTACGCCTTCATACACTACTACCTCGACTCCAAAATCTGGCGCGTCCGCCGCGACCCGAACGTCGGCAAAGCTCT
>DATHBB010000046.1:0-3208 GCA_035296385.1 Pyrinomonadaceae bacterium | reverse complement strand
GGCGTTGGGCGTCGTGAAAAAAGTGTGGATTATTTTGTGAATAAGTTTGAGCAATCGCTTGCCGTTCGGCGCAAAATTTAGTATCACTACCGCACCACAAGAATTATGGAACAAGGGGGCATGACGGGGAAAGTTGTAGCTTGAAGGCTCTCGACTGCTGTACCTCGTCATGTTGTGCGCCCGCCCGTTCGGTAGGTGGTGGCCTTTCTTTGTCCGTCGCGCGACCGCAGTTCGAGTCTTTAACGGTTTCTACTGCTCCAGACAAACGGGATTTGCCTTTCCCGTCCGAGGGTTACGCGAACCGAAGCAGCAGGTACTAAGCATGCCGCAAATTTTTCACCGCAGCACCAACACGCTCGCCAAGCTGAGCATCTTCGGCTCGATCTTCGTCCTGCTCTTTGTGACGTGGGCCGTGGCAGAGATCAACCGCTCGTCCTGGAACACGGGCGCTTTCGACGAGCGCGAACAACCCGTGCAGTTTTCGCACAAGCACCACACGGGCGACGACGGCATCGACTGCCGCTATTGCCACACGTCGGTCGAAACCTCCTCGAACGCGGGGCTGCCGCCGACCAAAACCTGCATGAACTGCCACTCGCAACTCTGGAACGACAGCCCCTATCTCGAACCCGTGCGCGCCAGTTGGAAAGAGAACAAGCCGATAGAGTGGACGCGCGTTCACGACCTGCCCGACTACGTCTATTTCAACCACAGCATCCACGTCAACAAGGGCGTCGGCTGCTCCTCGTGTCACGGGCGCGTGGACGAAATGCCGCTCGTCTATCAGGCCGCTTCGTTGCAGATGGAGTGGTGTCTGGAATGTCACCGCGAGCCGGAACGATTCCTTCGACCGAAAGATAAAATTTTCGATATGGACTGGCAGCAGGAGAACGCGCTCGCCGAGAACAAGACCGCAGAGCAGTTGGCGCGCGGGCGTCAACTCAAAGTCGAGAACAAGATTCGCTCGAAGTCCTTCCTCGAAAGTTGTTCGACTTGCCACCGCTAAGGGAAGCGTCCGAGCGAGAGGTTAGTAGATGCATATCAAAGAGACTTTCCCCGAACTGTACAACATTCGCCGCCCCGTCCGGCGCGAAGAGATTCGCGCGAAACTCGGCGACAAAACGGGCAAAGAATACTGGCGCAGCCTCGAAGAATTGGCCGATTCGGGACAGTTTGAAGACTACCTGCACAACGAGTTTCCGCGACAGGCGGGCGAGTGGGACGACGAGGTGGGGCGGCGCACGTTTTTGAAGTTGATGGGCGCGTCGCTCGCGCTCGCGGGCATTACTTCCTGCTCCTACCAACCGCCCGAAACCGTCGTCCCGTTCGTGCGACAGCCCGGCGAACTCGTCCCGGGCAAGCCGCTGTTTTTCGCCACCGCGATGCCGATGCCGGGCGGCGCGGCTGGTCTGCTTGTGCGCAGCAACGAGGGACGCCCCACGCACGTCGAAGGCAATCCTGACCACCCGACGAGCGGCACGCCGGAGCGTCCGGCGGGGCAGCGCGTCGCCGCGACGGACGTTTTCTCCATCGCCTCGATCCTCTCGCTCTACGACCCCGACCGCTCCGAGACCATCACACATCGCGGCGAGATTCGACCCTACACGGCCTTCCTCGGCGAACTGCGCACGAAACTCGACGAGATGCGCGGGCGACAGGGCGCCGGCCTCCGTTTTCTGACCGAGACCGTCACCTCGCCGACGATGGCCGCGCAGTTGAAAACGATACTGGCGGCCTTCCCCGCCGCGAAGTGGCATCAGTACGAGCCTGCGGGCACGAACAGCGCGGCGATGGGCGCGCAACTCGCCTTCGGCCAGCCCGTCAACACCATCTATCGCTTCGACCGCGCCGACCGCGTACTCTCGCTCGATTCCGATTTCCTCTCGTCGGGCGCGGCCAATCTGCGTTACGCGCGCGACTTCGCCGCCAAGCGTCGCGTCGGCGAGGGCAAGACGGACATGAACCGTCTCTACGTGGTGGAGACGACGCCGACGAATACGGGCGCGTTCGCCGATCACCGTTTCTCGATCAAGCCGAGCCAACTTGAGATGTTCGCGCGTGCGCTCGCTTCCAACCTCGGCGCACCCGGCGTCACAAACGACGGCGCGCAGTTTCAAAACGTCGCGCACGCCAAGCACCTCTTCGCCATCGCCAAAGATTTACAGGAGCATCGCGGCAAATCAATCGTCGTTGCGGGCGAACACCAGACGCCCGCCGTACACGCGCTCGCGCACGCGATGAATCAGGCGCTCGGCAACGTCGGGCAGACGGTCGTGTACACAGACCCGATTGAGGCGCAGCCCGTCGATCAAGTCGCGAGTCTTCGCGAACTCGTCGGCGACATCGAAGCGGGGCGCGTCGAGATGCTCGTCATCGTCGGCGGCAATCCGGTTTACAACGCGCCAATTGATCTCGCGTTGACGAAAGAGCGTCTCGATAAGATCAGGACGCCCGACGGCAAGGACGGGCTGCGCGTACACCTCAGCCTCTACGACGACGAAACTTCGGAACTCTGCCACTGGCACATTCCCGAAACGCACTTCCTCGAAGCGTGGGGCGACACGCGCGCGCACGACGGCACGGTCTCCATCGTCCAGCCGCTCATCGCGCCGCTCTACAAGGGGCGCAGCGTCTACGAATTCCTCGCGGCCTTCACGGACAAGCCCGAACAAAGCGGCTACGACATCGTGCGCGACTACTGGCGCACGCAGCGTCTCGAAACGCTCGTCGCATCGGCGGGCACGCAGCAACCCGCGCAGGGCACGGCTCAGCCCGCCGCGTTAGGTACAAGCGGCAGCGGCGGCAACAACACGCACGGCGAAGGCGCAACGACCGGACACAACGCGGCGGCCACTCCTTCCGCAACGCCGAGTCCGACGCCGAGCGCCACGCCGAGTCCGGCGCAACAGCAGCAGCAGGGCGCGGCGACGGCGCGAACCGCTGCCGCGGCTCCCGCGAATTTCGACGAGGCGTGGCGCGGGGTCGTGCACGACGGCGTCGTGCCGGGTACGGCTGCGAAAGAAAAGAGCGTGGCGGTCAGAGGCGATTGGTCTGCGAATCTTCCGGCGTCTCCGCAAAGCGCGGGCGGACAGTTCGAGATCGTGTTTCGCCCGGACCCGACCGTCTATGACGGGCGCTTCGCCAACAACGGCTGGCTTCAAGAACTGCCGAAGCCGCTGACGAAATTGACCTGGGATAACGCCGCCTA
>DATHBB010000045.1:0-2466 GCA_035296385.1 Pyrinomonadaceae bacterium | reverse complement strand
AACCGGCGGAATAGCTTGAGAGAATGCGGAGACGACATTATGACCTATCCGATTCGAGTTCTAATCTGCGGCACGGGCGGCGGCGCACATGTTCTGGCCGGACTCTTTTCCACACAGCCCGACGTTGACGTGCGCGTCTTCACGCAAAACACAGACAAAATCCGCCGCTGGCGTGAGGCGATGCGCCGCAACGAAATGTTGACCGTCACCGTGCGCCGGAACGGGCACGGTTCGCTCGTCGCGCTCAAGGCGCAGCCTTTCACCGTCACGGACGAGCCGGAGCAGGCGCGCGGGTGCGACTTCATCATCTTCGCCGTGCCCGCCTTCATGCACTGGACGTATCTGAGCGCGCTCCAACCCTACATCGAAGACGGCTGCGTGATCGTCGGCCTCCCCGGTCAAAACGGGTTCGAGTTCGACGTGAGGAAGGCTCTGGGCGAGCGCGTGGAAAATTGCGTCGTGATGAATTTTGAATCGCTGCCGTGGATTTGCCGTCTCGCGGAGTTTAGTCGTGCGGTGGGCATCTTCGGCATCAAAGATAAACTCGTCGGCGCGCTCGAAGGCGACCTCACGCGTGCGCGCGTCGCAGACCCGCTGGCGACGTTGCAGCGACTTTTGGGCGAGACGCCGAAACTGGCCGTCTCAGGCCACCTGCTCGGCATCACTCTGAGATCGCCGAACGCCTACAGCCACCCGCCCATCATGTACGGGCGCTGGAAAGATTGGGACGGGGTGGCGCTGGAGCGTTCGCCCCTCTTTTATCAGGGCGTTGACGAGGACACGGCAGAACTGCTCGGCAAGGTGAGCGAGGAAGTGGTCCGCGTGAGCCGGCGCATCATGTCTGAGCACCCGCCTTTAGACCTCACGCAAGTCATCCCGATGTACGACTGGGACATCACCTGTTACGGCAAAGACATCAAGGACAAGACGAATTTGATGACGGCCTTGCGCACCAACTCCGGCTACAAGGGCATCACGCATCCGATGACCCGAACCGCCAACGGCAAGTACGTGCCCGACTTCAACCACCGCTTTCTGGCCGAAGACGTGCCGTTCGGTCTGGTCGTCATACGCGGCATCGCCGAGATCGCGCGCGTCCAGACGCCGTGCCTCGATAAGGTTTTGCGCTGGTGTCAGGAGCGTCTGGGGAAAGAGTATCTCGTCGGCTCGCGCCTCGTCGGCAAAGACCTTGCGACCACACGCTGCCCGCAGCGATACGGGCTGACGACCATCGGTGAGGTGCTCGGTGCGGAGTGGGTCAGGCAGCCCGCGCTAGCGCGATGAGCGCCGCCGTCTCGAAAGCGATTGCCGCCGCGAGCAGCGAAGTGATCTCCGCGTGGTCGTAGGCGGGCGCGACTTCGACCACGTCGCCGCCGATGAGTTGAAGCCCTCTGAACGCGCGCATCAGGTCGAGCGCTTGAAAGCTCGTCAGCCCGCCCACCGATGGCGTGCCCGTCCCCGGAGCGAACGCCGGATCGACGCCGTCTATGTCGAACGTGAGATAGCAAGGGTCGGAACCGGCGACCGCGCGCAGCGTCTCTATGAACGACGCGCGCGTGCGCGGATCGTGAAAGCCCTGCATGTCGAGCGTGTGGATTCCCAGTTCCTTTGCGTGGTCGTGATAAGCGGCGTCCGCGACCGAGCCGCGTATGCCTATCTGGAAGATGTGGTCCGCCCGCACCAGATTCTCCTCAATCACATTGAGAACGGACGTGCCGTGATGAAATTTGTGTCCCGAAGAGGCGTCGGAGATGTCCGTGTGCGCGTCGAACTGTATGAGCGTGAGCCTGGGATACTTCTTGCGGGTCGCGCGGAGGACGGGCAGCAAAATCGAGTGGTCGCCGCCTAAGGAGACGACCGCCGCGCCGCGCCCCTGCAAGGCGGCGACGCTTCGTTCGATCTGGCGAAACGTCTCCTCGTAGTCGAAGAGGTTGACGTTCACGTCGCCCGCGTCGCACGCACGCAGACGTTCATAGACGCCCACTTCCATCTGGCGGCTGTAGCCGCGACACAGGACGGACGACTGGCGTATCGCGTTCGGCCCGAACCTCGCGCCGGGGCGATACGTCACGAGGCCGTCGAACGGGATGCCGAGCACGGCCAGATCAATCTTTTCATCACCGAGTTCGTGGATGCCGGGCAGACGGCTGAAAGTGGCGCTGCCTGCGACGGCGGGCTGATAGATTAAGTCGTGAGTGTCCGTGTCTTTCTTCAATGGCGGCGTTCCTGTTCGATTTGAGAGTTCTGCGAGAACGAGGATTGCAAAAGACAAAAGGTGCGGCTAGTCTGGCGTTTTCCTTCGTTGATGTCAATAACTGTTATCGAGGGGGAGTGTCTAAATCAAAGGTGTTAGTGATAAGCTGAGTGGATGAGTCAATGTCCACATTGTGCTTCAACAGAAGCGCAGACGAAATCCGGCTATACGCATACCGGCAGCCAACGCTATAAGTGCAAACAGTGCCAGCG
>DATHBB010000044.1:0-8456 GCA_035296385.1 Pyrinomonadaceae bacterium | reverse complement strand
GCCGCGAGCGCGCCCGACAACAACACCGCCGAATAACGCACGCGCATGACGCCGACGCCCGCCGCATCTGCCGCTTCAGGGTTTTCACCCACCGCGCGAAGGCGCAGACCGTAGGGCGTGCGATAGAGCACGTACCACGTTACGGCGACGAGCAGGAGCGCGAGCACAACGGGCGTCCAGGGGATCAAATCGTCTTTGGGAATCTGCGGCGTCGAACCCGAAGAGAGAAAGAGCGCGCCGCTCAGCATCGCGGGCACGCCCGTCATCAATATGTTGATCGCCGTGCCGCTCACGACTTGATCGGCGTTGAAGCGTATGCAGGCGACGGCGTGGATGGCAGCGACGAGCATCCCTGCGCCGATGCCCGCGAGCAAACCTATCCAGGGGCTGCCCGTGTAATGCGTCACCGCCGCCGCCGTGAATGCGCCCGCCAGCATCAGCCCTTCGAGTGCGATGTTGATGATCCCTGCGCGCTCCGAATACAGCCCGCCGAGCGCGGCGAGCAACAGCGGCGTCGCCGTCCGTATCGTCGAGAAGATAAGCGCGATGGTGAAAATTTCGCTCATGGATTTGTCAGTTGTCAGTCGTCAGTTGTCCGTTGTTTTCGTCTATCGTCAGTTATGCAACTCCGTCTTTAGCAACTCATGTGAGAGTCACATGCAACGGACAACTGACTACTGACGACGGACAGCGTTCACACCTTCGATCTCTTTAACAAACCAAACCTGCCGAACGTGCCGCGGAAGAAGGCTTCCGCCGCGACGAAGAGAATGACGATGGCTTGCAACACCTCGACCAAATCCTTCGAGACCTTGCCGGAGAAGGCGTCTACGAAAATGCCGCCGCGAATCAACATGCCGAACAGGAGCGCCGAGAGCAGCACGCCGACCGGATGATTGCGACCGAGCAGCGCGACGGCGATGCCTGTGAATCCGTAGTTGGCCGAAAATCCGTCGTAGTAGCGATAGCGATAGCCGAGCACTTCGTTGATGGCAACCATTCCGGCGAGTCCGCCGGAGACGGCCATGGCGAGCACGATCTGTTTGCCCGTCGAGATGCCGCCGTATTCGGCGGCGGTCGGGTTTGCGCCCGTCGCGCGAATCGCGTAGCCCCACTTCGTGCGCCACAGGAAAACATAGACGAGCACGCAGGCCAGCAAGGCGAACAGAAACGCGAGGTTCAGAGGGATGCGCTCGGGCAAGCCGGGCACGAAACTCCCCAGGCGCGGCAGGTGCACGCCGCCGCCGACGGGCACGGTTTGCAGAATCGGGTCGCCCGCCTGTTTGAAGTGATACTGCGTGAAGTAGCTGACGAGCGCGATGGCGATGAAGTTCAACATGATCGTGTTGATGACTTCATGCGAGCCGAAGCGCGCTTTCAAGAAACCGGGGATCGCGCCCCACGCCGCGCCGACAAGTATCGCCGTCAGGATCGCGAGCGGGATGAGCACAACGGAGGGCAGCGTCATCCACGCATAATTGACGGGCGTGCCGAACACGTCAACAACCGTGCCGCCGAACTTGATGCCGACCCAGGCCGTCGCAAACGCCGCCATGTAGAGTTGCCCTTCGGCGCCGATGTTCAAGAGGCCGCAACGGAACGCGACGGCGACCGCGAGCCCCGTAAAGATGAGCGGCGTCGCGTAAAAGAGCGTGTAGCCGATGCCGTCGGGCCAGGAGAACGCGCTGCCGATGAGGAGGCGATAGACTTCAAACGGGTTGTCGCCGATGAACCACACGAAGATGCCGCCGAGCACGAAGGCCGACAGCACGGCGACGAGCGGGAAGAACAATTCGCGTAGAAGTTTCATAAGAGAATCTATTTTCCGCCGGTCATCAACAGCCCGATCTCTTCCACAGTTGCTACTTTTGGATCAACTTCGCCGACGATGCGCCCTTCGCGCATGATGAGGAGGCGGTCGGCGAGCGCCGTCACCTCTTCGAGTTCGGCGGAGACGAGCAGCACGGCGCAGCCCGCGTCGCGCAGCGCGACGAGTTTGCGGTGAATGAACTCGATTGCGCCGATGTCCACGCCACGCGTCGGCTGCGAGACGAGCAGCAGTTTCGGCTTCAACTCGAACTCGCGCCCGATGATCAACTTTTGCTGGTTGCCGCCGGAGAGCGCACGCGCCGGAAGTTCGGGGTTGGCGGGGCGCACGTCGAAATCGTTGATAACTTCGAGTGCGCGCGCGCGGATTCCACGATCATTCAAAAACACGTCGCCGAGTCCGGCGACGGCGGGCTTGCGGTAGTGGTCGCCGAGTATGGAATTCTCCGCGAGTGTGAAATCGAGCAGGAGGCCGCGCCGGTGACGGTCTTCGGGGATGTGCGCGATGCCGAGTTCGCGCCGCGCGCGCGAACCCAGACGCGTGATGTTGCGCCCGTCAAACTCGACTTCGCCCGTCGTCTCTGTGCCCGCCGCGCTCAGCCCCGCGAGCGTTTCGATGAGTTCCGTCTGCCCGTTGCCTTCGACGCCTGCGATGCCGACGATCTCGCCCGCGCCGACCTTGAACGAAACGCCGTCGAGCCGCCGCGCGCCGCCGTCCTCTTCCGTGATCGTCAGCGCGCGCACGCCCAGCACGTCCGCACTCGCCTGCGCATCGGTTTTTTCCACTCTGAGCAGCACGTCGCGCCCGACCATCAGGCGCGCGAGTTCCGCCGCGTTCGTCTCGCTCGTCTTGACGCGCCCGACGACGCGCCCGTCGCGCATCACCGTCACGTCGTCCGAGATGGCGAGCACCTCCGAGAGTTTGTGCGTGATGATCACGACCGTCTTTCCCTGCTCGCGCATGCGTCGCAGGATGGCGAAAAATTCTTCCACCTCCTGCGGCGTCAGCACCGCCGTCGGCTCGTCCAGGATCAACAGGCGCGCGCGGCGATAGAGCGCCTTCAACAACTCCACGCGCTGCTGCTGCCCGACCGACAAACTCTCAATCGTCGCCTGCGGATCAACCGACAATTTGAACTCGTCGGAGAGCGCGCGTATCTCTCGCGCGGCTTTGCCGAGATCGAGCGAGGCGATGCCGCCCGTCTCCGCGCCGAGCACGATGTTTTCGGCCACCGTCATCGGCTCGACCAGCATGAAGTGTTGATGCACCATGCCGATGCCGAGCGCGATGGCATCGTGCGGCGTCGCGATGCGGCGCACCTCGCCGTCAACGAGTATGTCGCCGCCGTCAGCCGTGTAGAAGCCGTAAGCGATGCGCATCGCGGTTGACTTGCCCGCGCCGTTCTCGCCGACGATGGCGTGAATCGTCCCCGTCCGGACTTTGATGCTCACGCCGTCGTTCGCCGTGACGTTGCCGAAGCGTTTCGTGATGTCTCGCAGTTCAAGCATGGTCGGTGGTCAGTTGTCCGTTGTCAGTTGTCCGTTGTTTTTGTCCATTGTTAGCCAGCAATTCCGTCTTTAGTAACTCGCTTGGAAAGCCACGTGCAACGGACAACTGACAACGGACAACTGACAGCTTTTGACTCTTAGGATTCCAGACGCGCTTCCATCGTGATCTTCGCGTTAAGGAGGCGCGAGATGGGGCAACCGGCCTTCGCGTTGTTGGCTGCCGTCTCGAACTGTTCCGCGCTCGCGCCCGGCACGCGCGCCGCGACGTTCAAGTGCACTTCGGTGACGGTGAAGCCTGCGTCGGTCTTCTCTAATTTGACGCTGGCCGTAGTCCTTATGCTCTCGGCGGTGAGACTGGCGTTGCCGAGTTGGCCGGAGAGCGCCATCGAGAAGCAACCGGCGTGCGCCGCCGCGATCAATTCTTCGGGGTTCGTGCCCTTGCCCTCTTCAAAGCGCGTCGAGAAGGAATACTGCGCGGAGTCGAGCACGCCGCTGTCTGTCGAGATCGTGCCCTTGCCGTCTTTGAGTCCGCCGCGCCATTCGGCTGATGCGTTACGTTTCATTCATTGCTCCCGTGGTTGGATTGATGATTATTACTGCTGAAATTATTGCGCCATCGCGTCCGTCACCTGAATCTCGCCTTTGATGATCTTCTGCCGCGCGGCCTCCACTTCTTGCAGGATCGACGGATCGATGAGCGACTGGTTGTACTGGTCGAGCGAGAAGGCGATGCCGTCTTTGTCGAGGCCGAAGACCTGTATGCCGCCCTTGAATTGTTTGTTCTTCACTTGATTGACGATGTCGTAGACGGCGTTGTCAACGCGCTTGACCATGCTCGTCAAAACATAACCGGGCTTGACCATGTTCTGGTTCGAGTCCACGCCGATGACGAAGCGTTGCGCGCGACCGTCCGCGCCCTTGCCCGCCTGCTCGACCGCGTCGAACGCGCCGAGGCCGGAGTTGCCCGCCGCGGTGAAGATCACGTCCGCGCCTTTGCCGATTTGCGAGAGCGCGAGTTCCTTGCCCTTGCCCGGATTGTTCCACGCGCTGTCGGTCACGCCGACGAAGTTTTTAACGACGCGTATGTTCGGGTTCACGGCCTGCGCGCCCTCTTCGTAACCCTTCGCGAAACGGTGAATCAAAGGGATGTCCATGCCGCCGACGAATCCGAGCGTGCCCGTCTTCGTCGTGCGCGCCGCGATCATGCCGACGAGATACGACCCCTGATGCTCTTTGAAGACGAGCGAGGCGACGTTCGGCAGTTGGCTCACGCCGTCAACGATGGCGAAGTTGATGTTCGGGTAATCACGCGCGACGACTTCCATGATCGGCGCTTGCGCGAAGCCGACGCCGATCACGAGATCGTAGCCGCGCTCGGCAAAGGCGCGCATCGCCGGTTCGATGGAGGTGGGATTGCCCGGCTCTACGTCGCGCAGGACGATGCCGAGTTCACGCTCCGCGCGGCGCACGCCGTCGTAGGCCGCCGCGTTGAACGAGCGATCATCTTTGCCGCCGATGTCGAAGACGATGCCGACGCGCACGCGCGAAGGGTCGTCCGCCTCGTTCTTCGCCGTCACGCAGGACGAGCAGACGAGCGCGGCGAGGCATATGAGCGCGAGCAGTTTTTGCCCGGTGAACTTCAACGTGAACTTCATGCGTCGATTACTTCCTTAATGAGTTCGAGCGGCGCGCGCGGCGGTTCATCGGTGACGGTGTAGGCCGCGCGGATTCGCGCGCCCGCACTTGCGGCCTGCGCGTCGTCGCGGCAATAGAGCGTGCCGAGCACATCGCCCGCCTTGAGTTCGTCGCCGTGCTTCACGTCTGCGACGTACCCGACCTGAAAGTCGATCTCGTCTTCGAGGCGCGTGCGTCCGCCGCCGATACCTGAGACGGCGAACCCGATCTCGTCGGCCTCAACTTGTGTGACGAATCCGGCGCGGGGGGATTCTACCTTAACCGCGCGCAGGGTCGAAGTCTGAAGTAAACGCTGAGGCTCATCGCACACGCGCGCGTCGCCTCCCTGTGCTTCCACGTTCAGCCGGAAACATTTGAGCGCCGCGCCCGATTCAAGCGCACGTAAGACGCGCGCGCGCGCCGCCTCAATCGTCGGCTCAACATTCGCCAGTGCGCACATGCGCGCCGTCAACTCGACGGAGAGTTCAAGGACGGGGCGCGCGCCCGCGTGCGCTTCGCCGCGCAGTATCTCGATGCACTCGTGGACTTCGAGCGCGTGGCCGACGGCGCGACCCAGAGGTTGATTCATGTCCGTGAGCAAGGCTTCCGTGCGCACGCCGCAGGAGTTTCCGATGCGTACGAGCGCGTGCGCCAGTTCGCGCGCGCGCTCCTCTTGGCGCATGAACGCGCCCGTGCCGGTCTTCACGTCGAGCGCGAGCGCGTTCAAGCCCGCCGCGAGTTTCTTCGACATGATCGAGGCGACGATAAGCGGGATGGTCTCGATGGTCGCCGTCGCATCGCGCAGCGCGTAGAGTTTGCGGTCGGCGGGCGCGATCTCCGCGGTCTGTCCCATCATGGCGAAGCCGCAGCGCGCGAGCACGCGGCGAAACTCCGCGAGCGAGAGTTTGACGCGGTAGCCCTCGATGGATTCGAGTTTGTCGAGCGTGCCGCCGGTGTGGCCGAGTCCGCGACCGGAAATCATCGGGACGGCGAGGCCGCACGAGGCGGCGAGCGGAGCGATCAGGAGCGAGGTTTTGTCGCCGACGCCGCCCGTCGAATGCTTGTCGGCTTTAGGGAGAGGGATGTCCGAGAAGTCGAGCACTTCGCCCGAACGGAGCATCGCTTCGGTGAGCGTGCGTTGCTCGGTCTCGTCCATGCCGCGACAGAAAATCGCCATCAGGAGCGCCGCCGCCTGGTAGTCCGTGAACTCGCCGCTCGTCACGCCCCCGACGAAAAATTCGATCTCTTCCTGAGAGAGCGCGCCGCCCTCGCGTTTTCGCCTGATCACGTCCTGCGGTCGCATAAGAATCGTGGTTAGAAGCCGGATGCTGGATGTTAGTGATTGAAAGTCTATGTAGTTTTAAGCGGTCGAGATGTTTTAGGCAAGTCAGATACTAACATCTACGATCTAATATCTGACATCCAACATCTTCTTTACACCCGTTCGAGCAGAACGATTGCCTGCGCCACGACCGCGCGCCCTTCGCCGACGGCGTCCAGCCCCTCGCCCGTCTTCGCCTTGACGCTCACGCAACCGGCGTCAACCGACAGGACTTGCGCCAGACGCTCGCGCATCTCCTGTATGTACGGGCGCAGGCGCGGGCGTTCGAGCGAGACGTTCGCGTCAACGTTGACCACCTTGTAACCGCTCCGGCTCGCCAGCCAGACAACGCGCGCCAGCAGTTGCAAACTGTCCGAGCCTTTCCAGCGCGGATCGTTGTCGGGGAAATGCACGCCGAGGTCGCCTTCGCAGAGCGCGCCGAGGATGGCGTCCGTGATCGCGTGCGAGAGCGCGTCGGCGTCCGAATGCCCCTCCGCCCCGCGCTCCGCCTCGATGTGGACGCCGCCCAAAATCAGCGGTCGCCCCTCCGCGAGCCGGTGCGTGTCGTGTCCGATGCCGATGCGAAACATAAAAGGCTGTCAGTTGTCAGTTGTCAGTTGTTCTTTGTCGGTTGCCGGTTGTTCGTTGGCGGCGGTCGGTTCATCGGAAGCTGGCGCGCCTCAGGTCGGTACATTCAGGCTTCTTCGACGTGTGCGGCGAACATTCTGTGAACGTGCGAGAAGTAAGCGAGCGCAATGATCATGCCTTCGAGCAGGGTTGCCGGATAACCCAGCAGCATAGACCACCCCATGTTCACGTAAAACTCGGAGAGCGGCGACGTTATCACCCAGATGACGGTGCAGAGCAGGAAGAGAGAGCGTCCCCAACGTTTGAACAGACACAAGCCCAGCGAAGCGATGAGCGCGGCGGCCAGCAAACCGTAGTAGAGCCAGTCGTCGAAACTCCCCAACCACCCACCGCCGCCCTCGTCCTCTACCACGCTGCGCCCCGTGTTCGCATACTGCGCGAGTTCGGGAGGCAGCGCGCCTGCGGTCATTTCATAAACCACCAGCCCGCCGAAGACCAGCAACTGATGGGCAATCACGAGCAGGCGAAATTGATGGCGCGACATTTGATGTTGTCAGTAGTCAGTCGTCCGTTGTCAGTTGTTCAAAACATGTCTTTAGCAACTTGTGTGATGAGCACATGCAACTGACAACGGACAACTGACTACTGACAGTTTTCTTTCAGTAAAATTTCTGCGAGCGCGAAATCTTCGGGGCGCGTGATCTTGATGTTGCGCGCGTCGCCTTCGACGATTGTGACCTGCGCGCCGTAGCGTTCGACGAGCGCGCTGTCGTCCGTCGCTTCCGTCTCTTCGGCGAGCGCCTGTTCGTAGGCGCGTCTGAGCAGTTCGTAGCGAAAGCATTGCGGTGTCAGCGCGCGGCGCAGACTCTCGCGCGGAAGCGTGCGCGCGATGCGCTCTCCCTCGACCACTTTGATTGTGTCCGTGACGGGCGCGCACAGGACGGCTGCGCCCGACTCTGCGGCGGCGCGAATCGTGCGCGCAATCTCTCCGGGCGTGACGAACGGGCGCACGCCGTCGTGGACGGCGACGACGCCTGCGCTCGCGCCGTTCACCGATTGCAGGCCGCGCCAGACCGATTCGCTACGCGTCGTGCCGCCCGCAACCACGCGCGCCAGTTTCGTCAGCTTGTAGGGGCTGGCCGAGAGATGAGCGTTCGTCTCCGCGACGGGCGCGACCAGCACGATCTCGTCAATGGCCGCGCATTCTTCAAATCGCCTGAGAGTATGGATAAGGAGTGGAACACCGGCCAGCGCGCGAAACTGCTTCGGCGCTTCGCCCCCGGCGCGCGTGCCCCTTCCGGCGGCGACGATGATGGCAACATTCATAAAACAGCGACAAGTGACGAGTGACAAGTGACAAGCCGGAAGAAAGTAGATCGTGAATCGTAAATCGTAAATAACCCAAGTTGCTAGTTGTGGCTTGATAGCTCTTTGAACAAAAGAATGTCCCCTCCTAAGATTTTGTTGCGACACAAAAGTCTCAAGGAGAGGACATGATGTACGACCGTACCCTGGCAATATACTGTTTCGTTGACGA
>DATHBB010000043.1:0-35298 GCA_035296385.1 Pyrinomonadaceae bacterium | reverse complement strand
GATGGCGCGCGGTCGCCTGACGGTCTTTCTCGGCAGTCTCATCCTCGCCGACGTGCCGCTGGCGATCCGTGTGGACAGTGCCGCGAGCGCGAATTCGGCCAGAGAAGTTCCGAGCGTGCCCGTGTCCGCCACGCCGTATCGCAAAATCTTCCCCTCCTACTCGCATAAGGATCGCGCCATCGTTGAGCAGATCGAGCATCACGTGCGTGCGCTCGGCGACAAGTACCTGCGCGACGTGTCGGAACTGCGCGCGGGACAGGATTGGCAACGCTGGATGCGCGAGGCGATTGAAGAGGCGGACATGTTTCAACTCTTCTGGTCGCACAACTCTATGCACTCCGCCTACGTGCGGCAGGAGTGGGAATACGCTCTGTCGCTCGGTCGCCCGAACTTCGTCCGCCCCACCTACTGGGAGGAGCCGCTCCCGGAAAACCCGGCGGAGAATTTGCCGCCCGCCGAGTTGCGCCAACTCCATTTCCAACACCTGCGCGCGAACACAAACATATACCACCCGACAACAGCGACCACACATTCGGATGACTCAGCGGCAGCCGCCACCCGACCCGGCGGGGATGATGTTGTGTGTGCAAGTTGCGGCGCGCGCAACCCGTCGGAAAAGGCTTTCTGTCAGAACTGCGGCGCGACGTTGAGTGCCGGCGCGCAGTCTCAAACTCAAACGGCGGCAGACTCCGCACAGGCGCTTAAAAGTGCGTTGGAAATATTCTGGGAGAAGCGCCCGCGCGAAACCGTTCCCAGCCCAACCCAAAGTTTGCCGTCGTCTCAGTCTGACAGACAGGCGCCGCCTCTTGCCGCGAGCGGGCGAACGTGGCTCCGGTTTGGTCTCCTGTTTTTCATCGTCCTGATAATCGGCATTGTGGTGGGCATTTACCTGCTGGTTCGTTTCCTGTAGAGTCAGGCTTTTCGCAGAGATAAACGCAGCGCAGACGTTGGCAGAAGTTCGCGTTTGCGTTACTGAACGCCGAATCTTTCCAGCCTATCCGCGCGCCTCTATTCAAGATTCTTGGATGGGCGCGCTCGCGCCACGAGTGGCGGGAGTCACAACATGTCATCAAACACGCTTGAAGCCGTCGAATGGCTTGAGCGTCGCATCGAAGCCGATACGGGACTGGACGCCGAACTCTTCGCGCGTCTCACCGCAGAGCAACGCGCGCTCGGACTGCTCCACGACGAGCGCGCCGTCTGCCCCTTCGTGCGCCCGCTCGTTATCGCGCGCGAACAATACGAACGCGTCTCGCGCGCGGCGCAAACTCTCGCGGGCGCGTTCGAGCGTTTGACAGTCGCCGCGCTCGCGGACGAGTCGTTGCTTGCCGAACTCGACTTAAGCGCGCGCGAGGCGACGATGGCGCGCATTGATCCCGGTTACAATTTCGCGTGCGTCACGAGCCGCCTCGACGCTTATTTGAACGGCGACGATTTTCAGTTTCTCGAATACAACGCGGAGAACCCCGCAGGGATCGCCGACCAGTCGCAACTCGAACGAGTTCTCTTTGCGCTGCCGCACATGCGCGAATTTCTCGCGCGCTACCGGCACTGGCTGCCGCGCCCGCACGCGCGCTTGCTCACGACGCTCCTCGAAGTCTATCGCGAGTGGGGCGGCGACGTGGAACGCCCGCACATCGCGATTGTTGACTGGGCGGGCGTCTCCACCGAGAGCGAGTTTCGCATCCTGCAAGACTACTTCATAGCGCAAGGTTACCCGACCGAGATCGCAGACCCGCGCGCGCTCACCTTCGACGGCGAGCACTTGTGCGCCGGAAGTTTCCGCATAGACATTCTCTACAAGCGCGTCGTCATACACGAATTTCTCGAACGATTCGACGAGACGCACCCGCTCTCGCGCGCCTACGCGGAACACAAGGTCTGCATGGTGAATCCCTTTCGCGCCAAGCTCGCGCACAAGAAACTCGGCTTCGCCATCCTCAGTTCGGCCGCCTACGCGCACCTCTTCACCGAAGCCGAACTCGCGGCGATTCAAGCACACATCCCCTGGACGCGCCGCGTCCGTCCTGGCCTCACGACCTTCGACGGCGGCGAAGACGAGTTACTGAACATACTGCGGCGCGAACGCGAGCGGCTGGTCTTGAAGCCGAACGATGATTACGGCGGGGCGGGCGTGGTGATCGGTTGGGAAGCGAGCGCGGAGGATTGGGAGCGTGCGACGCGGCACGCGCTGACGGCCTCTTACGTCGTGCAGGAGCGCGCGGCTGTGCGCAAAGTGCGCATGCACGTCTTTCTCGAAGACCGTCTGGAGCGCGAAGAGATGTTCGTCGATTTCAACCCGTATCTTTTTCGCGGACGGGCGGAAGGCGCGCTCGTGCGACTCTCCTCAAACTCGCTCTGCAACGTCTCATCCGGCGGCGGCGAAACCGCGCTCGTCGTGCTGGAAGATTAGACGGAGTCTTCATTCTTAAACCACTTAAAACTTTCAGCGCGCAGGCGCAGAGGACGCAGGGACGGGCATGACCGGCGCGACATCGGGAAACGAGCCGCGTCCGAAGAAGACGTGCCGCGCGAGGTGTTGAAAAACTGGCAGGCGAAGCGCTGCACACGAGAGTTCGAGCAGAGCGGGACGGCGCGTCGCGGTGAACAGGCGGCGCATCAACAGGCGCGACGTGAAACGCGCACGGAAAAGGTCGCCCGAATAAGGTTCAAGCGACGCAGCATCGTTCGTCTCCAGGTAGTTGTTGACGACATGCGCGGCGAGGTTCGAGAGGCGCAGCGTCGGGTCTAAGCCGCCCGCCGTGAGCGGCGAGACCGCGCCCGCCGCGTCGCCCAACACGAGACCGCGCGCACACGCGATGCGGCGGAGCACGCCGCCGACGGGGATGCGACCGCCGCGCCGCTCGACGAGTTCGGCGCGACTGAGATCAAACATTCCCGCGAGACTCGCGCGGAATCGTTCGAGCGCGCGAGCGGGATCGAAACGCGCCGCATCCCCGCCGACGCCGATGTGCGTCTCGACGCCGTCTTCGACGACCCAGGCGATGTAACCGGGCGCGAGTTGCGGCTCGACGAAGCAGTGGAAGCGCGGCTCGCCTTCGAGCGGCACGCCCGCCAAAACTTCTTCGACGCCGACGATCCATTCGCGGTTCTCGTCGAGTCCGAGATCGCGCGCGACGCGCGAGCGCGCGCCGTCAGCCCCGACGAGAAAACGGGTCCGCACGCTCCGCACGCGACCCTTAGTTTCCAGCCGCACGATTGTCTGGCCGCCCATCATCGCTTCGCATCCGGCGTAGCGCGTCTCCGGCAGCCAATGGACGCCCGCGCGCTCGCAGTCGGCTAAAAATCTCAGATAGAGTTTGCCCATGCGACCGACGCGAAATTCGTCGTGCGGGCTGCGGAGCGTGAGCGCGCGGCGCGCGGGCGAGTAGAGCGTGACGGAGCGCACGGCGGGGCCGAGGCAATCGGCGGGAAGCGGAAAATCTTCGAGCGTGCGGCGCACGAAGATGCCGGTCGTGTGAACCCGTTCGTCGAGCGCGCGCTTGCGTTCAACGAGCAGCACGCGCCGACCCGCGCCGCCGAGCAGGCGCGCGCACTGCAAGCCTCCGAGACCCGCGCCCACCACGACCACATCATAATTTTCAACATTGGTCATCGCGTCAAACTTTCATCGCGTTTAACTTTCGGCTCACCTCAACGCGCTTTCGCTTTCTTTGCATTGCGTATTCGGGCGCGTTGTTTTCCTTCTCCGTTACCGCGATGCGCTGCGGCCTTCGCGCCCTGCGACGCGTTGGCCTTCGCGCCGCCGGTCGCCGTTTTCATGTTCATCATCTGAACGTTGGTCTGCGTGTTGGGCGTCGTGACCAGCCCGGGAGCGCCGTTAGTGCCATTCGTTGTGCTTGCGGGCGTAAAAGTTATCGTCGTATCTGATGTTGTTGTCGTCGCCTGCGGCGCGCTCGCGGGCGCTATCACGGGAAGGCTGCTGACGGGCGGCGGGCACGCCGCTTCGCTCAACTCTCCCGCGTGCGCGGCGATGGTGCGACGCGCACGCGAGCGCGCGAGACTCCACGTGCGCCAGTCCTCTTCGGGCGCGGGACGCGACCAGCGCGCGGAGAGTTCACGCGCGACGTAGCAACGCTCGTCGCGCGTGAGCGAGGGCAGCGCGGAGATGAGCGCGGGCACGGCGTCGGCACTCAACGACGCTGCGTATTCCGCGTCGAACGCGCGCCCCGCCCGCGCGTGCGCGGTGTTGGCGCGCACGATGAAAGCGTCAGGGTTGAGTAAGTGCAAAAGTCCGACGGTGAGGAAGGCTGCGACGAGCGCGCCGCAGGCGAAACGCTGCCGGTTGGAGCGCACGAGCACCGTCCACGCGAACCAGACGAAGACGAGGCCGAGCCAGAGCATGAACGCGGTCGTGTAGAGTCGTAGTTCCGTCAGCCCGTACTCGCTCTGGTAAAGCCGCATGCGCGCGACCGCCGAAGCCATGATGACGAAAAGCAGCGCGACCTGTACTCCGGCCAGCGGGCGAAAGATGCGTTCGGCGGCGCGGCGGTCTTTGCCGAGCAGCGCGTGCGCGGCGAGCAGTAGCGGCAGCATCAATCCCGCCACCCACGTCAACTCGAAGAAGCCGCGCCGCGCATACTCCGAGTAGGTCAACTCCGTGATGGACATGACGCGCGCCGCGCCGCCGAAGAAATAGCGAAACTGCACGGCGACGAAGCAGCCGAACAAGACGTTCAGCAATCCGAGCACGACGCCGACCTCAACCGCCCCGAGAGAGAACCCGTGCGGAGAAGACGCCGCCGCTTGCGCCGCCCTGTTAATTGTCGCGCCCGCCGCCGTCGCCGTCGTCGCCGTCGTCGCCTTTGCAGCATCGCCCGTCCGCCCGCGCGCATCGCCTGTTTGACCAAGCACATTGCCTGCTTGCCCGCGCGCGTCGTCCGCGCCGCGCGATGTTACGTCGTCAATCCTACCGCCGTCGCTATTAGTTTCCGCCGCCGCGCCGCCTTCAACGACGACGCTCCGCGGCGGCTGTCTCGGTTCGTTCGACGCGCCCGTCCCCGCGCCGGTTCGCTCCTTGTCGTCCGACATCGTGATCGAGGTGTAAGCGGTAGTCGTGTCGGCGGCGACGACCGGCGCGTCGTTGTTCACAATCACGCCCGCCGCGTCTGCGTTCGACATCATGCCGCGCAGGAAACCACCCGTCATCCACGCGAACAGGAGCGCGAGGAAGAGATGCGAGAACATCGCGCCGTCGCCGAACTGGAACGTCTGCCGCATGATGCCCTCGAAGACGGCATCGGCGGCCATCAAGAGCGCCCCGAAGAGGAACAGGAGCGGCACTGCGATCACCAGCCCGCGCGCCACAGCCCACGCGTGACGCATCACGCCGTCACGCGGAAGCGTCGCCCATTCAACGTCCTTGATGACGAGCGGCAAACTCGCGAACATCGCGTCGAACGCCGCGTGCCCGAGTCCCAACGCGTAGTCTGCGAGGCTCGCCAGCCGTATACTTCGCCCGCGCACGCGCCACGCCAGAAGCGCCAGCGCCGTCAGTAACGCCAACGCGTCCAGGAATTTCAACGTCCCCGAATCGCGCCACGCGAACGCCGCCGCGAAGAACAGGAGCGGCGCGAGCAGCCACCCGCCGTCCGCGCGCAAACTCACGCGCCCCCCGACGTTGTGGTGCGCGTGCAGAGCCCACATCGCCGCCGCGAGCGCGCCCGTCCACAAAAAGACGTTCAAGCCCCAGGGCGTCTGGCGCAGCAACGCGTCGCCGAGCACGCCGAGCAACAACGCCGCTTCCAAAACGTTCAACCCCAACTTCGTACGCTTACACATACACGCCTCCACTCGAAACCGCTTCCGCCTGCCACTGTATAGACGTTCCACTCACGCGCTTGTTCCAGTACCCGACTCGCTTCCGACATCCGACTCGCCAACGCCTTCATTCACTTTCATTTTCGATAGCGCCGTTCTCAAATTCCCGCAGCCGCCCTCGCGCCAGCGCCTCAACCCGCCGCCGCTACCGGCACGCAACCGAAGCGTCGCTCGCGCGCGTAAAACTCCGCGACGGCCTTCGCCAGATCGTCGCCCGTGAAATCAGGCCACATCCGCCGCGTGAAATAGAGTTCGGCATACGCGCTCTCCCACAACAGGAAATCGCTCACGCGCTGCTCGCCGCCCGTGCGTATCAACAAGTCAACGTCGCGCGCGGGCGCGCAGTCATGAACCGCGCGACCCAACAGGCACGCAAATTCCGCGCGCGTCACCATGCTTGTCGATCTGCGCTCGGAGTTCAAAACTTGCGCCGCGCGCAAGATCGCCTCGCGTGAAGAGTAGTCAACCGCGAGTCGCAGGCAGAGAGCGCGCCCCGCGGACGTGCTCGCCTCCGCCTTCTCGATGGCGGCCAGGAGCGGCGGCATCAGGCGGTCGCGTCGCCCGACGACCGACAAACGCACGCCGCGCTCCCTGAGCTTTTCCGTCTCCGTCGAGAGGTAACGACCGAGCAGACGCATCAAGAGCGACACTTCGCGCGGCGGTCGCCCCCAGTTGTCCGAAGAGAACGCGTAGAGCGTGAGCGTCGTGATGCGCAAATGGGGCGCGGCCTCCACCACGCGGCGCACGGCCTCCGCGCCCGCCGCGTGTCCCGCCGTGCGCGCGCGACCGCGCGCCTGCGCCCAGCGCCCGTTGCCGTCCATGATGATCGCGACGTGCAGGCCGTCGTCTCCGCCACCGCCTGTCGTATTTTGTAAAGCCCTTTGTTTCATAAAGTGAATAGGCAAAAAAATTTGCGTTCAGCGTTCGCGCGCTGTGCGGATGATCGATTCCATGTGGTCGAGGTAGCGTGTGAGAGCGCGCCGCCCGGCGGCAGTCAGGCGAAAGGCTGTCTTCGGCGTGCGCCCGTCGAAAGACTTTTCGCAGGTGATGTACTTGGCGTCTTCGAGTTTGCGCGCGTGCACGCTCAAGTTTCCGTCCGTCGTCTTCAAAATCTCTTTGAGTTCGTTGAACGTCAGCGAGTCGCTGCCCGCGAGCGCGCTGACGATCCCCAGACGCAGGCGTTCGTGGATCAAACGATCCAACTCGGCGGCGCTTTTTTCGGGTGTGGGGGCGACGGCGTCAGCCGAAGCGTCGCGCCCGACCTCGCGCAGCAGTTCGCTGCGACGCGCCGTGCTTTTGCGTTGAGTGCTTTTGAGTGCGTTAGTTTTAACCACCGTGCCTCCTCGCGATGAGCAGGCCGAAAATTATATGCAGCCCGCCGAAGCCTGCGGCCATGTAGGCGTCGGCCCACGCCGCCGGACTGAAGAGCGCGAGCGTGCCCGCCAGCATGAAGCACAAGCCCATGACCGGCACGATCCTGACGGAGAACGCGCCGCCCGTGACCACGCCCGCCCCGTAGAGCAACAGCCACACGGGGCGTATCACGGCGACCGTGCCGTAGCGCGAGAGCACTATGGTCAGGAGCGCGCCGACAAAGAGCGGCGGCGCGAGGTTGAAGAGGAGTTTGCGACCGGGCTTCGACAGTAGCGGTTGCTGCGCCGCGCGCGCCTTGCGACTCATCGCCACCACCGAGATGAGGAGCGACAGGACGGCCTCCGCCACCCAGATTTTGATCCAAGCCCCGCGCGCCGTCGCACGCACGGCGAGGTAGCAGGCCACGAGCGCCGTCAAGCCCACGACGAACAGACCCCAGCCCGAAACAGCCGTAAACGACGCGGCGTTCTCCATCGTCTCGCGTATGAAGCGCAGGTTGTCCATCGCGCGCGCGTGCAGTGCGGGCGGCTCTTCGTTCTCTTCCGCCGGGCGCTGGAGGCGCATGAGTTTCAGGACTGTCATCAAGCGCAAGATACTCCTTCCCGCCAACTTCGTCAAGTACTTTATAATGCAAAGCTGCGTAAAACAATTTCGTTTTGTGTGAGGTGAAAAAGCTTTACCACAGAAACGCGGAGTTCGCGCAGAGTTCGCGCAGAGATATTGAATGGGTTGCTTCGCGCCGGCTCTCTGCTGTAACTCTGCGATTTGGCTCCGCGTCCCTGCGGTGAACGTTTTTCCTATCTCCCTCCATGCGCGCCGGTTTCGCTCTGCGTGCGCGGTTTGTTAGCATACGGGGCGCGTCAAATTCACTGTAAGGAGACCAGAGAAGTTTTGCAGGACGAGAAACTCCCGCGCGGCATGAGCTTTGTCGCCGAAGCGGACGGCATACGCGAGTACCGGCTCGCCAACGATTTGAAGGCGCTCTTAGTGGAGAACCGCGTCGCGCCCGTGGCGACCGTGTGCGTGCTCTACCGCGTCGGCTCGCGCAACGAGGCCGTCGGCTACACCGGCTCGACGCACCTCCTCGAACACATGATGTTCAAAGGCACGCCCACCTTCAACAAGAACCGGAACACGCAGATCGCCGCCACGCTCCAGAAGATCGGCGCGGACTTCAACGCGACGACGTGGTACGACCGCACGAACTACTTCGAGACCGTGCCGAGCGATCAACTCGAACTCGCCATCCGCCTCGAAGCCGACCGCATGCGCAACTCCTTTATCGCCGACGAGGATCGCCAGTCGGAGATGACCGTCGTGCGCAACGAACTGGAGCGCGGGCAGAACGAGCCGATGATGGTGCTCGACGAAGCCGTCTACGCGACCGCTTTCCGCGAGCACCCCTATCATCATCCGACCATCGGCTGGCGCGCCGACGTGGAGAACGTGCCCACAGCGCGGCTCAAAGCCTTCTACGATACTTTCTATCATCCGAACAACGCGACGCTCATCCTCGTCGGCGACTTCGAGCGCGGCGAGACGCTCGAACTGATCAACCAACACTTCGGCGCGTTTCCCGCGACGCGCGAGGCCATCCCCGAAGTCTATACGGACGAACCGGCGCAGCAGGGCGAGCGACGCGTGACGATCAAACGCGCGGGCGAACTCGCGCTCGTGCAGATCGCACACCACACGCCCGCCGTGCTCGGACAACTGAACGTCCTCTCGAACGCCGCGCTTGCCGAACGCGCCGCCAACCCGCCCGCCGCCAACGACATCTATCCGCTCGTCGTCCTTTCGGCGGCGCTGTCGAACGGCGTCACGAGTCGCCTCTATCAAGCGCTCGTTGAGACGGAACTCGCAGTCACCGTCACGTCGAACTGCGATCAGTTTCGCGACCCCGGCCTCTTCAACGTCTATGCCACGGTGCGCCCGGGCGTAGAGCCTGCGGAAGTCGAAGCGGCGGTTCTCGCGGAGTTGGCGCGCGTCGCGAGCGAGAATTTGCCGGACGCCGAAGTGAAGAAGGCGAAGCAACAGATCATCGCGCAGGTGGCCTACAACCGCGACGGCACGTCGGACATTGCCGCGCAGATGTCCGAGGCGGAAGCCGTCGCCGACTGGCGTTTCTACAAAGACTACGCGGCCAACATCGCGAGCGTGACTTCTGCCGATGTGCGGCGCGTGGCGCAGACCTATTTCTCGGAAGACAACCGCACGGTCGGCTACTTCATCCCGAAGCCGACCGCCACAGAAGGCGACGCTGAAACGGACGAGGCTGGCGCGGACGGATCAAGCGGCGAATAAATAGCTCCGAGTAAGTTTCGGCGTGCAAGATAAAATTTCTTCGCGCCTTTGGTTCTCCTTCTTTGCGCCTTTGCGAGAAATACAGTTCTCGCAAAGGCGCAAAGTTAGGACGTAAGGCGCGAGAGGTTGGCAGGTTGTTTGCCGGTTCTAAAAATTTCTTTCCAGTTCGATTGCAGCAGGAGAGTGTAAGAGATGGTGAAACGTGAAGGCGCGGGACAGGATGCAGGAGAGACAGCGGCGGGCGGGAGCACGACGCCGCAGGAGTTGGAGCAGCAACCGCTCGCCGCGCGCGGCGAGAAATCTTCCGACGCCGCCGCTCCTAACACGCCCGCGAGCACGGCGCGCTCGAACTTCGCCGCGCGCGTCGCACGCACCGAGTTGCCTACGGGCGCGGTTCTGCTCGTCCTCGAAAATCGCGCGACGCCGACCATCTCTCTGCGCGGAAGTCTGCGCGCCGGTTCATACTTCGAGCCGCGCGACAAACCCGGACTCGCGCGCATCACCGCCGACATGCTCGAACGCGGCACGCGACGCCGCACGAAACTTCAACTCGCAAACGACCTCGAAAGCGTCGGCGCGCAAATAGAGTTCGCCGCCGACCCCTTCGCCGTAGAGATCGCGGGGCGCGCGCTCGCCAAAGATTTATCGCTCATCCTCTCGACGCTCGCAGAAGAACTGCGCGAACCCGCGTTCCCCGCCGAAGAGCTTGAGAAGTTGCGCCAGCAGGCCATCGCCGCCGTTCAAGAGCAGCAGGCCAACACGCGACAGCGCGCCTACGAAAAGTTTTCTCAACTCACATACGATCCGGCCAACCCGTTCTACGTGCACGCCGGAGACGCGCTCGTCAAAAGCCTCAACTCGATTACGGTCGAAGACGTGCGCCGCTTCTACGAAGAACGCTACGGCGGGCGCTCGCTCATTCTCTCCGTCGTCGGCGACGTGCAGGCCGTCGAAGTTCAACAGTTGTTCGCGGAAGTGTTCGGCGAGTTCGCGGGGCCGGAGAGCGTCGAGATCAACGTGGAAGACCCTGAGCCGCCCGCGTCGGCGCGGCGCGAGATCGTACATCTCAAGGAGAAGGCGAACGTTGACGTGCTGCTCGGCTCGGCGGCACCGCTGAGGCGCGACGCGAACGACTACTACGCGGCCACGCTCGCCAACGGCGCGCTCGGCGAATCCACGCTCTCCTCGCGGCTCGGCCTACAGGTGCGCGACCGCGAAGGCCTGACCTACGGCATCGGCTCGCGCTTCCGCGCGCCCTCGCTCGCCGCAGGCCCCTGGTACATCGCCGTCTCCGTCAACCCCTCGAACGTCGAGCGTGCCGTCGGCTCCGCGCTCACGGTCTTGCGCGACTACGTCGCAAACGGCATGACCGCCGACGAACTCGCGGACGAAAAATCATCAGCCATCGGCTCGTTCAAAGTCTCGCTCTCGACGAACGCCGGAATCGCCGACGCGCTCTGGAACGCGGAGTTCTTCCGGCTCGGCGTTGACTACCCGGACCGCTTCCCCGAACTCATCCAGGCCGTCACGCTCGAAGAAGCCAACGCCGCGATACGCAAATACTTCCGCCCGGACCATCTCACCGTCGTCATCGCAGGCGACTACGAACAGCAAGGATGAAGTAAGAACGCGGAACGCGGAATAAAGACGGAATCCAGAATCCAGGAGTCAGAATTCAACAGCGTCTTTCTTTTCCTTCTGACTCCTGAATTCTGGATTCTGTTTTCTACTTCATCGCTCCGCGTTCCTACTTCATCGTTTCCCCTCACGCTCTTTGTGTTAATCTTTGCGCTCGAAGGAGAGCGAGTATGCGACGACGCAAAGGCGACGGTTGCCCGGTGGCGGGCGCGCTACAGGTGGTCGGCGACAAGTGGACGCTCCTCGTCGTGCGCGATCTGGCGCGCGCGCCTCGCCGCACGACCGAACTGATCGCTGCGCTCCACCCAATCAGCAGCCGCACGCTCGTCGGGCGACTCCGCGACATGGAGCGCGACGCGCTCGTCGAGCGGCGCGACTACGGCGGCAGCCCGCCGCACGTCGAGTACGCGCTCACGGAACGCGGGCGACTCCTGCTCCCGCTTCTCGAATCCTTGCGTCAACTCGGCCTCTCGCTCGGCTGCAACGAATGCGAAGACCGCCGCGCGCACCTCGGCGACTACTGCGACGCCTGCCCGCGCAAACTCGAACCGGAAAACACGTCGCACGCGCCCTCGCGCAGGCGCGAACGCGACGATTCGATAGTGTTGTTGTAAGCGCAAAACATTAAACACAAAAGACGAAGGCACTAAGGTTTATTTGAATCTTCCTTAGTGCCTTCGTCTCTTTGTATTTATCTTTTCCGCTTTCAATCTCCGGCGGGCGCGCCTTCGCTTTCGCCTTCCGGGTTGTTCGAGATGACTTCGCCGTCGGGCATGATGATCAGTTCGTGGTCGGGCGTGATGATCTCGCCTTCGATGGTGACTTCCTCGCCCGTGAGCGTGGGGACGGGCAGGTTGTCCAGGTAGCGTTCGGCGTCGATAGCGGCCATGCAGCCCGTTCCGGCAGCGGTGACGGCCTGACGGTAGAAGGAGTCCTGCGCGTCGCCGCAGGCGAAGACGCCCGGAATGTTCGTCGCCATCGAGCGCCCGTTGGTCTTCAGGTAGCCTACATCGTCCATCTCCAGCCAGCCCTTGAACATGTCCGTGTTCGGCTTGTGGCCGATGGCGACGAAGACGCCCTCGCAGTCGAACACCGTCTCCTCGTGCGTCTGGTTGTTGTAGAGGCGCACGCCCGTGACGCCCGACTCCGGCGTGCCGAGAATTTCTTTTACGTCCGTGTTCCAGATGAAACTGATCTTCTCGTTTTTGAGCGCCTTGTCCTGCATGATCTTCGAGGCGCGCAGGTGGTCGCGTCGGTGTACGACCGTGACGGAGGATGCGTAGCGCGTGAGGAATGTCGCCTCTTCCATCGCCGTGTCGCCGCCGCCTACGACGACGATCTTTTTGCCTTTGAAGAAGAAGCCGTCGCAGGTGGCGCAGGCCGACACGCCGAGGCCGCCTAGTCCGTGCGGCGCGGGCGCTTCGCCCGGAATGCCGAGCCACTTCGCGGACGCGCCCGAAGCGATAATGAGCGTCTCGGCCTTGATCGTCTGCTCGGCAGTGTGAAGCGTAAACGGGCGCTCGGAGAGATCAACTTTATCGATCCACGTGATGAGGAATTCCGTGCCGAAGCGCGCGGCCTGTGCGCGAAACTCGTCCATCAATTCCGGCCCCTGTATGCCTTTGGCGAAGCCCGGGTAGTTCTCCACTTCGGTCGTGATGGTCAACTGTCCGCCGGGTTGCGGCCCTTCGATGACGAGCGGTTTGAGGTCTGCGCGCGCCGCGTAGATGGCCGCCGTCAGGCCCGCAGGGCCGGAGCCTATAATCACCACTTCTTTGTGCAGAGTTTCTTGAGTCATCTCTTTTCTGCTCGCTCTCCTTTGGTGCGCGTCGGCGCGCATGCTCAATGCGCGTTTCCGCGCCGTCGCTCTCCCGAATTACTCGTTTCGCATGTAGCCTTTTCGCTTGCGCGTATAGTATAACTCTCTGCGCTGGATGTAGTCGAATCAGGCCATATCAGAGCGCGCGTGGACGAAGTTCGCCTCGTCGCCCACACGGATAGTGCCTCTGTCAGAAACTTTAGGACTTTGGACTCACCGGGAAACACAAGCATCGCTAGTTCGACCATTGAAACCATCGCCGTGCTCGGCGCAGGCACGATGGGGCACGGCATCGCGCAGGTGGCCGCGCTCGTCGGCTATCGCGTCGTGCTGCGCGACGTGGAGCGCGAGTTTCTGATGCGCGGCCTGCGCGCCATCGAAGACAATCTCGACAAAGGCATCCGGCGCGGCAAGACGACCGAGGCCGAACGCGACGAGACGCTGCAACGCATACGCGGCGCGGTCTCTCTCTCGGAGACCGCACACGCAGACCTCTACATCGAAGCCGTGCCCGAGCGCATGGAGTTGAAGCAGGAGACTCTGCGCGAAGTTGAGAAGATCGCGGAGCGTGATTTCATCTTCGCGACGAACACCTCCTCGCTCTCAATTACGGAGATCGCGAGCGACGCGCGCCGCCCCGAACGCGTCGTCGGCATGCACTTCTTCAACCCCGTACACATCATGCGCCTCGTAGAGATCGTCGTCGGACGCGAGACGAGCGAAGAGACGATTCAAATGGTGCGCGCCGTCGGGCAGCGTATGAAGAAAGAGCCGATCACCGTGCGCGACGTGCCGGGTTTCGCGTCGAGCCGTCTGGGCGTGGCCTTGGGGTTGGAAGCGATGCGGATGTTGGAGCAGGAAGTGGCGAGCGCGAAAGATATAGATACGGCGATGGAACTCGGCTACAATCACCCGATGGGGCCGCTGCGTCTGACCGATCTGGTCGGCCTCGATGTCCGCCTGAGCATCGCCGAATATTTGCACCGCACGCTCGGCTCGGAAACTTTTCGCCCGCCGGAAATCTTGCGCCGCATGGTCGCCGCAGGGCGTCTCGGCAAAAAGAGCGGCGAAGGTTTCTACAACTGGAACGACGAAGAACAAGCGAGCACTAAGCGTTGAACGGTGAGCAGTGAGCACACACTCATCAGTTAAAATTCAACGTCGCCGTTTTTATTCCTGTCTTCTGCTGGCTGACTGCTGATAGCTAATAGCTGACTGCAACTCTTATGACGACGCCGACCAATGAAGAGAGACGTTTCGCTCTGCGCATGGCGCTGCGGCTGCCCATCGTCGTCTCCGGTCGCGCGGAGGACGGCGCGGCGTGGAGCGAGCCGACCGAGACGGACGACATCTCCACCACGGGCGCACTCTTCCACCTCAATCAGAAAGTGACGCGCGGCGAGCAACTCTATCTGCGCGCGCACCGCCCGGACGGCGCGCCCATCGAAGTCACCGCACGCGTCGTGCGCATCGCCTCTGCCATCTACGGCACGGCGCGCATCGGCGTCGCCATTCTCGAACCCACCGAGAACTGGCTCCGCCTCTTCGTCTCCTGGGTCGCAGACGATCAAGGCGCGCCGCCGGAAGATCAAGAGCAGTGACAAGTGGCGAGTGACGAGTGACGAGCAAAGACGAGTTTGAAGCCGAGCGTTCTGCTTTAACTTGTCACCTGTCACTTGTCACTCGTTACTGTTTTATCTAACTTGTCACTCGTCACTTGTCACTTAAGGAGAGATATGTCGCAATCATACGAAACTTTGCTGGTCGAGCGGCGCGGGCGCGTCGCCATCGTCACGATCAACCGTCCGGAGAAACGCAACGCCTTGAACATACAGACGCGCGCGGAAGGCGCGGCGGCGCTCGAAGAGTTGCGCGAGGACGAGGGGGTGCGCGTCGTCGTGTTCACGGGCGCGGGCGATAAGGCGTTCATCGCGGGCGCGGACATCGCGGAGTTTGCCGGTCGCACCGCCAACGTGCAGCGCGACGTGATGACCGGACGCTCGCTCTTCACGGCCATTGACACTTTCCCGAAACCCGTCATCGCCATGATCAACGGCTACTGCCTCGGCGGCGGCTGCGAACTCGCTTTGGCCTGCGACCTGCGCATCGCCAGCGAGCGCGCATCCTTCGGCCAGCCCGAAATCAACCTCGGCATCATCCCCGGCGGCGGCGGCACGCAGCGCCTCACGCACCTCGTCGGCGAAGGCAAGGCGATGGAGTTGATCCTGACGGGCGAGATCATCGACGCGCAGACGGCCTACTCTTACGGCCTCGTCAACACGGTCGTCCCGGCTGAAGAACTCGAAGCGAAGACTCTGGAGATCGCCAACCGCATCGCGGAGAAGAGTCCCATCGCGCTGCGCATGGCGAAGGAAGCGGTGAAGACCGCCTCGCGCTCGACGCTCGACGAAGGCTTGCGTCGCGAGATCGATCTCTTCGCCCTCTGCTTCGCCAGCGAAGACAAGGACGAGGGCGTCAATGCCTTCCTCGAAAAACGCAAAGCGGAATTCAAAGGACGCTAGTTCGACGGCGCGCGAAAATCTCCCGCGTCCCGACATCACAAACCAACCTGCAGCGGCTTGCTCGACCGGCAAGCCGCCGCTTCGTCTTTTCCCGACGCGCCGTTTAATCTTGCGCCTCTTAGTGACCCTCATCGCCACACGGCAGAAAGATATAGACGCCGCCAAACGAGACAGCAAGCGCAACGTGGCTTTCCAACGCAACGGCACGCTCGCGCTACCGGGCGGCATCAACACCGTCCAAACCGTCGTCACCATCAAGCAAGGACAGAGCGCGGCCTCTTTGCAGTTCAGTTCGCACCAGACCGGATCGGCGCGCATCTACGCCGAAAAAGACAGACTCGTCACGGGCGCAACGCTCATCGCCGTCATCGAAAAAACCGGCAAGGCCGCTGCCACCCACGCAGACCGTATGAACGACGCCGCCGCGTTGTTCCAACAGGCTTCGTTTCAGCTCGGCAGCGCGATGCTCGGCGGGCTGATGTTTCCCTTGATGCTCACGGCGTTCCCCGGCAAGCGACGCGAACAGCGTTTGGCGGGCGGCAGGCTGAAGATGCTCTCGATCTACGGTGTGCTCGGATTGTTTCTCGGGGCGATAGCCTTCGCGGTCGTCTTCTTCGGCGCGCTGGGGCTGAGCGAGTTCAACTTCAACGGCATCCCCGTCACGATTGCGCGTCTGCCGGTCCACAACTGGCTCGCGGCCATCGTGATAGGCTTCCTCGGCGCGGCCATGCTGGTAAAGGGCATCCCATTCAAGGGACACGCGCAGGAGGAGCACGGCGACGACCCCGAAGGCCACCAATCCGGAGGCGGCCCATCACCCGCGCAGGCTTGAAACACGCGCCTCACCAGTTCGGACTCGAATCACGAGATGAATTGCCCCACGTGAAAATTGTGGCTTCGCACGCGGCATCTCGAACGCGGCTGAAGGCGGCGCTGTAGGACACCGCGCCGCCTTCGTCGTACCTTGCACCGCGGCGGCACCCGCCCGACACCGTAACCTGCACCGGCCAGACGCCCTACATGCCGCGCGCCACACTTCCGACTCACGCTCCTCAACACCTACGCGCGCCTCACCTTTTCGCCGCTTACACACGACACGCCTCGTAAGCGCCCGCTTGACGAGTTTTCGCACGCTAAGCTAATCTCTCCATTCGTCGCCCACACGATACAACAACCAAGGGGCCGTAGCTCAGCTGGGAGAGCGCATGACTGGCAGTCATGAGGTCAGGGGTTCGATCCCCCTCGGCTCCACCAATACCTTCAATAAGTTAGGGGCAGCCAGATGGCTGCCCCTAACTGTTTTGTGTGCCTGTAGTGTGCCAAGTTCAATATTAGGACTGTCCGGCATACACATTGATTTAAGATTGTTCGTATGTTTCGTAAGCTAGAGGACAATCTAATTCCACAAAAGAACCTTTTTGTGGAATTGTACTTGTCTCAAACTAAGGATTGAGTTTTGCCGAGGATAGCAGTAAAAGTGTCCCGCTGGCGTAATTAGGCTCTATCTGGCAGGAATAAAAACAAAGACGCCCAAACGGGCGTCTTTACGGCGGCTAATAGTACGCCCACTATGCGTTGGGCGGCTGAGGCCATGAGCAATTGGTGAGAATGGGGGCAACGATGGCGAGAATTACCGGAATCGGCGGCGTCTTCTTCAAGAGTAGGAACGACCACGCCGCGCTTGCGAACTGGTATCACGAGCACCTGGGCATGCCGCTAGAGAGCTTCGGCGGCGCCGTCCTGAGATGGCCGGATGACGAGGCCGAGGACAAGGGACTCACCGTTTGGCACGTCGCGGAAAAAGAGAGCCAGTGGTTCAGCCCCAGTGACTCGCCTTTCATGATCAACTATCGGGTTGATAATCTTGACGAGATGATCGCGCAGCTCAGCGCGGGCGGGGTCGAAATCGTCGGCGGCCCCGAATCACATGAAAACGGGAAGTTCGCGTGGATCATGGACCCGGAGGGGAATAAGGTCGAGTTGTGGGAGCCGATGATTTGGGATGAAAAGAATAAGAGCGCCTGAAGTTTTGGTCCGAGCCGCCCGACAAAGCGTCGGACGCGAGCGGCGGGAGCGTGTTTCGTAACTTGATTGGTCCGGCGATGCTTGAATGAATTCGCGCCGCCGCGTCAACTCCAACGTCAGACCAACTTTTCTAATACTACGAAATAACTGAAATGTGGAATACGTAAAAGCATGATTAGATTTTGATGGCCTCGCCGATTTCGTTGATCGTAGCGATTTCGCTCCCGCTGACTTGCTCCCCACCGAAGCCGAAGATTCCGCCTTCTTTTGCCGCGGACGCGACCTTTTCGGCAACCACTAAGACCCACCTCTTGTACTCGTAAGCCTCCCCGGCGCTGACCTTTGTTTCGAGCGTCGCGGCCACAGTCCGGCACGTGTCGAGCGCCCTGACTTTGACTTCGTCGAGCGAGAGTTTCTCGGTCTGGCCGCGCGTCTCGTCCCCGGCGTTGGCGACGATGTCGGCGATGACCGCTGCGAGTAAGGAATCTTTGGCCGCACGGCTTTCGCCTTCGACGACGCCGTCGGCGACCGCCGCCATCTCGCGTATAAAGTCGTCCTGCTTGCTCGGGGCGGCTCCGGCCACGGCGTAGGCCGACAGCATCGGCGCTTTCAACAGACTCTTCCATTCTTCCGGCGTGAATTTATCTCTGACACTCATGTATGAATCCCGCCCCGCGCCGTCCGGTTAAAACCGTCAGCGCTTTTACTAAACCAGATTAACCCGCTCGCCGCCGATGTTGTAAGGCACGAGTCTGTCTGACGATCCGTGCGGCGGAAGTCGCTTATCATAGCACGACCGTTAAAGTTTACCGTCGGGTGTGAAGAAGTGGCACGCGTACTGCCTGAACCCTCTCCGTTAAGCAATATTCGCATCGAAATCGCACACGAATCGGCCTCTCTGAGGGTTGTCGTGTGCCGTAGCAGGTCATAGAACAAGGGGCTTTATGTTCGTCTCGGGCGGTTTGTCAATTTTGTTGGCTGTGCCCTTTCTCTTGCTCGTCGCCATCCTGACATTTTCACGCAAACTCAAGTGGTTCGGTCAGTTGCCCGGCGACATACGCTACGAGGGTCGGCGCACACGCGTCCTGGCCCCGCCCGTGTCTATGCTCCTGCTGTCTCTGGTCTTGAGTCTGGTGATGTATCTGCCCGGCGCGATTTTATAGGCGACTCTCAATCATCAACAGGTGAAAAGCGTGCAAATAGTTATGCGGCGAATGTCGGCACCGGACAGACCTCGCCGTAGCATAAACACGACCCGCGTACACAGTCGCGGGCGGGTACAAAAGGGGAAGGAGCTAGTTTTATGCTTGCAATGAATTTTCGTGGCCCTCTGCGGGTCCGCATCGACCATAAACCCATGCCGGAGATACAGCATCCACAGGACGCCATCGTCCGCGTCACGCGCTCTTGTATCTGCGGCTCCGACCTGCATTTATACAACGGCTCTGTGCCCGATACGCGCGTGGGGATGACTTTCGGCCACGAGGTGACGGGCGTAGTGGAAGAGGTTGGCACGGAGGTGGAGAAACTCAAAATCGGCGATCATGTCCTCGTGCCCTTCAATATCGCCTGCGGGAAGTGTGTCTTCTGCCAGCAGGAGCTTTACGGGAATTGCCACGAATCCAACCCGCAAGCCACGGCTGTCGGCGGCATTTTCGGCTATTCACATACTGGGGGCGGCTACGACGGAGGACAGGCGGAATACGTGCGCGTCCCTTATGCTGATGTGAGTCCGACGGTCATTCCCGAAGGTATGCACGTGGACGACGCGGTGATGCTCACGGACGTAGTGCCGACGGGCTATCAGGCGGCGGAAATGGGCGGCATTCAACCCGGCGACACCGTCGTCGTTTTCGGAGCCGGGCCGGTGGGGATCATGGCGGCCAGATGCGCATGGCTTTTCGGGGCGGGACGCGTCATCGTGATCGATCACGTGGATTACCGTCTGGAGTTCGTGAGGAACTACGCGCCCTGCGAGGCTTATAATTTCAAGTCGCTGGAAGACGTGGTCTTATTCGTCAAACGTACGACCGACTGGATGGGAGCCGACGTGTGCATAGATGCCGTGGGCGCAGAGGCCGCAGGGCGTGTGATGCAGACGCTGCTCGGCAGAAAATTGCTGATGCAGGGCGGATCGGCGACCGCGCTGCACTGGGCAATCAACTCCGTGAAGAAGGGCGGCATCGTCTCTATCGTCGGCGTGTACGGCCCGATTGATACGCTCGTCCCGATTGGCAACGTGGTGAACAAAGGTCTGACGCTACGCGGGAATCAGGCATCCGTGAAGCGTCTGTTGCCGCGACTGATCGAGCACGTGCAGAACGGCGTACTCGATCCGAAGGCGCTCATCACACACCACATCCCGCTCGAAGAAGTGTCTGACGCGTACAGGATTTTTTCGGCGAAGCTCGATAACTGCATCAAGCCGGTGCTAGTCCCGCCATCAGCCAGAAACTAGGAAGGAACCGCTATGGAAAATAGAGATACAAATTTGGAACGTAGAGTTACAGACCCGTCGCAGATCAAGGGGTGGGGCGTGGACTCGGACACGGAAAACGACCCGACCTACCCGATGAAGAATCGCAACAACGGGGAGCACGCGGGCTACAGTTGGGAGCGCCCGTCTCAACAGCCGGAGAGCGTCGAGATACTGCATTCCAACGAGCGGCCACACGTCACAGCCGCCTTCGGGACTTCGACGCCGCCCGCCGGACTGAGCGGCATGATCCGCCGCTACGCTTTCAAATACAGCGAGTCCAGCTACGGCCATTGGCTGCCGCTGATGCTGGCCGACCGTGTCGGCGTGGTGGAAGGCTACCTTGAAGACTTCTCGCGCGGCCACATCCCCAACGTCTTCGCCGAAAGGGGCTGGAAGGCGGAGTGGAAACACAACAGAAGAAGTCTGGTGACGCGCGTTGTCGTCGGCGCGGTAATCGCTTCGGCTGCCGTCGCCTACCTGCGCAGCGGGAAGGATGATTCTCCGCCGCAGAACCGACGCCGCCCCAGACGACCCGGCGCTAAGCCACGTACACTAGACAAGGTGACGAACTCTGTCACCTAACCCAACCGCACCTGACCCGGGGCGCATATTCGATTTTCGTGCGCGTACTCTCGCGAGTAGCCCGGGCAGGTGCTTTGTGTCTTTAGACCTACCCTTTTGGAATCAAACACTATAAATCAAGCGTCCAATTTTGAACGGGATAAGATAACTGCCCGGTCCTGTTCAACTCCGATGGATGGTCTATTGTCTCATTATTCGTGCAAGAATATGGGTGGATTTTTTCAACTGTAATGCTCTTGAGTCTTGTTTCCCGATGTTGATTTGCCTAAAAATTGCGGCGACGTTTCCGTTTAACGTATAATTTCCGCTACTCACTGCGTCGTGCCACCGCGACCTTAATTTCAGACGCCGGTTCACGGTTCCGATGCGCTCGCCCTTGCCCTATACCAAGAGGTTTTCATGATCGACCTTGAGAGTACAAAACTGTGGAAGGCATTCCATGAGAAGGCCAGCGACGCCCAGCGCGAGATGGTGAGGAAGCTGGCTAAAAGAGCCGCCGACCGTCTCGACTTGGTGAGAGACACCTTCCCGACTTACACCCTCCACAATCGGACACACGCCTTCAACGTCATTGAGCGAATGGGTGATCTGCTCGGCCACAGCCTCGAAAAAATCACGGCGCTCGAAGGGGCATTCATGATCCTCAGCGCCTACTGCCACGACATCGGCATGGTTTTTACCGAGGCTGAGCGTAAGGCTATACAACACGAACAATCCTTCAACCGTTTCCTCAATAAGTATCCAGAGGCGCGCATCGAGGTCGAGAAGGCTCACGAGGTCTCGATAGACGTGGCCGAGTGGTACTGCCGCTGGATTCACCCCGACCGCGTCTACGGCTTTCTCAAGGGGTTACCGAAAGAAGAGTCTTACTGGGGACAGATACCCATCCACGAAAAGTTAGGCGCTGTCTGTCGCAGTCACGGCTATGACGCCGGCGAGTTGATAGAAGATAAAGAGTTCCCGACGAACTTTTTGGGCGAGGCTGATCTCAGATTTTGCGCCGTTATGCTGCGGCTCGGCGATATTCTCGACTTCGACAATACCCGCGCTCCCGAGGAAGTCTACAAGTACTTGGGCATTGCTAAGAAGGCAACTCCGCGCACGCAAACCAGCGACGTGGAGTGGCGAAAACACCTGGCAGCAGCCGGGTTCTCCTTCCCCGACGACCGCGCCGACGGGCGCTACGAGTTGAGATTCTCGGCCAATCCGGATCATCCTGCCGTCGAGTATGATGTCCGGCAGTTCCTCTCCATCATCGAGTACGAAATTCAGAAGTGTGACAGCGTCCTCAAGTATTGCTCGAAAAGATGGCGCGACTTCGACCTGCCATCCGAGATCAACCGCGACGACATCGTCAGTTCCGGGTACAAATACGGCGAGTACCGCTTCACGCTCGAACAGAACCGGATACTCGAATTGCTCATGGGGGAAAACCTCTACGACGATCCTTATGCCTTCATCCGAGAGCTAATCCAGAACGCAATAGACACGACGAGACACCGCGTTTATTTCGAGAGAAGCAAAGGGGGTGGCGACTATGCGCCGCGCCCAATCACAGTCTCCACCTGGCTCGACAAGGACAACTATCAGTGGGTGCGTGTGGACGACTACGGCATGGGTATGAACGAGGACATCATTGTTAAGTACTTCCTCAAGATCGGCGAGTCCTACTACCAGTCCGCTCAGTTTCGCGCCGAGATTTTGGGCTACACGAAACGCAATCAGCCCGGGTTCGTCCCCATCAGCAGGTTCGGCATCGGCGTTTTGTCCTGCTTCATTCTGGGCGATAGGGTGGAGGTCGCGACGCGCTACATCGGCGACGGCAAGTCGGACTCGCATTCCATCCGCCTTGGTCTCTCCGGTCTCCACTCGTTTTATGTCCTCCAGTCCGAGCGGGACGCGCATTACGACGCCAACGAGATGCCGTGTCGTCGTCCCGACCAGCAAACTAGCTATCGGAAGGCGGGAGACTTCGGAACCTCTGTGGCCGTCCGCCTCGACCCGCAAAAGGAAAAAACGAGGCTCGATCTCAAGCAGGTTCTGGAGAAGTACGTTCTCTTCTCCCCCATCCCCGTCGTGTTCGAAGGTGAGGTGATGGGCGGTAACACAGAGGCTCTAATCGATAAGCCCTGGGCTGACGGGATCATTGAGGAAGAGTTAACTGACAGCGAGATGGGGCAGCTTGAAGCCGTCTTCAAAACCAAGTTTGACAATAAGTTCAAATTTCGTCTCGTTCCCCTCGACCTGACAAAGCACTCACCTACGCCCAACGTGAAAGGGCAGGCGCTGCTCGGCTACTTATTACTTGATGAGGCCAACGCCAAGAAGATAGAGGAGTCGAAACCAGTACGTACCTATCGCTCCAGGGAAAATCACATAGAAACGACACTTACAGTTTCCCTTGCCCCCGACAGCAGCCAAACGCTGACAATAAAGGCACGATATCTTGACTCCGCGGTTGAGAAGGAATTAGAAAAGGAGATGGAAATCCTTGGGGACAAGCGTTATAAGTTGCACGCTCAATATTCGCAACAACTTGCATCGAGTAAGGATGCAGAGCAGGAAATAAGGCGGATTGAAGAAAGCATCTACATCTCCGAGCAAAGGATGAGGGATGCAAGGCGCGAGGCAACAATAGATATTAGCAGAATTCTCTCCAAACTCCCGGCAAGCGTCACTGATTCCGCGGAGTACAGCCTATACAACGGCGAACAGTGGTTATCGCATAACGGGGTCGCCGTGCCGACGCGGTTGGCGTCCGGCGCTTACGCCAACCAGAAGCTGTTACTCCTGAGCGCTGGTTATCAATCGTCATACTGGCTCAGGCATTCGATCGCGTTGAGCGACGCGCTGAGGCCGGATGTTTCTCTCTCCAGAGACCGACTCAGGAATCTTTCATGGAACATTTACTCGGCCATTGCACTAACTTTCAGGAAAGCCCTCCAACCTTACAAAGATGAAAATTTGCCGTTCAACAGTTCGCAGATTTTTGGCAATATCATCGGCAAGGAGCATTTCCTGCTCGGCAACATTTTGACAGACCCGCTTCTAATCATCGACGGGGAGTGGTCAAAACAAAGCATCATCGAAACCAAACGAGGCCATCAGAGCCTTGAAAACCTCCACACCGGGTTGGCTCAAGGAGAGTCTTACGAGATCAGGAACTTGCCGTATGTCAGCGCGTTTTTTCATGATACTTATGGCTTCAATTTCTTTACGACATGCGCGGCCACTCTGGTGCAGATAGGCTTAAAAGCCCGTCTGAAGTTTGATAATGACACCTCCGCTTTCATCATTGACTCCATGGACGAGCCGCTCATCAGGCCGGGACAGTATCTTTTCCCACCCCTGTTCTTCTTGCCCTACGAGAACAGCGAGTTGCTGAGATTTGGGGATGGGCCGCTGAACCAGAATCACCCCTTCTCCGAGTGGCTGATCGAGCACTCAGACATGATCAACGAGAAATATCCCGGCATCTTTAAATCGATCCAGAATAGGGTTTCGCAGAAATTTGATTTTGTAAAAAAAGAGGAGTGGGAAAAGAACGTCAACGAACTCAACGCTATTCTGGAGCGCCTCTGGGAGCTTGATGAGACTTTAAGGCCGGAGAAAAACCTCCTTTTGAAGCTTGATGACTTCAAGAAGTTATACAGCAGTCAATGGTAAGGAAGGGAGCGCAGTATGGCGCGGCGACGCGTCTGGAGAACCAACCCTCCATAGAGCTTCTGTGTGTTCGCTGACGCTTAGAGCAAATTTCAAATTACTGTAGGGCAGGCAACAGGATTCACCGCAGAGACGCAGAGTTTACCCAGAGGGGCGCAGAGAAAGAATTGTATCTCTTCTCTGCGCCGCCTGTGCGTCAACTCTGCGTCTGCGGCGGTGAGTGCTTGTCTTCCTTATGTTCAACTGTAAACCGCTCTAAATTGCAGCGAGATTTTCCAGTTCTGAGACGGTGCGTTCGAGTTCGTCCGTGAGCGGGGTGCGCCCGTGCGCCTGGTAGGCTTCGACGAGCGCGCGGTAGTACCAGAGCGTGCCGTCGCGCCCGCCGGTGAAGCGTCGCCAGAGGTCTTCGCCCAAAATTCTGTAATCCTGAAGGATGGAGCGCGCGTTGTAGAGTTTGTCGGAGGCCGAGACGAGGCGTACGGAGGCGGAGGCCCCGGCGAGATGTCGGATGTATGTTTCCTTGCGTGCGCGCCAGGGGGGTTTGGGTGTGACTTCCGCGTCGGTGCAGCCGTCAACGATGGCGGCGACGCGCGCGCCGAACCGACGATTAACCTCTGCGCGCGTGGCCGCGCCTCCCTGATCTTCGACCGCGTCGTGCAGCAGGGCCGCTATCGCTTCGTCCTCGTCAGCACCGTTTTCGAGCGCGATGCTCGCCACGCCGAGCAGGTGCGCGATGTATGGGGTGTTCGTGCCTTTGCGAACTTGCGTGGAATGCAGTCTGGTCGCATAGGTTAAGGCTTCTTCAAAGCGTGTGGTGAGCATAAAGTGTTGGCCGCCGCGTTTCGTCGAACGCGTTTCGTCGGAGTTCGGTTGAAGTTTCGATGACGGTCAAGCTAGAAGAACGTCAGGCTGAACTGTCTCGTGAGTTCGTACGGCTGAACTGTCTTGTAAGTTACGCGTATTGAGCGGGAGAATCAACTTTTAGTTCGCGCCCGTAGCGACAGGCGCGACCGGCGGGCGAAAGATGAGATTTTGCGCGTGCGAATTCGCTCTCGGGGGACTGAGGGCGTGTCTCGTCGAAGTGATGCAATCGTTGAAATAGTTGGAGTTTCTTGGAGACGGCGTGAAAATTTTCGTTTTTGGAATGGAGATTGCCCGAAGGTGTCTGATATAGTGCTCTCATTAAGGGGGCGGTCGCGCGGCGTGTCGATGGCGAAAACGCGCGGGCGCGCGGGATCGTTATATATCTGTTGTAATCTCTCTCTCTGCGGCGACCATTGAGCCGCCACTTGCATCAGAGAAGCGTGGCGTTTGTTTCGATTGATTGAAGAATCGCCCGTATAAAAATCCAAACAGAGCAATCGTAGAAGACAGTTTTGATGAAGATCGTAGCCAGCAAAAAACACCTCTCCGAAGACAGGCGCGGCGACGCCTCCGGCACAACTCCGCCGACGAAGTTGATGGACGCCAAGCAACTTCTCATTAACCGCGAGTTCAGCCTGATGGAATTCTTCCGCCGCGTGCTCGAAGAGGGGCTGGACGACACGCAGCCGCTCCTCGAACGCCTGAAGTTTCTCGCCATCTTCTCGTCGAACGTGGATGAGTTTTTCATGATCCGCGTGTCGGGACTCAAAGAGGAGTTCGAGCATGAGGTGACGGAACTTTCGCCCGACGGCATGACGCCCGGCGACCAACTCGCGCAGATCAGGGAACGCCTCCTGCCCATGCTCGCCGAGCAGAGCCGCTGCCTCGTCGAAGAGTTGCTGCCGCAACTCTCGGAGCAGGGCGTCGGCCTCGCCTCTTACAACTCCCTGTCCGAAGAGGAACGCGAGGCGCTTCACGAATACTTCGAGGATCAGGTTTTTCCGGTGCTCACGCCGCAGGCGGTCGATCCGAGCCACCCGTTCCCGTACGTCTCCAACCTGAGCCTCAACATCGGCCTGATGGTTGCGCCGCTGCCGGAACACGGCATCACGAGTTCGCTCGTAGGCAAAATCGAGCCGCGTTTCGCGCGCATCAAAGTGCCGCCGCTCGTGCCGCGCCTCGTCCCCATCGGGAAAGATGCGTCGAAGTTCATCCTGCTCGAAGATTTGATCGCGGCGAACGCGAACGCCTTGTTCCCGCGCATGCGCGCGAGCGCCTGCCACACCTTCCGAGTCACGCGCGACGCCGACATAGACATACGCGAAGACGAGGCCGACGATCTCTTGCGCATCATGCAACAGACGCTGCGCAAGCGTCGCTTCGGCACCGCCGTGCGTCTCGAAGTCGCCTCGACGATGCCCGCAGACATGGTGGAGTATTTGACCGGGTCAATCGGGGTGGAGGCCAAGGACGTGTATCGCATGGGCGGGCCGCTCGCCGTCACCGATTTGATGAAGCTCTACAAACTCGACCGGCCTGACTTGAAGGACGCGCCCTTCAAACCGCGCGTGCCGGCGGCGCTCCGCCGACCGCACCTCTCCATCTTCGACGCTATCCGCGAGCAGGACATACTCCTGCATCACCCCTACAGTTCGTTCGCGCCCGTCACGGATTTCATCAGCGCGGCGGCGCACGACGAAAACGTCGCGGCCATCAAGATTTGCCTCTATCGCACCGGACACAACTCGCCCATCCCGCAGGCGCTCATCGAGGCGAGCGAGCAGGGCAAGCAGGTGACGGCGATCATCGAACTCAAGGCGCGCTTCGACGAGGAGAACAACATCGAGTGGGCGCAGCGACTTGAAGAAGCAGGCGTGCACGTCGTCTATGGCCTGATGGGACTCAAGACTCACTGCAAGCTCGCGCTCATCGTGCGCCGCGAAGACGAGACGATGCGCCGCTACGTACACATCGCCACCGGCAACTACAACCCCGACACCTCTCGCGCCTACACGGACTTCGGACTCTTCACCGCCGACGAGGAGATAGGAGCGGACGCTTCCGAACTCTTTAATTATTTGACCGGTTACTCGCGGCAGAAAGAGTATCGCCGCTTGATGGTCGCGCCCGTCAACATGCGCGAGCGCATGATCGCGCTCATCCAACGCGAGGCCGAGCACGCGCGCGCAGGCCGACCCGCGCGCATGATCATCAAGATCAACCGGTTGGCCGACATCGAAATCATTCACGCGCTTTACGAAGCGTCGCAGGCGGGCGTCGAGATGGACTTGATCGTGCGCGGCATCTGCATGCTGCGCCCGGGCGTCGAAGGACTTTCGGAGACGATCACCGTGCGCAGCGTCGTCGGCCAGTTCCTCGAACACAGCCGCGTCTTCTATTTCAAGAACGGCGGCGAGGAGGAGTTTTACACGGGCAGCGCCGACTGGATGCCGCGCAATTTGAACCGCCGCGTCGAAGTCGTCGCGCCCGTCGAGGACGCGCGCCTGCGGCGTCATTTGAAGGAGGTCGTGCTGGCCGCCTACCTGCGTGACAACGTGAAGGCGCGCAAGCTTTTGCCCGACGGCTCTTACGAGCGCATCCAGCCGGGCGAGGGCGGCGAGCGATTCGACAGCCAACTCTATTTCATGGACGTTAAACTTTAGTTTGTACGCGTTAGTTTATACGCGACAGTTTGTACGCGTTAAAGTTAATTTGCCGGAGGGATGTTGTTGCATGTTTCGACAAAATAGTTTTCGCGCTCTGGTGTTCGCCTTCGTCATCATCGCGCTTGGACTTTCGCAGACGGCCTTTGCCGTCCAGAAGAAATCGAAGAAGGCTCCGAAGCCTATGCCGGCGGGCACGCCCGTCATGTGGCGCGAGCCTGCGGACATTGCCACGCTCGATCTGTTTAACGGCGCGGGCGGCGAGGCGGGGAAACCCGACTTGTCGCGCGTCACGATGGTTGAGAAGGTGAAGGGCGGGTTCTCCGAGAAGTACCGCGTGAAAGACGGGGCGGGGCGCGAGTGGGTGGCGAAGGTCAGCCGCGAGGCGCAGTCGGAGACCGCCGCCGTGCGTCTGCTGTGGGCTGTGGGCTACGTCACCGAGATCAATTATCTCGCGCCGAGCGTGACCATCGCAGGGACGCCGAAAGGCACGTATGAAAATGTGAGGTTTGAGGCGCGCTCCAAAGACGTGAAGCGGCTCGACCCGTGGCTGTGGGACAAAAATCATTTCTCCGGCAAGCGCGAACTGCAAGGCTTGAAGGTGATGATGCTCCTCCTGAATAACTGGGACATCAAGGACGACAACAACGGGATTCTTCACGTCGTCACGCCGGACGGGCAGAGCGAACTCCATTACATCGTCAGCGATCTGGGCGCGACGTTCGGCAAGATCGGCAGTGGGCCGCTCTGGGCGCTCAAGCGTAGCCGCAACAATCCGGAAGACTACGCCGAGTCGAAGTTCGTCGATCACGTCTACAAGGATAAGGTCTTCTTCCACTACGGCGGCAAGAAGCAGGACACCTTCGAGGACATCTCCGTCGGCGACGTGCAATGGATCGCGGGGCTGCTCTCGCGCCTGAGCGATCAGCAGATTGGCGACGCCTTCCGCGCCGCCAACTACAACCCGGAGGAAATAGGTCTACTGACGAGCGCCGTGCGCTCGCGCATCAACGAACTCGTCAATCTTCCGCCCGCGGAATCCTGAGAGCGTCAACAGATCGAGCGTCGGAGTTTAGCCGTAACTACCGATGCACACGCGCGCCCGTCGCTTTCAGAGCGGCGGGCGTAGTAAAGTAAGGTGAGATGCGTAGAAGAAACCAGCAGAAGATTCTCATCGTAGGCGTCATTGCCGCGCTCGCAGGGTTCGCGCTCGTCGCGTTCCTCATGTCTCGCGGCAACAACCAGAACAACCCGGACGCGCCGCAGACGCCGCAGACGACTGCTCAAACTTCCGCTCAAAATCCCGCGCAGGACGGCACGGCAAACGACGCCACCGCCGCCGCCGCCTCGCCTGCTTCCGAAACCAACGCCCCGACTCCGGCCACCGCGCAGCCTCAAGCCGGCACACAGCCGCGCACTGAGAGCGAGAGTAGCGATTCCGTCATCGCGATGCTTTTCGGTGCGGACGACATCAAAGCCGGTCCGAACGCGCCGCCCGAAAGCTGGACTGTAGTTATCCCGCGCATCATCGTGCGGCTGGCGCTGGCCGCGCTGCTCGTGGCGGCGCTGGCCTTCCGCCCCCGTCGCGGCGTGCCCTCGCTCCCGCGCAATCCCTACGTCGCGCAGACGCAAATCCTGCTCGCCGTCGTCGCTTCCGCCCTGATGATGATCGTGGGCGACAGCGCCGCTCGCGCCTTCGGCATCTTCGCCGCCGCCTCGCTCGTGCGCTTCCGCACGAACATACGCGACCCGAAAGAAGTCACCGTCCTTTTGATCAGCCTCGCCATCGGACTAGCGACGGGCGTGGGGCGCTGGGAACTCGCGCTCACACTCGCCGTCTTCGTCTTCCCGCTGCTCTGGGTGCTCGAACACTACGAACTCGGACAGGTCGTGCGCCCCATCCTCGTCACCGTCAAGACGCGCGACACGGCGCGGACGCAGGAGACGCTCATGCGCGTCTTCCGCCGTCACAGGTTCAACATGGAACTGCGCCAACTCGATCCTTCCGACGCGGAAGAACCCGTCGGCTGCATCGTCTATTTCCTGAACATGAACCTCAACGTCAGCACGGACGAACTGAGCGAAGAGATCATGTCGTCCGACCCGCAGAACATCGAAGGCATCGAGTGGGAACAGACGAAGGGAACGGGCAGTCAAATTTATCAATAGCGTTCGCGCCCGCGCGTGCCGCGATAATGAGACACGAAAACGATTGAGGCCGCGTCAACAGTTGACGCGGCCTCAATCGTTTTCGTTCGGCGAAAGTCTGAATTATTTCAAAGCGGGCGCGAGCGTGATCGGCGCAGGCGTCACGGGAGCCGTCGTCTGCACGCGCTGCCAGTAGTCCCGCACATACTTCTTCATGTCGCCGTGCCCCCAGCGAGAGTAGAAGTCGTAATCCTTCATCTCCTTGTAAACCTGTTCGTAGTTCCACTGGTATTTCGTGAAACGATAGACCGCGCCCGCCACGCCCGTGCGATGACGACCGCCCGCGCAGTGGACGTAGAACGCGCCCGTGTCGGGGTCGTTGGCGAGCTTCAGGAACTCCGTGATCTGTTCTTCGCGCGGGTAGTCTTTGTCGCTCATAGGGATGTTGACGTAACGCATGCCGAGCGATTCGACGGCGCGGCGCGCATAACCCTTCGCGTCGTTGCGCAGGTCAATCACGGTCTTGATGCCGAGCGCGGCGAGAGCGGGGTAGTCGTCTTCCTTCGGCTGCGCGCCGCGATAGAAGCGCGCGTCCATCTGGCCGAAATTTTTGATTTTAACGTTTGGGAAAGATGCTTCTGCGGATTGCGCGAAGGAGACAACCGAGAGAGCCAAAATGGTGAGTAGCGTGCCCACGCCGCGTTGAGAGAAATTACGCTTCATACGCATTCAGAGAATTCTCCTAAGTTGAAAAAAACTAAAGCCTATCGAGGTGGAAGGGCTGCTCGTGTGGGGGCTTCAACGCTTCCGGTCTGCCCGACCGGTATCGCCGAACTTTGCCTATACAAGACCGCGTGGGCTAGCGTTCGACGAAGTCTTCGTAGAACGCCTGCGGTCGAGAATTAGACGGGCGATTGTCTGTTTGCGTTGCCAGTTTCAGCCGACAGCGTGAACCGAAACTCGTGTTCACGCGACGCCTAAAATTAGCACACCGCGCGTCGTTTAGAGAAGTGCGAGCAAGCGTTTTTCGGGTCGCCTCGACGCCCGACTCGAAGCGCCTAACCGCGCCGCGCGCGCTGCCAGCGCTGGCTGACGTTGATGCGCTTTTCCGTGCGATAGAGACACGACCAGCAGACGTGTTGGACGCGGTTGTCCGGCGCCTTCAATTCGGTCATGTGCGTGCTTTCCCTGTCGCAGCGCTCGCAAATCACGGGCGGCTTCTCTTCAACTTTAGACATTGCTTTCGCTCCCGTCCTCTGTCCTCGTCGTTTAGCCGACAGTTTAACCGATAATCGCCCGCCTGTTCAGCCCCGAAGCCACGCGCGCCTGAAATATCGCAACGATCTGCCGGAATCATTTAGAATCATTCGGGCAAACTTTAAGGCGTCGGCTGAATCCGAACTACGCGGGCGAAAATTGTCCGACCTGCGGCGCGCTCTCCCCGCGCGTGCCGTAACTATCCTTACCTCTCACGCTTTCCTTTCGCATCGAGAGCGAAAGACCGTAAACGGAGTGCGAACGAAAAATGGTCCTGAAAAAGTTTGGTACGGCGATAATGCTCGCGGCGCTCGCCTTCAACACGGCGAGCGCGTGCTCCGCGCGTCGCGCGCCGGAAGGCGCAAACGTCGCGGACGAACAATCGAAGAACAAGACGCGCACGATGACGCCGACGCCAACGCCTGCGCCCGACGGGGAGAAGAACTTGGAGAATAATTTAGAGACGGGTGTGTCGGGCGAGATAAAAGAGTTGGCGGCGGGCGGCTATAGTTCCGTCAAAGAGTCCTTCGTCGTCGTCGCCCGCGACGCAGAGACTTACGCGAGCCTCAAAGGATTGCACGACAAACTACCCGAACTCGGCGCGGACTTCTTCAAGTCGAACGCCGTCGTCGCGGCCTTTCTCGGCCAGCGTCGAAGCGGCGGCTACAGCGTGCGCATCACGCGTACCGCTCCGGCGGCGGCGGGCGCGGCAAACATGTTGCGCGTCTCGGAGCAGACGCCGCCGAAAGGCGCTATGGTCACGATGGCTCTGACCGCCGCGTTCCAGATAGTCTCCGTCGCCGTCCGCGAAGACCGCCCGCTCGTGCTGGAACTCGACGCGCCGTGGCAGGAGGCCGCGCGCCCTTACAAAGTTGACGCGGGCGAGTTCACACGCATGGGCGGCTTCGCCGGACGCATGGAAAAGTCTACGCTCAAGGGCGAGCTTCGCATCATGCGTCACGCGCGACTCGCGACCATCTTCTTCTCCCTGCAAGGCACGGGCGGCGCTGAGGGCGCGCACGCGCTCGAAGACGCGGCGACCGGCACGGTCGCGCCCGACGGCACGCTCACGCTCGCGCGCCTCGACCCCGGCTCCTTCGTCCCCCCGCCGCGCCATCCCTTAAGCGCACGCGGCAATTTCACGGAGAACGAGAATCAATTATCGCTCACGTTTGAAGCGTTGCAGGTGAAGGTCAACGACGGCTACGGCGGTCAAGGGAAACTCGAAGCGACCGCCACCGTGCCGCCCAGGAAGAAACGCGCCGTTGACGACGACCCGATGTAAAGAGATTGCGGAATGCGGCGTGAAAAGAGGATTGAATCATTGATTCATTTCTTCATTGATTCAATGAACCGATGCATCAATGAATCAATCCTCTTTTCACGCCGCATTCCGCATTCGGCAATTGAAGAATCCGCAATCGAGAATCTCGTGTTACACTGGCGGGCGAAAACTTTCCCCGTGCGAATTTAAGTTTGAAATTCTCGGCCTGAGATTTTTTAACTGACCAGTGGATTCCAACACCTTTCTCGTCATCGCCTGTATCGCCATCGTCGCGCAGAGTTTGCTGCTCTTCCTCGCGCTCTTCGAGCCGGGTCTCAATTACAAGATCGCGCAGCCCGCCTCCTGCCCGCCCGACTCAGAAGAGTTCATGCGCATCATCGAGGCGCTCACCGACGCGCAAGTCACCCGCCACAGTTCGATTGAAGTCTTCACCAACGGCGAGAACTATTACGAAGCCGAACTCGAAGCGCTGCGCCGCGCCGAGCGCAACATCAACCTTGAGGCTTACATCTTCCAGAAGGGAAAAGTTGCGGACGAGTTCGTCAAAGTTTTGACGGAGCGCGCTCGCGCGGGCGTGCAAGTCAATCTCGTGCTCGACGCCATCGGCAGTTTCGCTTCGTGGGATAGCTACTTCGCGGAGTTGCGCGCTGTCGGAGGGCGCGTCTGCTGGTATCACCCGTTCAGATGGTACACGCTGCCGCGCATCAACAACCGCACGCACCGCGAACTCATCATCATCGACGGGCGCGTCGGCTTCATCGGCGGCGCGGGCTTCGCGGACCACTGGCGCTACCCCGTCAAAGATCACCCGCGCTGGCGCGACACGATGTTTCGCGTCGAAGGCACGGCGGTCGCGAACCTACAGGCGACGTTCGCGGAGAACTGGCTCGAAGCGTCGGGCGAGATTCTCGCGCACAAGGATTACTTCCCCGACGATGACCCGCAGGGACAGACGCCCTCGCTCGTCGTCAACAGTTCGCCTTCGGCGGGGCGCTCGACGCGCGCGCGCATACTCTTCCAGATGCTTCTGGCCTCCGCCGAAGAGAGCGTCCTCGTCACGACGCCCTATTTCCTACCCGACCGCAGCGCGCGAGCCGAGATGGTGCGCGCCATACGCGAACGCGGCGTCAAGATTCAGATCGTCGTGCCCGGCATCAAGAGCGACCACGCGCTGACGCGCAACTCAAGCCGCCGACTCTACGGTGACCTGCTCGAAGCGGGCGCGAGTATTTACGAATATCAACCGACGATGATGCACGCCAAAACGCTCGTCGTCGATGGCAAGTGGAGCGTCATCGGCTCGACCAACTTCGACAACCGCTCCTTCGGTCTCAACGACGAAGTCAACCTCGCCGCCTTCGACACCGCGTTGGCCGCGCGCATCGCCGAAGACTTCGAGCGCGACCGCGCCGAAAGCAAGGCAGTATCCTACGAAGAATGGCGACGCCGCTCCATCTTCGAACGCATCCACGAACTGTTCGGGATGCTCCTGGAGAGACAGCAATAATTGTCAGTTATCAGTAGTCAGTTGTCAGTTGTCAGTTGTTAATCGCTCGCTCAATCTTTGGTTACTCACTTGATAGCCACATGCAACGGACAACTGACTACTGACAACGGACGGCTTTCCCATGCTTCGCATCGTCACTTACAACGTGCACAAGTGTCGCGGTCTTGATCGGCGCGTGCGTCCGGCGCGGATCGCGTCGGTGTTGCGTGAGGTGGACGCCGACATCATCGCGCTGCAAGAGGTGTTGAGCGTGGGCGGCGCGGCGCGCGAGATGGATCAGGCGCGCTTCATCGCCGAAGAACTCGGCTACGATTACTGCATCGGCGAAAACCGGCGTCTCGCGGGCGGCGCGTACGGCAACGTCATCCTCAGCCGCCTGCCGTGGCGGCACGTGCACAACTACGACATCACTTGGCGCGGGCGCGAGCGGCGCGGCTGCCTGCGCGTGGACATCGAGACGGGGCGCGGCGGCGACGACAACGCGCGCCTGCTGCATCTCTTCAACGTGCATCTCGGCACGGCCTACATCGAGCGCCGCCACCAAGCGCGCCAACTCGTCGGCGACAGGATTCTGGGCAACGCGGAACTGACGGGCGCGCGCGTCGTCCTCGGCGACTTCAACGAATGGACTAAAGGCTTAGCGACGCGCCTGCTGACAGAACATCTGGAGAGCGCGGACGTGCGCACGCACCTGCGCAGCCCGCGCACTTACCCGGGCGCGCTCCCGCTCGTACACCTCGATCACATCTACTTCGACCCCGCGCTCGAACTCAAACAACTGACGCTGCACAAGAGCCTCACCGCGCTCGTCGCATCAGACCACCTGCCGCTCGTCGCGGACTTCCGCGTGCGCGGGTAAAGTCTTCTTACAGACATTTTAATTGCTCCGACACGTTTTGTGGTTGAGTTTGACTAAAGGCATTCACCACAGAGACACAGAGGACACGGAGGAGGCACAGAGAGCTAAATAATTTTCTCTGTGCCTGCTCTGTGTTCTCTGTGTCTCTGTGGTGAGGTTCTTAAATACTCTTAGGAGAGTTTTGCGCTTTTGCGGCGCGGCGCGCGTTTCCTGGCGGGCGGCGCTGTAGCGGATTTTACGTCTGCTGCGGTCGCCGTCGTTGCGCCGTTGTTGTTCGAGTTGTAGCGGCGCGCGGCCTCGTCGCTGATGATGCAGAGGCCGTGAATTTTCTCCGCGCGCAGGCGGCGCACGAGTTCCGCCGCCTCGTCGTAGTTTATGCCCGACGCTTCCGGGCCGCGTTCGCTCACGACCGACCAGCGCTGTTCTCGAAGTTCGCTCATCAAAACTTAAGGGAGACGGAAGTTGTTA
>DATHBB010000042.1:0-14040 GCA_035296385.1 Pyrinomonadaceae bacterium | reverse complement strand
GCGGCGTCGGCTTTCGGGCACTGTTCAGCCGGAACTTTCGCGCAGATTTTTTCGAGCGACTGGTAGCCGTCTTTAACGACCGTTGCGACGAGGTTGTTTTTGTCCACCGCCTGCGGCTCGTAGAGAAACGAGGGCACTCTCTTTTTGCCGTTATCAACCGTGTCGTTCGTTTGCACGGCCTCGCCGCGCGCGAGTTTGAGGGCGGCGTCAACCGCGCCGTAGGCCAGCGGTTGAATCGGCTTGTAGATCGTCATCGTCTGCTTGCCTTCGACGATGAGTTGGAGCGAGGCGAGGTCTGCGTCCTGACCGGAGACGAGAACTTTGCCCGCGAGTCGTTGACCGTCGAGCGCCTGAATCGCGCCGCGCGCCGTGCCGTCGTTCGAGGCGATGACGGCGACGACATCGTTGTTCACCTGCGTCAGAGCGTTCTCCACGATGTTCAAAGCCTCGCTCGCCAGCCACTCGCGCGCCGGTTGATCCACGACGATCTTGATGTCGCCGCGATCAACCGCGGGCTTCAAGACGTTCATCTGCCCTTCGTGCAGGAGGCGCGCATTGTTGTCGGTCGCGGAGCCTTGCACGAGGATGTAGTTGCCTTTGGGCGCGCGTTTGAGTATGTAGTCGGCCTGCATCTCGCCCATCTTGACGACCTGATGCGAGAGATAGAGATCAACGTCGGAGTTTCTGATCAGGCGATCATAACTGAGGACGGGCACGCCCTCGCGGTGCGCCATCTCGACGATAGTGGCCGCGATCTCGCCGTTGTGCGGCGCGACGATGAGCACGTCAACTTTCTGCGAGAGCAGGTTTTCGGCCTGCTTGATCTGCAAGCTGTCGTCGCCGTTCGCCACCTGCACGGAGAGTTGCGCGCCGACTTCCCTCGCGCGCCGCTCCACCAACTCCTTGTCGCGCTGCCAACGCTCCTCTTTCAGCGTGTCCATCAAAAATCCTATGAAGACTTGATCGTTCGGCCCCTTCTTCTTGCGCGCAGCAGTCGCGCCGTTGGTATTTCCGGCACCACCGCTACCGCTGCTGTTTCCCGTCTCGCCTCCGCTCGTACACGCAACAGCGGTCAACAACGCGCCCGCCAATAACACGAAGATGAAAAGTTTGAATCTGCCCATCGGTCATGCTCCTTCAGAGTTTTTCTATTCCAAGCAGGTCGTTCGGACGCCACGCTCGCGCGCCCTCGTGCGACGAAGAAATCGGGTCGAACTTACTTGCCCGCCGCCGTGCGTCGGAAGATGCGATAGCCCCACGCGTCGAGCGCGAGCGCGGGGAGGTTGACGATGCGCGCTCGCGCCTTGTGTTCGGGCGCGGGGGCGTCGGGCGGGAGCGGCGGGGCAACGTCCGGCGTCACGTCCGCGAAGCCCGACGCGCCGCCTGCCGCCTCGACCGTGCCCGCGAACGGTCGGTTCGAGAAGTTGATCGCGACGAGCATCTCCTCGTTGCCCGCGCGGCGCGTGAAAGTCAGGACGCGCGACTCGTCGGAGTTTCTGAGCCACGCGGTCGAGCCGCGCCTGAGCGCCGCGCTCTCGCGACGCAGCGCGATGATCTGTTTGTAGAAGCGCGGAAACTCCGGTCGTCGCTCCGCGATCTTCCAGAAGACGGGAAGTTTCTCGAACAGCGCGGGCGCGCCCGATTCGGTCGTGTCGCCCACTTCCATGCCGTTGTAGAGCATCGGCACGCCGTCCAGAGTGAAGACAAACGCGGAGGCCGCGAGCGCGGCGCGTTCGCCGAAACGCGCGATGGCGCGTCGCTCGTCGTGATTGTCGGAGAAGCGCATGTGCAGAGAGCCGCGCGGCCACTTCGCGTGCTCCTCTTCCCACGCCGCGCGCAAATTCGTCGCAGGAGCTTGACCCATCAACACCTCCGTCAGCGCGCTATGGACAGGCCAAGAGTAATCCACATCGAAGGCTTTCAAGAGTAATTCAGGCTCGTGCCATTCGGCGAGCATAAGGATGTCCGGCTTGACGCGCTCAAGCTCGGGGCGCGCGCGCTCCCAGAAATCCGTGGGAACCATACCCGCCACGTCGCAGCGAAAACCGTCTAGGTCGTACTCGCTGAGCCAGAACTTGAGCATGTCGATCATGTAGGTACGCAGCTCTGCGCTGTCGTAGTTGAGATCGGCCACGTCCGCCCAGTCGGCGACGGGCGCGATGATCTTGCCGGAAGCGTCGCGCGTGTAGAAGGCGGGCGTCCGCATCATCACGCTGTCCCAGGAGGTGTGGTTCGCCACGATGTCAATAATGACTTTCATATCGCGGCGGTGCGCTTCGGCTACGAGCCGCTTGAAGTCCGCCGGCGTGCCGTAGTCTGGATTGATCGCGTAGAAGTCGCGCACGGCGTAGGGGCTGCCGAGCGTGCCCTTCGCGCGTTCGCGCCCGACCGGATGGATCGGCATCAGCCAGAGGATGTTGACGCCGAGCGCTTTCAGACGATCAAGCTCGGCGGTGATGCCCGCGAAGTTCCCCTGCGCGGAAAAGTTGCGCGGGAAGATTTCGTAGATCACGCCGTCGCGCACCCACGGGCGCACTTCGCGCGCCGCCTCTTTCGAGTAGTCGCGCGCAGCACCCTTTTCCTGCGCGAACCCGGCGCTTGCCGGTTGTGTTAATAGACTAGCGCTCACTACTAAAACCCCCATGATTATTTGCAACGTCCGTTTTCTCACTAAATCACTCCTCGCCTTCCAACCGCCACGCGTGAACAAAAATTTTCGCGTTCATCCTTTGCCGCCCAAACGCGCGTCGTCAATCACACCCGTGCTCGGCACGGGCTGAGCGGACTGTTGCACCGTGAGCAACTCGGCCTCGTCGCCGCGAATCACCGAACCGACGGGCACGCGCCCCGACACGTCCTGCACGATCAGCACGGTCGCCGCCGCAATCAGCATGCTCACGCCGCCGAGCGCCACGACGTTGACGGGATCGCCGCCGAGCACGCTGTCGAAGATAGGCGGCACCGCAAACGACATGACCACCTGCGGAATCACGATGAACAAATTGAACACGCCCATGTAGACGCCCATGCGCGTGGGCGGGATCGCGGTGGATAAAATCACGTAGGGCATCGAGAGGATCGAAGCCCACGCGATGCCGACGCCCGCCATGCTCACGAACAGCATCCACTTGTTCTGCACCAGAAAGACCGAAAGCAAACCGAGTCCGCCGCAGACGAGCGCGAGCGCATGCACGGTCTTGCGGCTCGTCACGCGCGCGAGCACCGGAAGGAGAAAGGCGACGGCGAAACAGACGACGTTGTAGACGGCGAAGCAGAGGCCGCCCCATTCCGTCCCTTCGGCGAAACGCGGCGAGTCTTTATCGGGCGCTAGAAAGACGTGGCGCGCGATGGCGATCCCGAAGAACTGCCACATGCACGGCAACGCGAACCACGTGAAGAACTGCACCACCGCCAGTTGCTTCATCGTCTTCGGCATGTGGCGCACGGAGTGGAATATCTCGGCGAAACCGGCGAGCACGCCCCGCCGCTCGCGCTTCATGCGCGTAAACGCTTCCATGTCTTCCGGCGGATATTCTCTGGTCGTGAAGACCGTCCACAAAACCGCGAGCAGGAAAACGACGGCGCCGATCTTGAATGCGTACTCGACCGAGAGCGGAATCCCGCTCGCCATGACGCCGACGATGCCGAGCGCGGTGAAGATGTAAGGCAAGGCGTTCGCCAGCGTCTGCCCGATGCCGATGAAGAAACTCTGCGTCACGAAGCCCGTGGTGCGTTGCTCTTCCGGCAGTTTGTCGGCGACGAAGGCGCGAAAAGGCTCCATCGTGATGTTGATGCTGGCGTCTAAAATCCAGAGCAGACCCGCCGCCATCCAGACGGACGAGGAGTTGGGCATGAAGAACAGCGCGACGCTGGCGATGATCGCGCCGACCAGAAAATATGGGCGGCGGCGACCGAGGCGATTCCACGTCCGGTCGCTCATCGAACCGACGATGGGCTGCACGAGCAACCCCGTGATCGGCCCGGCCAGCCAGAGGTAAGGGAGCGTGCTCTCCTCCGCGCCGAGATACTTATAGATCGGACTCATGTTGGCGATCTGCAAGCCCCAGCCGAACTGTATGCCGAGAAAGCCGAAACTCATGTTCCAGATTTGCCAGAAGCTCAGGCGCGGTTTCTGCTGCGTCATCTCTCTCCTCCGGTAGCTGTTAGCCAGGAGCTATTAGCTGTCAGCTGTCAGCTGTCAGCTTAAAATCTTTGCGGGGCGATTAACGTTCACGTGCACGAGCGATTTTAGATAACGATTTTTGTTTTAGCTTAAAGCTGACAGCTGATAGCTGATAGCTAACGGCTATACAAGCTGATGTCTTCGACGACGACGTTGCGGTCGAGCGAGAGCGCGAACAGAAGCGTGCGCGCCATGTTGCGGACGTGGATTGCGCCCGCGCGCGGCTCAAGGTCTCCGCCCGTGTTGTCAACGTCAACGAGGCCGGGGCAGAAGTTGAAGACGCGTATGTTCGCGCCCGTCTTGCGCGCGTGGTCGCGCAAACTCTCCGCGTAGCCGAGCAGGCCGAACTTCGAGGCGCAGTAGGAAGGCACGTCCGCATAGCCGTGCTTGCCCGCCTGCGAGGAGATGTTGACCACGTCGCCGAAGTCTTCGCGCAACATGTAAGGCAGCGCGGCGCGCACGAGCCACATCGCGCCGCGCAGGTTGGTCTCCAACACTTTATTCCAGCCCTCTTCCGTCATGCCCTCGACCGTCTCGGGCACGGCCAGCCCCGAATTGTTGACGAGCAGATCAATCGCGCCGAAGCGTTCCGCCGTGTGGCTGACGAGCGATTCGGTCTCTCCGAGATCGCGTATGTCGAAGGCGTAAGGGTGGACGCGCTCCGCGCCCGTCTGCGCGTTCAGTTCGTCGGCAGTTTTACGCAGCACGTCCGCGCGCCGCGACGCGATGACGACGGCGCGCACGTTCGACTCGGCCAGCACCGCCGCGAACGCGCGCCCGATCCCCGTGCCGCCGCCCGTGATGAGCGCGACTTGTTCCGTCAGAGGTTTATTGCGTAGAGCCATCGTTTACCTGTCGCTTTCGGTCGTGAACAGCTTCGTCTATCACGTCACAATCAACGCGCCGGAATGTTCGTCAGGATGCTGGCCGAACGCGGCGGCAGCGTGAGTTTCAACATGTCGCCCTGAACGCGCACGTTGCGGATCGTGTCGAGCCGGTCGTCGAGCGTCGCGTCGTCGGCCAAGCGCGCGGGCGCGACGCTGAACTCCATGTTCGCGGGCTTCGTGTCGTTGTTAAAGACGACGATGACCGCGCCGCGTTCGGATACGCGCGCGTAGGCATACTGCTGCTCGGCGGCGCGCAGGGTGACGAGCGCACCGCGACGGAGCGGTTCGAGTTCCGCGCGCAGGCGCGCCATGCGACGCGTGTGCTCGAAGATGTCCTGCTCTTCCGCGGTGCGCCCCGCACGCATGAAGGCGTTGCGGCGGTCGCCGGGAAAGCCGCCGGGAAAGTCTTGTCTGGTCGTCGGTTCGTCCGCGCCGGTCATGGCGATCTCGTCGCCGTAATAAATCTGCGGCACGCCGCGCGTCGTCAGGAGAAACGTGTGCGCCAGTTTCAGACCCGCGACCGTCGCGTTCGGCTCGCTCATAAAACGCCCGTCGTCGTGGCTGCCGACGAGCGTGACGAGCAGGTCGGGATTCGTGTATAGCGCATCCTTCGCGAGCAACCGCGCCACCTCTTTCAAGGGCTTGCCGCTCGCGAAGGCGTGGCGCGCCGGGTAGAAGAGCGGGAAGTCGAGCAACGAATCGAGGCCGGAGTCTATGCCGTCGAAGCGCACGCGCCCGCCTTGAAAGAACGAGACGTGAACCGCGTCGCCGTCCTTGACCTCGCCGAAGATGCGAAACTGCGGAAACTCGCGCTTGATCGCCGCCGTCCATTCGCGCCAGAAACTGTTCGGGACGTACTGCCAGGTGTCTTCGCGTATGGCGTCGAGTCCGGTCGTGCCGATCCACCAGAGCGTGTTCTGTATGAGGTAACGACGCGTCTCTTCGTCGTCCTGATTGAAGTCCGGAAGGAAGTCCAAGAACCAGCCCTCCATCGTGGCGCGCTTCGTCTGCGGGTCGGCGCGCGGGTCGTGCAGCACCCACGTCTCGAAGACGTTGGCGAGATGACGCTCGCGCGTGCCGTTGAACCAGGTGGGCGTCGGCTGATCGGCAACCCACGGGTGATACGGCCCCGTGTGATTGACGACGCTGTCCTGAATGATCTTGATGCCGACTTTGTGCGCCTCTTCCACGAGTTCGCGCAATTTGGCGTGTGTGCCGAAGTGCTCCTCGACGGCGTAGAAATCCTGTGCGTTGTAGCCGTGAAAACCCGTGCTCGGTTTACCTTCTTTCAACTCGATCTCGTTCAAGCGATCATAGTTGTCGTACCAGGGGCTGAGCCACACGGCGGTTGCGCCGAGGTCTTTCAAATAAGGCAGACGGTTGATGACGCCCTGCAAGTCGCCGCCGTGATAATAGAACTTGTTGTTGCGATCATAGATGCCGCGCGACCGCGCCGGATCGTTGTTCGCCGCGTCGCCGTCGCTGAAGCGGTCGATCATCAACATGTAGATGAGATCGTCGGGCGAGAACCCTTGAAAACGACCGGCGCGAGCGAGCGGCGCGAGTACGTCGAACTGCGCTTCACTCACACCCGCCGGAGTCGTAACGCGCAGGCGACGCGCGCCGGGCGCGGCCTGCGTGTCGATCATCACGTCTACGAAAATATACGTGCCCGCCGCGTTGACGCGCGTGAGTCCGACACGCACGCCGCCGCCGACCGCTTCAACGCGCGCGCCCGCCAAATTCCTCCCGCGCAGCATCACGCGCACAGGATTCACGGTGCTCCCCGTCCACCAACTCGGCGGCTCGACCTTCGACACTTCCGGCGCGCCCTGTGCGAGGGCGAAGGAAGCGGTTGAGAACAATAGGGCAAGCAGCACAAAGGCGCGCGAGAACGTTTTGTTGAGTCGCATACTTATTGTTTACTAAAGCCCCAATCAATAATGGCAACAGATTTATAGCCCCGTCAGGGGCGATTGGTAATAGCCCGGCACTTTAGTGCCGGGTCACGCATAAAGATAAAGGCTCGGAGTCCCGTAGGGACGATTGAATTCATCCCCACAAGTGCCTCTCGTCGTATTCAATTCCATGCTTCTGTAAAAACGCCCGAAACTCTTCCTCAAAAGTTCTCTTCCGATGATGCTCCGCTTGCCTTTGAATGTAAGCGGCGGTCTCTGCAACATGCGAGATGCTGACGCTAAACGCGCCAGATCCTTCTTGCCAAGCAAAGGCTCTTTGATCAGGAAAAGTTTCATGCACAAACTTCGACGAGCCGCCTTTGATCGGTTGCACCGCTTTAGCAATTGGCATAGTTGCAGGCAAAGAAAGCAGCACATGAACGTGATCGGAAACACCGCCAATAGCAAGTGCCTTCATGCTGTTCTCTTTTGCGATACCGCCAATGAAAGGCCAGAGACGTTGTTGCATCTCCGGCGTGATGAGTTTGCGCCGCTCCTTTGTGCTAAAGACGCAGTGCGTCAGATTACTCAGATAAGAATGCGGCATCGTAGTTTCAATCGTCCCTACGGGACTTAAAAACTTTCTCTTGCATTCTCTACCCAGCGATGAATCGCTGGGCTATTACCAAGTGTCCCTCACGGGACACAAGGCACGCTCTCACAGGGAACATGAATTCACATTCATTCAACAAACACGTATCTATATTTGTGCTCATCCGTGTTTCTCAACTTCCCCGGCTCAATTTTAATGCTCGTCAGATTTGAGATCGCTCACTTCGGTTTTCAGGTTGCGCCCGTAGAGCGCGGTCAATTCTTTCAGGCGGTCGCGCACTGTGGCGTTGAGCGCGCCGGACGAGTAGCGCCAGGACCAGTTGCCGTTGGTGCTGTTGGGGAGATTCATGCGCGCGTCGCGGCCTAAGCCGAGCACGTCTTGCAGGGGGATGATGGCGATGTTGCCGACCGAGGCGAGGACGGCGCGGATGAAGTCCCAGTGAATCTCTCGTCCGTCGGAGTTGAGATAGTCGAGGCAGAAGCGGCGCTCGCGTTCGATCTGTTCGGGCTTGCGGGTGGAGCCTGCGCCCGCTTTCGACTCGAACCAGCCGACGGTCGTGTCGTTGTCGTGCGTGCCGGTGTAGACGGCGACGTTGCGATGATAGTTGTGCGGCAGGTCTATGTTCTTGCTGTCGCCGCCGAAAGCGAACTGGAGTATGCGCATGCCGGGGAAGTTGAAATCGTCTCGGAGGGCTTCCACGTCGGGCGTGATGACGCCGAGGTCTTCGGCGAGGATGGGCACGTCGCCGAGAGCGCGTCTGATCGCTGTGAAGAGTTCGCGCCCGGGCGCGTTGACCCAGCGCCCGCGCTCTGCGGTTGTGTCGCCGCCGGGTATCTCCCAACTCGCGGCGAAACCCCGAAAGTGATCTATGCGGAGTATGTCAACGAGGTGCAGCATCGAGCGGACGCGCGCGATCCACCAGCGGAAATCGTCTGCCTGCAAACGTTCCCAGTCGTACAAGGGATTGCCCCAGAGTTGACCGGTCGCGCTGAAATAGTCGGGCGGGACGCCAGCGACGACGCGCGGGCTGCCGTCGGCGTTCAACTTGAAGAGATGAGGGTTGACCCACACGTCCGCCGAATCGTGCGCCACGAAGATCGGGATGTCGCCAACGATTTGGACGCCGCGCTTGTTCGCGTAACGCTTGAGCGCGTGCCACTGTTTGAAGAAGAGGAATTGATAGAACTTGTGTGCGTCAATCTGCGCGTGCAAAGACTCGCGCGCGGCGGCGAGCGCGGCGGCTTCGCGCTTCAACATCTGCGGCTCCCACTTGTTCCACGCCACACCATTGCGTGCGTCTTTCATCGCGCGATAGAGCGCGTAGTCATCGAGCCAGAGGGCTTCGTTCTGGCCGAACGTCTCGAAACTCCCGCGCAAGCCCGTGTCGGTCGTGTGTTGAAAATTCTCGAACGCGCGGCTGAGCAGTTTGTTTTTGAACTCGATGGCCGCGCCGAACTCGACGCGTTCGTCCGGAAATTTCGGCGCGCCCGCGAGGTCGCGCGTGTCCAACAAATTTTCGGCGACGAGGCGTTCGGGGCTGACGAGCAGAGTGTTACCGGCGAAGGCCGAGAAGGATTGGTAGGGCGAATCGCCGTAGCCGGTGGGGCCGAGCGGGAGGACTTGCCAGAGCGTCTGCCCGCTCGCGGCGAGAAAGTCTATGAAGGCGTAAGCTTCTTCGCCCAGATCGCCGACGCCGTATCTGCCGGGCAGGCTCGTCGGATGCAGCAAGACGCCGCTCGAACGTGAAAAATTCACAATCGAATTCCTTAGTTGTTGGAATGGACAAAGCTAATTGTGCGTATCCGCTTGCCACTACTTTTACAACAGCCGACCGCCTATCACCAAGCCTCTCACGCCTTCGCGCGCGACAAGATCAATCGCCTAACGAATCGCAATTAGACGAATCTCTCTGTGCCCCCTCTGTGTCCTCTGTGTCTCTGTGGTGAATGCTTTATGAAGGTATTCACCACAGAGGCACAGAGGACACAGAGGGGGCACGGAGGAAGATCATTAGTTTCGTGCAATCGTAAGTCGCTATGGCGCGACCAACTTACTTCGTCACACGATAAGCGACCGCCGTGCGCGCCGGTACGGTAAAAGTCATCTCGCCGCGCGCGACGCTGCCGCCGTCTTTCGCCCCGAGCAGAGGCTCTAACTTCGCGCCCTCGGCGACGCCCGCGAACGCTGCGGGCGCGTTGATCTTCTTCGGCGCGGCGGCGCGGTTGAAGGCGAGTATGATGGTCTCGTCCGCCGTCCGGCGCGCGAAGGCGTAAGCGTCTTCGTCGAAGAAGAGATCGATCAGGCGACCGTGCCGGAGCGGGGCGTGTTCGCGCCGGAGTTTCAACCAATCGCGCGTCCACTCGTACATGCGCTGCTCTCGTTCGGTGCGCCCGCTCCGCTCGAAAGCGCTGCGCGCATCCCCGTTCCAGCCGCCGGGGAAGTCGCGCCGGTTGTCCGGATCGTCGCCGCCTTCCATGAAAATCTCTTCGCCGTAGTAAAGCTGCGGGATGCCGCGCACGCTCAACAGAAACGCGTGGTGCAGCATCGAGCCTTCGAGCGTCATCCCCTCGGTCGAGGCGACGCGGCGCACGTCGTGGTTGCTCGTCATCACGACGAGGCGCGCGGGGTCTGCGTAGAGCGCGTCGTTACGGAGCATCGCGCGCAGCGCGGAGACGGGGGCTTTTCCGGCGAAGGCGTCGAGCGACGTTTGCCAAAGGGGGAAATCGAAGAGCGCGTCGAGTTCGGTGTCAACGCCGTCCCAGCCGCGTCGCCCGCCGAAGAAATAGGAGATGTGTATGGGGTCGCGGTCAAACACTTCTCCGACCATCCACATCTTCGGATACTGGCGACGGAGCGCGACGGAGAGTTCACGTATGAAGGTGCGCGGCATGTACTGGATCGTGTCCTGTCGAATGCCGTCCATGCCCGTCATGCCGATCCACCAGAGCGCGTTCTGAATTTCGTAGCGCGCCACTTCCGGCTCGTCCTGATTCATGTCCGGCAGATCGTCTGAGAACCAGCCGTCGAGCGTCGGGCGGCGCGCGGCATCGGAGGCGTGTGGCGAGAGCAGGAGGTCTGCGCGGAAAGGGTTCTGCGTGTGGTTCGTGAGCGTGCCGTGAAACCAGTTGTCGAGCGGCGGGTCTGTCACCCAAGGGTGCTGCGAGCCGACGTGATTGGCGACTTGATCCTGAACGACTTTGATCCCCACGGCGTGCGCACGCTCGACCAACTCGCGGAGCGTCTTCATGTCGCCGAAACGATCTTCGACCGCGTAGTAATCAATCGCGTGATAGCCGTGATAGTAGGTGTTCGGACACCAGGGCTTGTCGCAGGTCTTGACGCCGTTCCAGTTGTCGTACCAGGGGTTGAGCCAGAGGGCTGTGACGCCCAACTCCTTGAGGTAAGGCAGGCGATTGATGATGCCGCGCAGATCGCCGCCGTGAAAGGCGCGCGGGTTCCTGCGGTCTGTGGCGGCGGGCGGCGCGCCTCGCGGAATATCGTTCGAGGCGTCGCCGTTCGCAAAACGATCCGGCATGATCAGGTAGAGCACGTCGTCGGTCGTGATGCCTTGAAAGTTTGTGGCCGGATCGAGCGGGGCGTTGAGTCGAAACGGGATCGTGGTCTTCCCGCTTTTCGTCTCAAGCGTGAGCGGGTGCTCGCCGTGCGCGGCGTTCGGGTTAACGTGGACGCTGACGAACAGGTATGTGCCCGCCGGATTGACGACGACCGCGCTCGTCTCCGTACCCGCGCGCTGAGGCGTGACACGTGCGCCGTGCAAATTCGCGCCGCGCACGAGCAGCCGCACGGGGTTTACGGTGTGCCCTGCCCACCACGAAGGCGGCTCGACTTTTGCGACGGAGGGGGAGAGCGAATTTTGCGCGTGCGCGCTCGCGGCGAGACAGGAGAGCGCGAGGAGGGCGAGCATGACGCGATGCGTGCGGAGCTTTGCGAACTTTGGAAGTGGCATTCTCTGAGCGTCGTTCACGCTGGAACCCGTGCGCCCGCGCGCCTGCGTTGATGTTGGATTTTTACTTGCCCTTAAACGTCTTGACTAAAGCGACGAGCGCATTGATCTCTTCCTTCGAGAGTTTTTTGCCGAAGGCGGGCATCCCGCCGCGCCCGTCGCGGATGGAGGCGTGCAGGCGTTTATCGCCCGCGCGCTCGCGCTTCCACCACGCGGCGTCGGCCAGATTCGGCGCATCGTAGACCTTGCCCATCGGCGTATTGCTCTGCCCGTCCGCGCCGTGACAGCGCGCGCAATTCGCCACGTATAAAACTTTCGCGGCGGCGAGTTGTTGCCCCTTGCTCGACAACTTCTTCTGCGTTGACGCTACGGCGGCGTTAGTGTTCGCTTCCGCGCGCGCTTGACGACCGAGATACGCGCCGCTCGCACAGATGCCGCAGACGAACAGCACCGCGACGACTGCCAACTTCCCTCTTCTTCCCATGATCACTATTCGGGGCGTTTTATTCCACACCCGCGCCGGACGGCGTGTGACTCGACGCCGGCGATGTTCCCTTCCATTCGCTCAAATTATGTACGTGCCACGGCACGCTCTCGTTGCTCATCTCAGGCCGCTTGCGCAAAAAGTCGTTAGCGAGCGAGAGAGCCGCCGGATCGTCCTTCTGATCCGCAAAAATTTTGGCCTCGCGCTTGGCCTCTTCCATCATGCCGAGTTTGCGGTAGATGAGCATGAGGTTGTAGTGCGCGCCCGTGTCTTCCGGATCAATCGAGAGCACCTGCTCGTAACAGTGGCGCGCGCCTTTGAAGTCGCGCTTGATCTTGCAGAGTTCGCCGAGTTGCTGCCACGATTGGCGGTCGCGCGGGTAGGCTTCGAGCACGCGCCGCAGGTTCGCTTCGGCCACCTGCAATTCGCCGCGCCGCATGTGGATGCGCGTGCGCTGGAAGAGTGCGCGCAGATTGTTCGGGTTCGCGGCGAGCACTTCGTCGAGCAGTCGCGCCGCCGCGTCGAACTGTTCGAGTTCAAAGAGCGCGAGCGCGCGGTTGACCTTCGCCATCGGGCGGTATGCTTCGTCGAGTTCAGCGGCGCGCGCGAAGGCTTCCGCCGAGAGCGCGTACTGCCTGTGATCTAGTAGCGCGATGCCGTAGTTGTTCCAGCGCCGCCAGTCGGCCATGACGCCTTTCGCGTTCGGGACGACGGGCTGCGCCGCGTTTTCGCCGACGCGCAAAGCGTACTCGGTCGTCGCCATCGTCACAATCGGATAATCCACCGACTTGCCGAGCGCGTAGTCTTGAAAGACGCGCGTGAAGCGACGGTAGCGCACGTGCGCCGTCAAGGTCAGCTTGCCCTGCAAGTTGGCGGGCACGTTGAATTGATAACGCGCGAGATCGCTTCGGCCTGATTGTATCTGGTTGTTTTGCGCGACGACTTTCGTGCGCCAGATGTGATGGCGGTCGTTGAACGAGCCGTCGGCTTTGACGAGATAAGTTTTGTAGTTGTGCGCCGAGTCGTCGAGGTGGCCGTTCGGTTTGATGAAGCCAGAGTTGTAGAGCACCTGCCCCGCGTCATCTTTGACCGTGAACTCGACGTAGGCTTCGTAGAAATCGCGCAGTTCGGGCGGGAACGAGTGGCCGATGTTCTTGTTGGTGATAACCACGTCGGCGGTCAACTGATCACCCGCGTCGAGTTGAAAGCGACTTCGGTTGACGGGCGCGATGAACTCGGTCGCGCCGCTCTGCGCGCTGCGGCGCGTGACGGCGAAGATGTCTATGCCGACGGCGTCGGCTTCTAAGAATTTCTTGACGGCGTCGAGTTGTTCAGGCCACTTGTAAAAAAACGGGATGGCGGTGTTGGCCGCAGGCCAGCGGTGCGAACTGAGCTTGCCTTCCTTCGCCGCCACGTCGAAGAGCGGCGCGTCCTCCTTCTTCATGTGGCACGAATTGCACGACTCTTTATCGCGCGTGTAGAACGGGTGTGGCGACTCTTTCGAGAAAGAGGACTGCTGAAACTCGTCGCCGACGGAGAAGGCGCGCAAAAACTTGTAGTCGTTCAACTGGTGCGGCACTTGCGACTTGTGGCACGAGGCGCAGAACTCCGTCGTCTTCAAAACCGGGTGCATCATCGCGCGACGGTGCGAGGGCACGTCGTCCAGGATTTCCTGATCGGCGACGTTCAGGAGGCGCGTGCCGTCTTCGCGCACGAGCAGAGCGGGTTCGGCCATGACGTAGCCGCCGACGCCGCGCCCCGTGCCCGCCTGAATCGAGTGGCAGGCGATGCAGGAGACGCCGTCTTCGTCGAAGGGGCGTTTGACCTTCGAGTTCTTGGTGAGCGAGCCGGAGAAGAGTGCGGCGGGGTTGTGGCACGCTTCGCAGTGGCGCGTGAACTCGATGCCGCGCTGCGAGATCAAGTCCTTGACGTTCTTCTGGTAGAAGGGTTCGCGGAAGGCGTTGCGGTGCGCGGATTGAAGCCACTGCGCGTGCGAGTCCGTGTGGCACTT
>DATHBB010000041.1:0-14458 GCA_035296385.1 Pyrinomonadaceae bacterium | reverse complement strand
GGAGGCGGAGAAGTTAGTGCGGTTGGCGGTGCGGGTGTTGGAGCGGGGAGGCGAGCAGTCGTTGCTGGCGGAGGCGTTGACGACGCATGGGATTGCGTTGGCGCGGATGGGTCGCCCGCAGAATGCTTATGAGGTGTTGCGACGCGCGGTTGATGTGGCGCAGCAGGCGGGCGATGTGGAAGGCGCGGGGCAGGCGGCGCTGACGATTATCGAGGAGTGTGGCTCGCATCTGACAGAGCATGAGTTGAGCACAACTTATGAGCGCGCCGCTGATTTGCTTGATAAGTCGCAGAACATGGCGACCGTTAAAAGGCTGTGCGCCTGTGCGCGCCGCGTGTTGTTTTTGATGGGCGCGTCGCCTTCGCCGCCTGACTGGAAGGGGTTTTCTTTCAGGGACGCGGTGCGAAGGTATGAGTCGCATTTGATCGAGCGCGCACTGAGGGATGCCGACGGCATGGTGTCGAAGGCGGCGCAGTGGCTCGGCTTCAAACATCATCACAGCCTCATCTCGCTGCTTAAGAATCGTCATCAGCATTTGCTGCACGTGCGCACGCCCATCGTGCCGCGCAGGCGCAGCATCATTCGCACGCCAGCCTCCTATGGGTCGATTAATAGTTCGCCGGAGAGCGCGGCGCGGGCAGTCGTCATCCTGCACGCGGAGGACAACGAACAGTTGGCTGAGGCAGTCAGGGAGTCGCTGGCAGAGGAAGGTTGGACGGTGCGGCACTCGGCAGACGGCGCGGACGCGCTCAAGCAGATCGCGGGTGACGCGCCATACGACCTGTTGTTGTTAGATAACGAACTGCCGGGCGCGAGCGGCGTCGAACTCGTGCGGCACGCGCGCACGCTGCCGCACCGCCAACAAACTCCCATCGTCATGTTATCAGCCGGCGACTGCGAGGCGGACGCGCTCCGCGCCGGAGCCGACGCTTTCCTGCGCAAGCCGGAGGACATCGCGCTTTTGGCGGAGACGCTGGCGCGCCTGCTCGAAGGGAGACGCGCCTGACCTTAAAGGATTCGGGATGAAGTGGGCATCCCGAAGGCGCGGTTGCAGTTGGGGGCAGCCGTGCCGCAAGGCCGCCGCGCATATCTCCTGCGCGGCGGTTTTGTTTTGCATGCGCACTCTCTGGCCGCTTGATTTGCACGCCTGCGCCTCCCACTCGAAGCCTTCCCTGCTGCTTTTAAACGTTCTCCTTGCCGCGTTGAAACGTCCTTACTGTCTTGTCTTTACGCGCCGATGCCTTTATCATAGCGCGTTGCCTGTAGCTTACGCCTCTTCAAGCGTTTACGGCAGGAGGCGACATTTGCGAAGCGGTCGCGCGCGGAAAAATTCGGCGACTGTTCCCTTACTCCAAGCATCTAACGTCGGTGCGCAATTAACTCCCGGAGGATGAAAGTCTAGTGTTTAGCGATCAATTTCGCCGTAATGAATCGGCGAGAGGCAAGTTCAGCGGGGTGAAGAGTTCGACGCTGATTTCGAATTTATCGAACGCGGCGTGGAAAGTTTTTCAATCCGTCAACCGTGCGCTGCCGGAAGGCGCGAGCGTCCACCCGCAGTGGGCGCCCGCCCCGCTCCTGAAATCCTACGAGAAAACTGCGCCCCCGCTCGGCTTCCCGCGCGAGACCGATTCTTTGTGCCCGACCTGCGTGAAGGAAGTGCGGGAGGCCGTGATCAGCGGCCAGACGCCTTTAGAGACTTTGATGCACGAGCATCCGGGCGAGATCAAGGCGCAGATCGTCGAAGAGGATGGTCGTATCGTGATGCGCAAGACTTGCGCGAAGCACGGCGAGTTCGTCGATGTGATGGCGACGAGTCCGGAGTTTTTGCAACGCATCGAGTCGCTTTTTTACGGTCGCGATTTTCGCGCGGCGGAAGATGCGCACGTACATCGTCACGGCACGTCCGACATCAAGTTCGGGCGCGGCGCTGTTCTCACGGTTGACCTCACGAACCGCTGCAACATGATGTGCAACCCGTGCTTCATGGACGCCAACCAGGTCGGCTACGTCCACGAGCCGACGTTTGAAGACACGAAAGCCATACTTGATCGCGCCGTCTCTTTCAAACCTAAGCGGCAGGTCATCATCCTCTTCTCCGGCGGCGAGCCGACACTGTCGCCCTACTACCTCGAAGCCGTCGCCTACGCCAGGAAGATCGGTTTCTATCGCATACTCGCCGCGACGAACGGCATACGCTTCGCCGAAGACATAGAGTTTTGTCGTCAGGCGAAAGAGGCCGGACAGCACGGCGTCTATCTACAGTTCGACGGCGTGAGCGAAGAGAAGAACAAGCACCGAGGCGTCGGCAATCTGTTCGACGTGAAGCAGAAGGCCATCGAGAATTTGGCGGAAGTCGGCATCAAGGTCACGTTAGTGACGACCATCGTTAACACGATCAACAACGATGCCATCGGCCAGATCGTCGAGTTCGCCGCAAAGAACATAGACAAGATTCAGACCATCGCCTTCCAGCCCGTCTCCTTCACGGGACGCGACGAGGACGTGCCCGACGACGTGCGCATACAGCAGCGTTACACGCTTGCCGACATGGCGACCGACCTGGAATCGCAACTCGGCGGCGACCTGAAAGCTTTGCGCGACTGGTACCCGCTCTCGTCCTATTCGGCCTTCACCTCCGTGATGGACATGCTGCAAGGCGCAGACGCGCCGTGGGGCTGGTCGAGTTGTAACTGCCACCCGAACTGCGGCGTGTTCACTTTGATGGTTGTCAACCGCCACACGGGCGCGTGGACGCCGCTCTTCAAGTTCTTCAATTACGAGCAGTTCATGAAGGACGTGGCCGTCATCACAGACACGGCGCGCGGCGCAAAGCTCTCGATGGCGCAACTCGCCATGACCATCATGCGCAACTTCGACGCTCGTGAAGCGCCCGAAGGCTTCCCCATCTCGCAGATCATCAACCTCTTCAAACCGTCTTCGACCAACTCGAACTCGGATCGCAACGACCGCATGAAGACGCAGCACGGATCAGACGACCCGAACGACGCGTGGCGCGTCCTCTGCGTCGAAGGCATGTGGTTTCAGGATTTGTTCAACTACGACTTCCGCCGCACGGAGATGTGCGTCATTCCTTACGGCACGCAGGAAGGCGAAATCTCTTTCTGTGCCTACAACACGGGCGTCGGCTGGCGGCAGATCATTGAGAACATGCATAAGACCGCAGGGCTCGCCGAGTGGTACGAAGAGCACGGACGCCACGCCGTCTATGCCAAAGGCAAGGAAGTGCCCGGCATCCCGAAGCGGCACTCGCTCTCGCTCCCCATCGTCCAGGCCATACTCGACGAAGACGCGGAAGAGCGTCCCGCGCGCGTGACCCCGTATCTTGTCGAAGAGGACGAAGAAGTCGCGGTCTAGTCAGGCCGCCTTTACTAAAGACGCACGAAAAATGCCCGGTCACACGCGTGGCCGGGCATCTTATTTTTTACCGACCCGACTTCAAACCGGCAACGCGCGTCGCACGCAGCTTCCCTCCCCTCTCTTCCCCATCTCGCCGTTCTACTCTGACCGAAAACAGCCCGCGTAAGAGTTGCATATAATCTTCACACTTTCCGCCGAACAGCCGCCAAACAGCAGAAAGCGACGGCTGTGCGTTCGGCTGTTCGCCCGTACCTTCCGGGGTTGTCTGTGAAAGGCTGAAATAGATTCTTTATCTCCCGCATTAATATATGAAATGCTTTTGTAAGTTTTGTAGTTTGTCGGAAGCAATCGGGTCGGCAGGATAGGCTTGTGGGAGACGCGTAGGAAATTCTATCCCGGCGCTGTTCGGGTCGGCGCATGACGGCGTTGATTCCGGATGCGTCCGGGGCGGACAATGTCGCACGAATTTCTGCCGCCGAGCCGGGCGTCGATGCTTGAAGAGCTCGACCCTGACGATGCATACCTGCTGACGCTCGCTTCAACAAAAGAAGTTTCAGACGAGAGGCGCACGCCGCCCGCGAACGTGGTGACGATGGACAAGGTGAAGCAGCCGCACCCCAACCGGCGAATGAGAAAGGCCGTCTATTGCACCTGCTGGGACGGCGACATCGTGATCGAAGCGGGCGCGAACACAGGCGCTCTGCGCGTCGTCCAGCCTCAGGAAACGAATTGAGCGGCTCCGGCGCGGGCGGCTTTCCGACGTAGAACTTAGAGGGAGCGATGAGCTATGAGCAACGAAATTAAAACGCTGTGGACGGTCATGGTCTACATAGCGGCGGACAACGACCTCGTCGGCGATGCGTGGAATACGGTGTTTCAACTGACGCAGACTGTCAACGATCCGGTGTTCGAGGATCAGGTGCGTCTGGTCTTCCAACTCGACGAGAGCGACCCGCTGAGGTCCACCAGACGTTACTTTCGCCGGGGCAATATCTTTGCTCAGGAGACGGTCGGCACGGGCGAGACGAATACCGGCGACCCCCGAACTCTCGTGGACTTCATCGAGTGGGCGCACACGAACAATCCGGCGCAGAACTATCTGCTCGTACTCTGGGGGCACGCCAACGGAGTGGACGACGAGGACACCATCGTCAATCTGAACCCCCTCGTCATCACGCCCGAGCCTCAACCCATCGTCGTCGCTGTGTCCCCGCCCGCGCCTGCGGCATCAAGCGCACCGACGGCGGGCGACGACGGAAGTGCCTCAAGCGCGCTGGAAGATGCGGCACTCCCAGACCCGCAGAAGACATTCAGCAGTTCATTAGATGATCTGATGATTGACAATAACCCGGGCAACCCCGCGCGCACGCGCGATGCGCTGACCACCTTCGAGTTGAAAGCAGCCCTCGAAGCCGCCACTACTATTCTGGGGCGCAGGATCAGCGTCCTCGGAATGGACGCCTGCCTGCTGAGTTTGATCGAGGTCTGTTATCAGGTCAACGAACAGGCCGAGTTCTACGTCGGCTCGGAAGAGGTCATCCCGAATACGAGTTGGCCTTACGACAGAATCCTGCGGAAGCTGGCCGAAAGACCGGCGATGCAGCCTGCGGAGTTGGCGGAAACCATCGTTGACGAGTACTTCGCGGCCTACAACGAAAAGACGGGGGCGGAAAGAAAGCAGGTCACGCTTTCTTACTGCGACCTCGGCCAGTCGAGAGAAATGGGCAGGCGCATCAGTACGCTCTCCGCCTTGCTTAAACGCAAGCTCTCCGACCCGAAGTTCAGAGCGATGGTCGTCGAAGCGCGCCGCAAAACGCAGACCTTCTTCATCACCGACTACGTAGACCTGCATCACTTCTGTCAACTCATCATGGACGGGACCGACGACGGAGAGATCAAGCTCGCCTGTCAGGATGTGTTGGACGGCATCAAGACGCGCTTCGTCAAGAAGTCAGTTCATACGAAGTTGGAAGCCCTGGGAGCCGTCGATGCGTTGGAGAACGCGCACGGACTGTCCGTCTACTTCCCGCGCATTTTACACACCTACGCGTCGCTCGACTTCAGCAAACAGACGCATTGGGACTCGTTCCTCAGCGGCTACATGAACGCCGTCTTTCAGCCGACGGGTGAAGCGGCGGACGTAGAGAAAGCCGGCGAAGGCTACAGCGCCGACGCGCAGCCGCCACAGAGTTCTACAACTGACATCTCAAGCTCACCGGCCACCGCCATCGGCGGAGTCGGCAGCCAACACTTGAATACAGGAGGCAATATAACAATGGACGATTACAAAAAGGATTCGACGGCAGCCGCCACCGGCACGGGCGGCGCAGAGGCAGGAGCGGCGAAGGCTTATGAAGCCAACGCCGCAGCCCCGCCCGTACCGGCGACGAAAAAAGCGCGCATCGTGTTACCCGTCAACGCATCCATCACCGACGCGCAGGGCAACGTGATCGACAAGTTGACGACGGAAGCGTTCTTGCTCTTCGAGGGTCAGAACGTCGTCGTCGAAGTGCCGGACGGAACGCCGCTCACGAGCACCGCGACGCCGGATAACAAAGCGTCCAAAGGCACGGAGACGAAAGCCACCATCGGCACGCGCATCGTCCCCGCGCTCGGCGCCGAGATAAGACTGCCCGCCTGCACCTTGTGGAAGTCCTTCAGCGACGGCTCGCTCACAGACCTTCCGGCGGGCACGGTGGTTAAAACCGCAGTGGGCGGTTCGCAGTTGGTGATTCTCGAAGAGGTGGCGGTCAAAGGTTTCTAGTTCGCGCCCGAAGGCTCGTTTTGCGGTTCGCGCCCGAGCACAGCGAGAGACTAATGTTGTGCACAGCGAGAGACTAATGTTGTGCGCAGCGATGGACTAATGTTGCGCACGGCGAGAAGCTAATGTTGTGCGCGGCGAGAGACTAATGTAGGGGCAGAGGGGATTCCTCTGTTCGCCCGTTGTTAGTTTAGGCGGGCGAGCGGAGGACTTCGCTTTGCCCTGATATTTGTTTTGTCCCTACGCGCGTTCGTATCATTTGCTTTGAGCAGGGATGACGCGCTCTTCGCCGAAGTCTTGAATATGGCTTAGATTCATGTTAGATAATGCGCACCCGACATCTGCGCGCTGAGGTTCTTGGCCTACAACTTACCTCGTTTCAGGATGCCAGCTGAGTTCCGCTAACTACTTTTCACCCGCGTAAATTCGTGCCTTAAAAGTTGGATTGAAGATGCTCATTAAGTCCCGACAAACGGCAACGCCCGCGAAGAGTTTCGGCGCAGCACGCGTGACTAAGCGGCTACTGTTCATCGCGTGGCTTCTTTCTTCATGCGTTCTGCCTTCGTTGCCGCTTCCGGTCTTCTCAGCCCCTCCGCTGTTGCGGTTTCAATCTGTGGCGGCTGAAGTTTCGGTCGCAGAGACCGACGAGCGAGCGAGCGACGCGCGGCGAGAGGCCGACGCCGTAGCGGCTGCCGAAGAAGCCTTCGCGGAGGCCAAGCGCCTCGACGGCCAATGGCAGGAAGGTGCGCTCAGAGACGCAGTCGGGAAGTATCAAACGGCGAGTTCGCTGTGGCGCGCGTTGGGGCGCAAAGACCGAGAGGCCGCCGCGCTCAAAGAGGCCGGTCAGAGTTTTTATATGCTCGGAGAGCATCAGCCCGCGCTCGACTCCTGGGCGCGCGCCCTCAAGCTCTACAGAGAGACGAAAGATCGCGCGGGCGAGATCGAGACGCTTAACCTGACGGGGCGACTCTACACCTATCAGGGCGACGGCGAGAAGGCTCTCGCCCATCATCAAAAGGCGCTGCGACTGAGCCGCCTGACCTCTAACCCGCACGGCGAGGCGCAGTCGCTCAACGACACCGGCGAAGTCTATTATGAGCGGGGCGACGCGAAGAACGCCGTCAAATATCTCAACCAGGCCTTAGCCGTCTGGCCGAAAACCGGAAACCTCAAAGGCCGCGCGCAGACTTTGCTCTACCTCGGCTACACCTACACAGACCTGAGCGACCTGCCGCGCGCGCTCGAATACTACCGGCAATCGCTTGCGCTCTGGCGCGAGGCGCAAGACGTTCGCGGCGAGGCGCAGATCACAAACGCCTTCGGACTCGTACACTCTCTGCTCGGCGACAAAGAGCAGGCGCTGGAATTTTACGGCAGAGCCGCCAACATTTTTCGCTCTATCGGCGACCGCGCGGGGATGACCACCGCGCTCAACGGGAAGGGCGAACTCTTAAGTCACCTTAACGAGTTGCAGCAATCGCTCGATTGCCACGAAGAAGCTTTAGCACTCTGCCGCGCGCTCGGCGATATCGAAGGCGAGTTGGTTTCGCTCCGGCACATGGGTAAAATTTATCAGGCGCGCGGTAACGCCGCTCGCGCGGCGCGCGAAGACCTCTCCGCGAAGGACAACTACGCGCAAGCCGTAGGGTATTACGAGCAGGTGCTCAAACTCAGCACGACGCTCAAGAACCGTCGCGTCGAAGCCCTCAGCCTCTTGGACATCGGCAGCGTCTACGGCGCGCTCGCGGAACAGTCGAAAGCTCTGGACTACTTCGACCGCGCGCTCAGACTCAACCGCGCGGCGGAGAACAGGCGCGGCGAATACCTCACGCTCAACAGCATCGGTCACATCTACGAAACGCGTGGCGAGCCGAAAAAGGCTCTCACTTTCTACACGGCGGCGCTGCCCCTGACGCGCGCCGCCAAAGACCCTGCGCGCGAATCCTTAACGCTCTACAACATCGCGCACGCGGAGTTCGGCGCGGGTCGTCTGGCGGAGTCGAGAGCGCACGTCGAAAGTTCTTTGCAGATCATCGAATCGCTGCGCACGAACGTCGCCAGCCGCGAACTGCGCTCATCCTATTTCGCTTCCGTGCGCCAGTATTACGAACTCTACACTTCCGTGCTGATGCGTATGCACCGCGAGCGTCCGGCGGAAGGTCTGGACGTGCTGGCGCTTCAGGCGAGCGAGCGGGCGCGGGCGCGCGGACTGCTCGACATGCTTCAAGAGGCCGACGCCGATATTCAACAGGGTATCAGCCCTGACCTCTTCAAGCGCAAGCGCAACCTCCAGCAGTTGTTGAATGATAAAGCCGAGCGACAGATGGTTGTGCTCGACACGAAGCCCGAAGCTAAAGAGGCCGCCGCGCTAGCTAAAGAGGCCGCCGCCCTCTCGCGCGAGATTCGTGCGCTGGCCGCCGAGTACGACGAAGTGGAGGCGCAGATCAGAAAGCAGAATCCGCGTTACGCCACGCTCAGGCAGACCCGCGCCCCGGCAGTCGGAGAGATTCAAGCGTTGCTTGATCGCGACACGCTGCTGCTTGAATACGCGCTCGGCGTCGAGCGCAGCTATCTCTGGGTCGTGACGCGCGAAGAAATCACGAGCCACGAGTTGCCCGGAAGCGCCGAGATCGAGAAGGCCGCGCGCGATGTCTATCAACTCCTGACGGCGCGACAGCCCGTGCCGGGAGAGAGCGCCGCCGCGCGGCGTCAACGCATCGCCGACGCCGACGCACTCTACCCGTCGAAAGCTGCGACCTTGAGTAAGATTTTGCTGTCGCCCGTCCGTGAGCGTCTGGCTTCAAAGCGTCTGCTCATCGTCCCCGACGGCGCGTTGCTCTACATCCCTTTCGGCGCGCTCCCGTCGCCTCCGGCGGATGCGCCTTCCGAGTCTGCCGCCGTCAACGCCAGCGTCTTGCAGGAAGATGGAGCGAGCGACGCGCCGCTCATCGTCAGACATGAAATCGTTTACCTGCCTTCGGCGACGGTGCTCACGGCGCTGCGCGACGAAACCCTCGGACGCAAGCCCGCCCCGTGGCAAGTCGCCGTGCTGGCCGATCCGGTCTTCGACCGGGACGATCCGCGCCTCCCGCCTCCTGAGAAACTGAACTCGTCCGGAGCGTCTGCGGAAAAGAGTGAGGCGACGGGCGATGCGCTCGCGGCGCAAACGCCGGACGCACTTTTTCTACCGCCGCTTCCCGCCTCGAAGGATGAGGCCGAAGCCGTCATGTCTCTCGGAAGTGCGGGTTCGAGCCGGAAAGCCATCGGCTTCGATGCGAACAAAGAGTTTGCGAGCGGCGGCGAGTTGAAGCAATACCGCATCATACACTTCGCCACGCACGGCATCCTCGACAACCAACAGCCCGAACTCTCCGGACTCGTCCTCTCGCGCTTCGACAGGAGCGGCAACACGCGCGACGGCTTCCTCCGCCTGCACGACATCTACAACCTCGACCTGCCGGTGGAGTTGGTCGTCTTGAGCGCCTGCAATACCGGACTCGGCAAGGCCATCAACGGCGAAGGACTGGTCGGCCTGACTCGCGGCTTCATGTACGCCGGAGCGTCGCGCGTCATGGCAAGCATGTGGAAGGTGGACGACGAAGCGACAGCCGAGCTGATGAAGGTCTTCTACCGCAAGATGCTCGGCGAAGAATTGACGCCCGCCGCCGCGTTGCGTCAGGCGCAACTCGAATTGTGGCGACGCAAACGCTGGCAAGCGCCCTTCTTCTGGGCGGCCTTCACGCTTCAGGGCGACCACCACGCCCTGCCGCCGACGACGGACGCCCCGAACCGCGAAGTTCATAACAGCTACGCCACGGCTGCCGGTGCGCTCCTGCTGATTCTCTCTCTCGGCAGTTTCCCCATCGTCAAGTTTGCGCGCCGCAAGCGCATCGCCCGCCGCTCGCCGCACCGATAATGCTTTCTTTACGCCCTCTCCGACGCTCGTTATTCAGGCCGCCCAACCCCTTATGAAAAAAGATCGGGAACTGACACAGAACATGCTCGACAAACTGCTCGGCTGGCTCGACCCGGATCGGGAACGCGCAGGCAGCAGGTACGAGGAGATACGCCGCAGGCTGATCAAGTTTTTCACTTGCCGGGGTTGCTACGACGCGGAGGACCTGGCCGACGAGACCATCAGCCGCGTCATGTTCAAAGTGGAAGAACTCGCCCCCGTTTATTCCGGCGACCCCGCTCTCTACTTTTACGGCGTCGCGGACAAAGTCCAACTCGAATATTTCAGGAACAGGAAGCGCGGCGAGGCCGCGCACACAACTGCCGCCGCCCTCCCGCCCGTCGAACCTCAGGACGAGGAGGACGCACGGCGCTACGAATGTCTCGACCGTTGCATGTCGGAACTACCGCCGAACAACCGCCACTTCATCGTCGAGTATTACAGGGAAGAAAAAGGAGCGAAAATCGCCAACCGGAAGAAACTCGCGGAGCAGTTGGCGGTCAATCTGAACGTTCTGCGCATCAGGGCTTGCCGCATCCGCGTGTCGCTTGAGGAATGCGTGCGCCAGTGCCTCGCCGGGCGGGCTGCGTAATAGAATCGACCGGATTGTCATATAATCAAGAGAGGACGGCGCGAATGGAGACGGCTGCGGCGAATGAAGCGATTTATTGTTGATAAAGGTTTGCTTAAACGGTACTTGCTCGGAGACATAGGGCAGGAAGAGAGGCGTGCCTTAGAAGAATCTTTAATGACCGATACGGAAGCTTACGACGAAATTCTCGTGGCGGAGAGGGAGTTAATAGATGACTACCTCGAAGGCGCGCTCACCCCGCGCGAAAAAGAGCAATTTGAAATTGACTTTCTCTGCACTCCCGAAAGACTGCAAAATTTAAGGTTCGCCGAGACGTTAAAAAGGTACGTCAACGACGCTGCTAACGCAGTGCCGCTGAATCAATCTTTCGAAAGCTCCCCCTATCAACCTCTCGAAAGCCCCCCTCAATCTTTCTGGTCCGGATTTCGTCTGCCCTCAATTCTCGCGCAAAGCCCGCGCCCCCGCCTCGCGCTCGTCTCCGTGCTGTCGCTCGTCGTCCTCGCGTTGGCCGCGCTGCCGCTCTACCGCATGTGGCAAAACTCGCGCGTAGTGCAACCGTCAATCATCGCCGAGCGCACCGAAGCCGCGACGGGCAGCGTCTTTATCATCGCTCTCACGCCGGTGTTGTTGAGAGACCCGGGCGAGTGGAAGAGAGTAACTATCCCTGAGCGCACGCGCACCGTGCGCCTCAGACTTGAGGATTTAGGTGCCGATCAATATCGCAGCTATCAAGTCGTGCTCGGCGACACGCGAAGCAGCGCCGAACTGTTCAAGGCGAGCGGCCTCAAGACTGTGACAGTTGACGGCGCGAAGGCGGTCGAGTTTGACGTGCCCGCCGAATTGATGGGACGCGGTGATTTTTCCGTGCGTCTCAGCGGAGAAAACGCGGGCGTCGAACCCGAAGAGCTAAACAAATATCACTTCCGAATCACGCAGCCGTAGCTGTTTGCCACCCTCAAACCCCTTCCCTACTCACGAGGGCAACGACCCGCGCTTAACTTTCTCGCCCCGCTGCAAATCATAAACGCTCCAGCGTACCGGGGAATTATCTCCTCTTGTCCGGGGCGACTTCTTCGCCAACACGTCGCCCTCCCACATTATCCTTGACCTTCTAGGGAAGCCGTGCGACCATGCCTCCCTAGAAGTTAACAGGAGGGACGCTTCATTGGTTAAACAGAAGTCCGATCTGCCGCAGGGCACGCTCGACATGCTCGTCCTGAAAGCGCTTTCACTCGGCTCGATGCATGGCTACGGGGTCGGTCAGCGCATCCAGCAACTCGCCGAGGACATGTTGAAAGTCGAAGAAGGGACGCTCTATCCGGCGCTCTATCGCATCGAGCAACGCGGCTGGATCAAGAGCGAGTGGGGAACTTCGGAGAACAACCGCCGCGCGCGGTTTTATAAATTGACGCGGGCGGGTCGCAAGCAACTCACTGTCGAAGAGTCGCGTTGGGAACACCTGTCGGTTGCGGTCGCCAAGGTCATGCAGGCGACCTGAGAGGAGCAGGATCGTGATGTGGTTGAGGGCTTTGATGAGTCGGGTGCGCGCGCTGCGGCGGGGCGAGGCGATCCATCACGAGATCGATGAGGAAGTGCGATTTCATGTCGAGATGCGCACCGAAGAGAACATGCGTCGGGGCATGACGCCTGAGGAGGCGCGGCGAGATGCCGAGCGGCGGTTCGGTCAACTGGCGCGCATCAAGGAACTCGGCTATGAGGTGCGCGGCGGCGGGTGGTTGGAAAGCTGCTGGCAGGACATACGCTACGGCGTCAGGATGCTCGGCAGGAAACCGGGCTTCACGTTCGTGGCCGTGCTCACGTTGGCGCTCGGCATCGGAGCCAACACCGCAATTTTCAGCATGGTCAACGCGGTGCTGCTGCGCCCGCTGCCCTTTCGAGAACCGGAGCGCATCATGACGCTCTGGGAGAACAACCTCAAAGACGGGATCGAGCGCGACGATGTCTCGCCGGCCAACTTCCTCGACTGGCGCGAGCGCGCGAGCGCCTTTGAGGAGATGGCATTCGCCAACCCTAACAGCTTCGACTATCTCGGCGGCGGCGAGCCTGAGACGTGGCAGGCGGCGCTCGTCTCCGAAGGCTTCTTCCGCATACTCGGTGCGGGCGCGATGCACGGGCGCACCTTCCTGCCGGAGGAGTATAGGGAAGGACAGAACTCGGTCGTCGTTCTCAGCTACGGGCTTTGGCAGCGCCGCTTCGGCGGCGACCCCGCGATCATCAACCGGAAGCTGGTGCTGGACAATAAGCCGATGACGGTCGTTGGCGTGATGCCGCCGGAGTTCAAACTGAATTTATTCGACCGCGAGAAGGTCTTGTGGGCGCCGCAAGTTCTGAGCGAAGACTTGCGGCAGCAACGGCGCGCGACTTATTTGAAAGTGTTGGCGAAACTCAAACCCGCCGTCACGCCGGAGCAGGCGCGCGCCGAGATGAACGGGGTCGCGCTGCGTCTGGCGGCGGAATACCCGCAGACGAACGCGGGCGTGGGCGTGACCGTCGTGCCGCTGAACGAGCAGATGACGGGGCGTGTGCGTCCTGCGTTGCTGGTGCTGTTGGGGGCGGTGCTGCTCGTGCTTTTGATTGCGTGCGCGAACGTCGCCAACCTGCTGCTCGCGCGCGGCAGCGAACGCGAACGCGAGCTTGCCGTGCGCGCCGCACTCGGAGCCACACGCGGTCGTCTGGTGCGTCAACTCCTGACCGAAAGTTTGTTGCTCGCGCTGCTCGGCTGTGCCTGCGGGCTGCTTCTCTCGGCATGGGGCAACGAACTCGTCGTCAGCCTCAGCCCGGACAACATCCCGCGCATCGAGCAGGCCGGGCTGGATCGCGCCACACTCATCTTCGTCTTAAGCATCTCATTCCTGACGGCGCTGGTCTTTGGCGTAGTGCCCGCGCTTCAGTTCTCGAAACCGGACCTGCATTATTGTCTCAAGGAGAGCGGGCAGACTGTGAGCGGCGGTTCGGTGCGCCACCGTTTGCGCAGCACCCTGGTCGTGGCGGAGATAGCCCTGGCGCTCGTGCTGTTGATCGGAGCCGGATTGCTGCTGCGCAGTTTCGTCGGCTTGTTGCGAGTCGATCCCGGCTTTGCCGCCGACAAGGTGGTGGCGCTTCAGGTTTTTATCTGGGATAGATACAACACGCCGGAGCAACGCGCGACATACGCCGAGCAGGCGCTGGAAAAGTTAAAGACAGTTCCCGGCGTGGAGACTGTCGGCATCACCACCGCGCTCCCCTTTCTTGAGAGCAGCGCAGACACCTCGGTTCCCTTCACCATCGAAGGAAAGCCCGCGCCGCCCGCGGGACAAGAGCCGACGGTCTTCTCCAGTGTTGCGACGGCAGATTATTTCGCCGCCGTCGGGGTGCCGCTGCTCGGCGGGCGACTTTTTAATCAGCACGACCGGATGGACTCGCCCGCCGTCGTCTTGATCAACGAGACGATGCGGCGACGCTATTGGCCTGACGAAGACCCTACGGGGAAAAAGATCACCGTGCGTGGCGGGCAGAGAGGCCAGCGCGGGACTTCCACCTTCGAGATCGTGGGCGTGGTGGGCGATGTCCGGCATGAGAGGTTAGACGAGGAGTTGCGTCCCGAATTCTTCCGTCCGCACGCGCAGTTGCCGAACGGCTCGATCATCTTCGCCGTGCGAACGAAGGTTGATCCGTCGGCGCTCGTCCCGACGCTCAAGGCGCGACTCTGGGAAGTCAACCGGACGCAGCCGATCTACGCCGTCGCCACCGGCGAAGCGCTCATCTCCGATTC
>DATHBB010000040.1:0-21664 GCA_035296385.1 Pyrinomonadaceae bacterium | reverse complement strand
ACGGCGATGGCGTCGCTCGCCGGGATGCTACAGGCGCGCGGCCACAAAGTTACGGGGTCGGACAAAAACGTCTACCCGCCGATGTCAACGATGCTCGCGGGGCTGGGAATCGAGGTGATGCAGGACTATCTGCCTTCGCATCTCGAACCCGCGCCGGACTGCGTCGTCGTCGGCAACGCGCTCTCGCGCGGGAACGCAGAGGTTGAGGAGACGCTCCGCCGCCGTCTGCTCTATCGCTCGCAGGCCGAGGTCGTCAAAGAGGAGTTCATACGCGGGCGTCGTTCGCTTGTCGTCGCAGGCACGCATGGGAAGACGACGACGACAAGCATCGCGACGTGGGTTGCGGAGGTCGGCGGCTTGAACCCTTCGTTCCTCGTCGGCGGTGTGGTGCAAAATTTCGGCGCGAGCTTTCGCGTCACCGATAGCGATTATTTCATCATCGAGGGCGACGAGTATGACACGGCCTACTTCGACAAAGGGCCGAAGTTCATGCATTACCTGCCGGAACTCGCCGTCGTCGGCAACATCGAATTCGATCATGCGGATATTTACAAAGACCTCGCGCACGTCAAGCTCGCCTTTCGCCGCCTGATGAATCTCGTGCCCGCGAACGGAAGACTCATCGCCGGTTGGGACAGCGAGCACGTGCGCGAAGTGGTGGCGGAGTTCGGCACAGGTCTCTACACGCAACTCGAAACTTTCGGCACGTCGGACGACGCGCGCTGGCAGGCACGCGACATTGATCCGTCGGGCGAACTGACGCGCTTCCGTGTCATGCGCGAAGGGAGCATGTGGGGCGAGTTTCAAACCACTCTCATCGGCGACTTCAACGTGCGCAACTGTCTCGCCGTCATCATCGCGGCGGACGCGTGGGGCATCGAGCGCGCGGCGATTCAAGAGGCGCTCGCCACGTTCAAGAGCGTGCAGCGGCGCATGCAGGTGCGCGGCACGGTAAACGGCGTCACCGTCATCGACGACTTCGCGCATCACCCGACCGCCGTGCGCGAGACGCTTCTGGCCTTGCGCGGGAAGTACAAATCGGGGCGGCTCGTCGCCGTCTTCGAGCCGCGTTCGACTTCCTCGCGCCTCGCCGTCTTCCAGAAAGATTACGTCACGGCGCTCGGTCAGGCCGACCGCGTCGTCGTCGCCTCCGTCTTCAACCCCGACAAGTTGACGCAGTTCGGCGCGCTCCTCGACACGGACGAACTGGCGGCGGAAGTCGCGTCCTCCGGCACGCCCGCCGACGCCATCGAAGGCGCGGACGAGATCATACGCCGCCTCGCGCCCGAACTACGCGCGGGCGACACCGTCGCCATCATGTCCAACGGCGGCTTCGGCGGCATTCATGAGAAACTTCTCGCCGCACTCGAAAGCCGTTAGCGGTCAGCTATCAGCCGTCAGCTATCAGCTATCAGCCAGGCAATTCTTTTGCTGAATGCTGATAGCTGATGGCTGACCGCTTCTCGCCTCCACACTTTCAATAAACATTTGTAACGGTGTTGAAGTGTGGCGGGCGTAGAAGTTGTGCTGGTCGTGTGTGCGGACGCGCCGGAGGGATGGTGATGACAGCTTGAAAGATTTTTCGATGTTTGAGTTTGCCTTGCAGGCCGCGAAAAAGTCCCGACCCGAAGACCTCGGCAATCTCTCTATCATCTCACGCAAAATTTTCGATGAACTCCCGACGTTTCGCTTCCACTCGCAAGTTCCATGTCTCGAATACGTGAGTTTGTTGATCGAGAACGCGCTGCTCTTGCGCGCGAACCGTGAGGGGCGCGTCTATGTGGGCTTCGAGCGCCTGTCGCGCATGGAGTACGTCGCGGATCGCTTCCTGCGCATCTCGGACGTGTCGGAGCGCGTCTACGTCTTCGGCGAGCCGGATTGGGAGCCGCCGCGCCACCCGAACATGGGCGTGGTGAAACTCAAGCCCGAGACGAAACTCTCACGCGAGTGGTTCGTCATCGCGCACTCCGGTAAATACAGCGCCGCGCTCGTCGCCGTTGACGAAGACGGCTTCTCGACGCCCACGCTCGACGAACGCAACTTCCGCGCTTTCAAATCCACAGACCCCGCCATCGTCGCACGCCTCGCCGACGCCGCCGAAGATTTAATCGATCAAACGGCGCAGGCTTGGCATGCTTGAATTTTCGGCAGGCTTGAATTTAATGACGGGGAGCGAAAGACCGCCGCGCGCGTCGTTCCAACTCGAACGACTCTTTTTCAACTTTCGACTTCGCGCCTTCAAGACCATCTCGCTTGCCGCGTCTTCGCATGAGCGCGAACGCGCCGAGCACGGCTGCGGCCAGAAGCAGGCGCTTGCGGTTCGGGTAGGGTTCGAGGTGGGTGGTGAAGGGACTAAATGTGGTCGAGCGGTGTGTGTATTCGCCCGTCGTCGCGCCCGTCTCGTTCATCGGCGCGAAGAGGTTGTCGCCGGGGCGCGGCGGCTCAGCGCGCTGTTGCAGTTTGAAGGCCGCGCCTCCTGCGAGCATCACGCGGTCTAAGAGCGACGGGCTGATGCGCTGCAACACGCTCAGGATTTTGCCGCCGTCGCCGACCACGATGTCGCGCACCGGATGCACGGCGGCATGGATGATCGCCTCCGCCACGAGCGACGGCTCATAGACGGGAAACATCGCGCGCGGCTCGACACCCATGCGCGTGCGCGCGTGATTGTAGTAGGGCGTGTTGATGACGGCGGGCTTGACGAGTGTGAGATGGACGCCCGCGCCTTCGTGTTCGAGTTCCATCCTGACGGCTTCGGTGAAACCTTTGACGGCATGTTTCGTCGCACAGTAGGTTGACTGCAAAGGCACCGCGCGATCCGAGAGCACCGAGCCGACGTTGATGATCGCGCCGCCGCCCGCGCGTTTGAGGTGAGGCAGCGCGGCGCGAACTCCGTAGATCGTGCCGAGCAGATTCACGCTGACGATGCGCTCGATCTCTTCGAGCGTGATCTCTTCGATTGTGCCGTACTCGCTGACCGCCGCGTCGTTGACCCACGTGTTGATGCGCCCGAAATGGCTGGCGGCTTCTTCCGCGAGCCGGAAGACTTGCTCCGAAGAGGCCACGTCGGTCAGCACGACATGCGCGCGACCGCCCGCCGCTTCCACTTCGCGCGCCGCCGACTGTAAAGCCTCCTCGTTTCGCGCCGCCAGCACGACGCGCGCCCCGCGCCGCCCGAACTCTATCGCCGCCGCCCGCCCGATGCCGCTCGACGCGCCCGTCAAAACGACAACCTGCTCGCCCAAAGGTCGCAACATAAAAACTCCCTGCCCGTTGTCCGTTGTCCGTTGTCCGTTGTTCAAGACCGTCTCCAGCAACTCACGCGAGCGCCACATGCAACGGACAACTGACAACGGACGTTTTTTCCTATCGCCTAATCGCGCTCGCTCGCCGGTCGGCCTGAGAGCGTATTGGGCGCGTCGAGGTGTGCGCCGTCGTGTACGGCCACGCCGAGTCGTTCGACGAGTTCGCCGCCGAGCCAGCCCGTGAACATCGCCAGCGCGAAGCCCGCGAAAGAGAGCGCGAGCGCCGCCGAGGATGGCACGTGATACGGCCTGTCGTCGTAGCGCAGCCACCAACTCAGGGCGAAGATGATGAGCACCACGTCGTTGCCGACGCCGTGAATGAGGCCGACGCGTTTGGCGCGCGTGTTCTTCGGGATGGCGAACCAATCGACGAAGCCCGGCACGGCGGCCACCACGCCGCTGATGATGCCCGTGATGATCAACCAGTAGGCGACGAACGAGAAAGTCGCCGTGCCCGTTACCAGATAGATGATGTCGAAGACGACCGAGCCGCCGAGCAGTCCGAGCGGGAAGACGATGAGGATCGGGTGCGCCCCGTGTCCCAGAACTTTGAACTTGCTTTCCATGAGATTCTCCCCTGCATGTTGAAGGTCGAAAGGCGAAGCGAGGCGCGCTTCACGGGAAAGGGGGAATTGATAGACTGTCGAGCGAAACTTTCGGGGTGTACGAAGTCTAGCCGACCCGCAACTTCATAACAAGAGCAAGTTGTTTCCTCAAAGTAACATTGTCGTCAACAAACGGTTTTATAGCGACTCACAACCAACTATTTCTCTCTGCGCCCCCTCTGCGACTCCTCTGCGTCTCTGCGGTGAATGCTTATCTAAAAGCACTCACCACAGAGACACAGAGGACGCAGAGGGGGCACAGAGAAAACATAGGAGACTTCCGCCATCGCTAATCGCCTTGCGCTGTGGAGGCTGCGCCGGAGTGTGAGAGAATCCATCGTTATCAGAAGGAAGGCGCGCGCCTCCGTGCGTCCCTGCGGAATTTATGTTGATAGACATCTCGCCGCTGCGCGTCTCGCGCGACTATCGCCTGCTTTTCTTCGGCCAGTTGATCTCCGCCTTCGGCACGGCGATGAGTTTCGTCGTCGTGCCCGTACAGGTCTATCAGTTGACGAATTCGACGCTCCTCGTCGGTCTGTTGAGCGCGTCGGAATTCGCGCTCATCTTGCTGCTGGCCTTCGTCGGCGGCGCTTACGCAGACTTCATTGACAAACGAAAGATGCTGCGGCTGACCGAAGTTGGGCAAACTTTGGTGACGGCGGTGCTCGTCGCAAACGCGTCGCTCGCGCGCCCGCAGGTGTGGCTGCTGTTCGTGTGCGCCGCGCTCCACGCCGGACTCGCGGCGCTGCAGCGCCCTTCGTTCGAGGCGTTGATGCAGAAGATCGTGACGCCGGATTTGCTGCCGTCGGTCGCGGCGCTGAACTCTCTGCGCTGGAACGTGACGACGATTTTAGGCCCCTCGCTCGCCGGAATCATTCTCGCGCGTTTCGGCGCGAGCATCGCTTATTCGATAGACCTCGTGACGTTCATCGCCTCGCTCGCCGCAGTGTTTATGATCAGCGCCGTGGCCGCGCCCGCGCAGGCGGATGGCGAACGCCCGACCTTGAGGTCCGTCGTCGAAGGCGTGCGCTACGCCTGGCGGCGCAGAGAAATTCTCGGCACGTATCTCATAGACATGAACGCGATGTTCTTCGGGATGCCGACCGCGCTCTTTCCGGCCATCGCCGCGAATTTCGGCGCGGGCACGGTCGGGTTGTTCTACGCCGCGCCCTCCGTCGGCGCGCTCATCGCCACGCTGACTTCGGGTTGGGCGAAGCGCGTCCACCGTCACGGCCTGTGCGTGGCTATCGCCGCAGCGCTCTGGGGCGTGGCGATGATCTTTTTCGGCTTCGCCGAAAACCTTTATGTGGCCTTATTCTTTCTGGCTCTCGCCGGCGGCTTCGACATGATCAGCGGCGTCTTTCGCATGACGATCTGGAGTCAGACGATCCCGCATCACCTGCGCGGGCGGCTCGCAGGACTTGAGATGATCAGTTACACGTCGGGGCCGAAACTCGGCGACGCCGAAGCCGGACTCGTCGCCACGCTGTTCAGCGTCCGCACCTCCGTCGTGTCGGGCGGCATCCTGTGCGTCGTCGGGACGGCGCTCATCTCAGCGCTGCTCCCGCAGTTCATACGCTACGACGGGCGCGAAGGCATCCGTCAAAAAGAGTTGGAAGAAGCCATGCGCGAAACCGAAACCCGTAGATTGATCCTCGAATAACGCGCGCTCCCGCGAAGAAATAGCTGCAAAATTCCCGCCCATAATAGTTTCCTTAAAGCCAAGATGAACTATACTAACGCGCGTTCGATGACAAACAACTGACAACTGACGACTGACAACTTCTCATGTCCATTCTCCAACGCATACGCGAGCGCGCCGCACGCGACCCGCAACGCATCGTCCTGCCCGAAGGCGAAGACCCGCGCACCATCGTCGCCGCCGCCATCTGCGCGCGCGAACGACTCGCGCACATCACAGTGCTCGGCGACGCGGACAAAGTGCGCGCCGCGCAACGCGAAGCAGGCGTTGATCTGGGCGGCATGGTTCAACTGATAGACCACACGCGCGCCGCCGACTTCGACAAAGTGGCCGCCTTCTATCACGAACTGCGCAAGGCCAAAGGCTTGATGCCCGACGAGGCGCGCTTCGCCGTGCGCGACCCGCTCTACTACGGAAACTTGATGGTGCGCTCGGGCACAATGGACGGGTCGGTCGCGGGCGCGACGAACACGACGGCGCACACCGTCCGCGCCGCGCTCCACTGCATCGGCGTGCGCGCCGGATTCAAACTCGTCTCAAGTTTCTTCGTCATGGCGCACCCCGACCCGCAGTTCGGCGCACAGGGCGCGATGATCTACGCAGACTGCGGCGTCGTCATCGAACCGACAGCCGCCGAACTCGCCGAGATCGCCATCGCCTCCGCCGATTCCTGCCGCGCGCTCCTCGAAGTCGAGCCGCGCGTGGCGATGCTCTCTTTCTCCACGAAGGGGAGCGCGAAGCACAAGTTGATCGACAAGGTTGTGGAGGCGACGCGCACGGTGCGCGCGCGCCTGCCCGAACTCGAAATCGACGGCGAGTTGCAACTGGACGCCGCGCTCGTCCCTTCGGTCGCCAACTCGAAAGCGCCGGGGTCAACGGTTGCGGGACGCGCCAACGTACTCATCTTCCCCGATCTGCAAGCGGGCAACATCGCCTATAAATTGACCGAACGGCTCGCGGGCGCGTCGGCCATCGGCCCCATCCTGCAAGGACTCGACAAGCCCGCCAACGATCTCTCGCGCGGCTGCAAGGCCGAAGACATCGCCGACGCCGTCGCCATCACAGCCGTGCAGGCGCAGAGCCGGAAAGGGCAGACATGAAACTCCGTCAACTCTTTTTCGCCGGCGCCCACATCGCCCGCCGCGACTTCGTCGCTTCAATCAGCGGTGCTTCAAGGAGTTTCCGCGTTATCGTCGCCGTGAGCCTCGCATTGTCTGTCGCGTTCACAACGTTGCCTGTCGTCTCCGCGCAGCAAGTCGCCGACCCGAACTTCGACACGAAAGTCGCGCGCCCCGCCCACACTAAGAAGCACCCGAAGGTGCTCTTCGACGAAGCGCACAACAATTTTCACACCGCCACGGGACGCTACAAGCCCTTCGCCGATCTCATCACGAGCGACGGCTACGCGATCACGCCGAACTCTAAGCCCTTCACGGCGGAGTCGCTCAAGCCTTTCCGTATCCTCGTCATCTCGAACGCGCTCGGCGCTTCAGCGATGAACGCGCCGGATGCGTCCAATTCGGCTTTCACCGACGCCGAGTGCGACGCCGTGCGCGATTGGGTGCGCGCGGGCGGCGCGCTTCTCTTCATCGCCGACCACGCGCCGATGGGCGCGGCGGCTGAAAAGCTCGCGCAGAGGTTCGGCGTCGGGATGAGCAAAGCCTACACGCTCGACGAAGCGAACACGACGCCCTCGGACAACAACCCCGGCTTCATCGTCTATTCCCGCGAGAACAAGTTGCTCGGCGATCATGCGATCACGCGCGGGCGCGACGACACGGAACGCGTCAACCGCGTGATGGCCTTCACCGGACAGTCGCTCAAAGGGCCGGAAGGCTCGTTCGCGTTTATGAAGCTGGCAGACACGGCGAAGGACGCGATGCCCGGCACGAACGCGCAGGCGTCTGCGGCGGGACGCGCGCAAGGCTTGGCGTTCACGCTGGGGCGCGGGCGCGTCGTCGTGATGGGCGAGGCCGGAATGCTCTCGGCGCAACTCGCGGGACCGGACAAGCGGCCTTTCGGCATGAATCGCCCCGGCCTGGACAATCGCCAACTCGCGCTCAACATCATGCGCTGGCTCTCGCGCGTGCTTTAAGAAGTTGTTTGAAAAGTAATGTCACCTTTGAAAAGTAATGCCGCTTTTGTCCCGTCAGGGACATTTGAAAATAGCCCAGCCATTTATGGCTGGGAACGATGTGTATAAATGTAAAGAGAGTCCCGTAGGGACGATTGAATGTGCGCGAATTTCAATCGTCCCTACGGGACTCAAACATTATTCTTCAACTTATCCCCAGCGATGAATCGCTGGGCTATTAGCAATCGTCCCTACGGGACTGCTCAGACAGTTTCTAAGAAAGCATCGAGCGGGCAACGCGCCACCCGCCCCGCGCGCATCGAATGAGGGCGACAAGACGAATACCGCCGTTTGGAGTTCAACTTATGCACACAGGCCGCAACTTTAGGCCGCTCGCCCTCCTTCTCCTTTTTTGCCTGACGACGGTGACTTCACACGCGCAGTCGGGGCGTGTGCAGCCGACGCCCACGCCCACGCAGGCCGAACGCGACGAGCAGGAACGCATACGCGTCTTCACGGAGGAGGTACGACTGCCCGTGTTCGCGCGCGACGAGTACGGCCATTTCGACCCGACGCTCGAACTCGACGACATCGTCGTGCTCGAAGACAACGTCAAGCAGCAGGTGCGCAGCATACGCCGGATTCCCGCGAGCGTCGTGCTCGTGCTTGGCACGGGCGGCGAGTTGAACCCCGCGCAGCGCACGCGCACGACGCGCGAGGCCGCCCTCTCGCTCATCTCGCAACTGCGCGCGGGCGACTCGGTCGCCGTCATGCAGTTCGACCGCAAGATTCAACTCATACAGCCCTGGACGACCGACCGCGACGCGGCATCGCACACCCTGCGCACGAAACTCTGGGGTGCGTCCGGCGCGCGCCCCGCCGAAGCCTTGCAGCAGGCGGCCTTGATGTTCGCGGACCAGCCTGTGGGCAATCGTCATCTAGTCTTCATCACGGACGGCGTGGAGACGCCGGGCGGCGCGGCGAGTCCGGCGCAGGTGACGCGCGTGTTGGAGGGGAACGCCGCGATAGGCGGGCGCGCAGCTTACGCCGAAGCGGTCAAGCGACTGATGGCCGCGCAAGTCTCCGTACACATCATCAGCTACACGACCTTCGGCCTTCAGGAGTCGAAAGACAAACAGAAGAAAGGGCCGACGAGCGCCGCAGTTCCCGGCAGCGTCAAAGCCTCCGGCGTCGCCACCGCCGGCATTGACCCGACGATGCCTTCGACGATGAATCGCGGCGGCGCGGTCGGCCCTTCGACGGGCGCGGTCATCACGTTCGATCCGGCGATGAAGCGCATGCGCAAGGCTTACGAGCGCGCGATGAAGCGCGGCGAGGAAAGCATGAAGACGCTCGCGGCGGACACGGGCGGGCGTTTGTGGATGCCGCTCTCGATGGAAGACCTCGCGCTGCAAGGCACCGAAGTGGCGCGCGAAATCGGCACGCAGTACGTCGTCACCTACACGCCGACGCGTCCGCTCTCGTCCAGCCCTGCCACGGAGACGCGCCGCGTCGTCGTGCTCCCGCGCCGCAACGGTCTGCAACTGCGCACGCGCCGCGTCTACGTCGCCGCAGCCGCGTTGCAAAAAGCACCCGAGCCTGCGGCGGACGCGAAATAAACCGTAGAAGAAAACGCGGAAGTAGGAACGCGGAACGATGAACGAAAAGCATTTGCCTTCAGTTCATCGTTCCGCGTTCCTACTTCCGCGTTTCTTTCTACAACCTACTTAACTTTCTTCGCCTGCATCTCGCGCCCGTCCCTCAGACGGACGTTGACGTGCGTAACCTGCCCCTTGTCGTCTTTGATGAAGGTGAGGTGGACGTTCGGGCCTGCGGCGAGGAAGCTTTCGTTGCCCTGCGGAATCAACTCCGCCTTCGTCTGCCCGGTGGGCGCGCCGAAGAGTTTGTCGCCCTCCTTCGAGATGTCGAGCGTGCCGAGACCGGGCACGTCGTATTGCCCCGCGTAGGCGTCGAGCGAAACGGGCGTCGCAGAGGCCGTCGTCTCCGAAGCAGGCGTCTCCAGACGCTTGATGATCGCGACGGCGTTCGCATTGTCCGGGTTGAGTTCTACAGACTTCTTGTAGTTTTGCAGCGCGAGCGCACGCTCGCCCGCCGCCAGGTAGGCTTCGCCGAGACTATCGTAAGGGTTCGCGGCCTGCGGGTAGGCTTCGACGTTCAACTTGAAAATCTCAATCGCCTCTTTCATCCGTTTCGCGCCCAGCAGTTGGTAGCCGAGCATGTTCAACTCGTTCTCGCCGAAATTGTAGTCCGCACCTTTCGCCGCCTTGAGGTCGCGATACTGTTTGATGGCCGAGGCCACGTCGCGCTCCGTGATGGTCTTCATCAACACTTCGGCGATTGACTGCTTCGGCATCTCGACGGGCTGGTTGTAGAGGATGCTCGTCAGGTCGCGCGTGATGCGATTCAGACTCGCGCCCTGCGAGGTGTTGTCGAGAAGGACGATAAGATTTTTTTGATCGGGGTAGCGCACGAGGTACGTGTTGAAGCCGTTGATGCCGCCGCCATGCGCGACGGCGTTGACGGTCTCCTTACCCAGTGCCGCCTTCGTGATGGTCCAGCCGTAAGCGTAGTTGTCGAGAAAGGGCTTGAACATGAGTTCCTTGCTCTTGGCCGGGATGAGTTTGTCCGTGTAGAGCGCCTGATCCCACAAATACAAATCTTCGACGGTCGAATAGAGCGAGCCCGCGGCGTAGGGGATGGACATGTCGAGGTAGGGCGCGTTCGTGTATCCCGCGGGCGTCTTCTGGTAGCCGGAGGCGCGCTTCGGTAGGATCGCGTCGTAATGATCGTAGCCGGTGTTCTTCATCCCCAGCGGGTCGAGTATGTTCTCCTTCAAGACCTGCTCGTAAGGCTTGCCCGTCACTTTCTCGATGATCGCGCCGAGCAGGAAATAGCCGGAGTTGTTGTATTTAAACTTCGCGCCCGGCTCGAATTCGAGATCGTTGCTCGCGTATTTTTTGACGAAATCCACGACCGTGTAAGGGTTGCGGCTCGCATCTTCGAAGAACTTCGGCAGGCCCGTGTAACTGGGGATACCGGAGGTGTGCGTCAGGAGATGATGGATGGTTACTTTGTCGCCGATGTCTTTGCGGTAGTCGGGCAGGTATTCGGAGAGTTTGCCGTCGAGTTTGAGCTTGCCCTGTTCGACGAGTTGCAGGACGAGCATCGCGGTAAACTGCTTGGTGATCGAGCCGAGGCGGAATTTGGTGTCCACGTCGTTCGCGACGTTCCACTCCATGTTCGCCATCCCCAGCCCTTTTTTGTAAATGACCTTGCCGTTCTCCGCGACGAGCACCGCGCCGTTGAACTGCCTGATCTGCGCGGAGCGCTTCATGTATTCGTCAATCCGCGCGGCCTTGTCCTGCGCAAGCGCCGTCGTCTGCAAAGCCAGCGCGACCAGCACAACGAACAGCCCGACGGCTCTCCGGTGTGCGAATTGTGTAACTACTATCTTCATCTTATTCTCCTTAAATATTTGCATTTACGAACGGCGCGGCCAGTAAGCGACACGTCACCCGTCAATAGGCGTTGAAAGGCAATACGCAGGCGCCGCCTACAGAGTTCCGGCAAGATGCGCAGAAAGAAGAACGCGGAAGTAGGAACGCGGAACGATGAATGAAAGCAACTCTCTTTCATTCATCGTTCCGCGTTCCTACTTCCGCGTTTTTTCTAATCAGCTCAGTTCACGAGCGCGCCGAGCAGCGTTTCGATCTCCACGCTCGACGGGAGTTTCGCCGGTTGGCCGTCCCTGCGCTCCTGCCATTTGCGCAGCGAAATCTCGCGCAACTCATCCCACTCCGCGCGCGCGATGCGTCGGAACGCGCCGACCACCTCCGGGTCGAACTGCCGCCCCGCAAACTCTTCCAACTCCCCGACCGCGACTTCGTAAGAGCGTCCGGCGCGATAGACGCGGTCGCTCGTGATCGCGTCGAAGGCGTCTGCGACGGCGAAGATGCGCGCGTTGAGATCGATCTCCTCGCCGCGAAGCCCGCGCGGGTAGCCCGTCCCGTCCCACTTCTCGTGGTGCTGCCCGACGACGCGCGCCGCGCCTTCCAGAAAACTGATGCCGCGCAAAATCTGCTGGCCGTGCAAGGGGTGGCGGCGCATGTTCACCCATTCCTCTTCGCAAAGCTGCGCGGGCTTGTGCAGTATGGCGTCGGGCACGCCGATCTTGCCGATGTCGTGCAGGAGCGCGCCGAACTCAAGCGAGCGCAACTCTTCGCCGCGCAGATTCAACTCGCGCCCCAGACGCAAACTGAAACTGACGACGCGCTCCGAATGCCCGTGCGTCTCGCGGTCGCGCGTCTCCAAAGCGGCGGCGAGCGCCTTCAGGGTCATGCGATAAGAGTCTTCGAGCGATTCGAGCGTGCGGTCGAGTTCCGCCGTGCGCTCGGCCACAAGTTCTTCGAGGTAATTTTCGTAACGGCGCTTGGCCTCGCGCAGGCGCGTGTGTTCGAGCGCGCGCGCGACCGCGGCCTCTACGTGTCGCAGGTCGAAAGGCTTCGTCACGTAGTCGAACGCCCCCGCGCGCAGGGCCTCAATCGCGCTCTCCAAAGTCTGCGCGCCGCTCACCATCACGACCGTCGCGTCGGGCGCAAGCTCCGCCACGTGCGGGATCATCTCAAGGCCGCTCATCCCGTCCATCTGGATGTCGCTGACGACGACATCGAAACGCCTCGTGCGCAGACACACCAACGCCTCTTCCGCCGAAGCGACCAACTGGCAGTCGTAATCTTCGGAGAGCAGTTCGCAGAGGACGTTGCGAATCTCCTCTTCGTCGTCCGCGATCAAAATGCGGGCGCGCTCCTCGCGTACTCTCGTCATAGACAGACTTCCGCCTTCTTCACTTGAGATTAAAATAGATGTTGAAAAGGAGAGCGGGCTATGCGCTACCACCGCGCCCTTCGCGCGTGACACATCTCCCGTAGGGCACAACTATCTTACCGATTCGCGCCCCTCCGCACAACTAATATTTTCCCGCGCCCCCGATGCCCCGCCGTCCCGCCGGGAAACAAACTACCCGCGCGACTCCGGTTGACGCCGCCGCGCGCCAACCTCTATCATGCAAACCTTCACTCGCGCCGGAGTGGCGAAATCGGTATACGCACTAGACTCAAAATCTAGCGAGCGCAAGCTCATGTCGGTTCGAGTCCGACCTCCGGCATCAACATTTCCAGTAAAGAGAGCCTCCAAGAACGGAAGTGTCACAAGGCTTCGGCGGCGTCAGTCGTTCAACTTCAAGCTGAAGTGATGACAGTCTATGTTCATCCTTTTGAGTAAGTAGAACCTGTGCGCGGCGAAACGGTGGACGCCGGAGTCGAGGTGAAATTGCTCGCAGCCTTCGGCTTTCGCGTGTGTGACGAGCCAGTCGAAGAGTGCGCCGCCGTAGCCTTTGGAGCGGTCGCCGCTTTTGGAGACGAGGTCGTCCACGTAGAGGAATTTGCCCCACGCGAGGCATTCCGAGATTCTGAAACCTGCGACCGCTTTGACCTCGCCGTCGATGAGGCAGGCCAGGTGATAGTTTGCGCGCTCGATCTGTTTTCTGACGCGGGGGAGGAATTCGTCGGGCTGGATGTGCGGGCGCAATTCGGACATGACAGCGTAGCAGGCGAGGATTTCCTCGTCGGCTGTGGCTAAAATTATTGTTTCGCTCATAGGTCGTTTTGAAGTTACCAACTCCGCCGGATGGGATGCGCCTCGGTGTTGAAGACGACTCGCTTGAAGTTCAACGTTCGGGGAGGAGCGAACAGGAGATAGAAATATTTGAAGGTTTCCGCGAGGAGGAAACTCTGCATCTCGTCGCGCTTCTCTTTCGTGACGACGCTCTTGAGAGATGCGTAGCCGGTCTCCGTCCGGCAATGCTTGACGAAGTCTTCAAAGAGAGTTTCGCCCATACGCAGATATTGCGGGTCGCCCGTGTAGTGATAGAGGTAGTAGGTGGATTCTATGATCTCCGGGCGCAGCGGGTAGCCCGCGCTCTCGACCTGCATCGTGCGGTAGTTGAGTTGTTCGGGTTCGATGCCGAAGGTCGTCCACATTTTGAAGGAGGACGCTTGCAGGCGTTTCGCGCGCCGGAGGTCGCCCGCCATGGCGAGCACCGCCGGAAAGAAGGCGTCCAGTGCGCCGTAGCTGGTGGCCGCGCGCTTGCCGCTTTGCATGTCCGCGTGGCCGTACCAGAGTTCGCCGTTCACTTCGTCGGCCAGATACTTGTTGATGGCCGCAATACCCTCCAGCCACATACGCTTGCAATCGGCGTCGTCGAATAAGAGCCAGCACTTCAGTAGATATTCGTAATAGGAATCTATGCCGCCGCTCAGATGGCTGTCCGTGTCCTTCCACTCTCCCGTCTCGACGTTGATGGTGCTGCCGACCAGACCGATGGGCGAGCGACGCTTGTAGGTTTCTACGAGGGCGCGCTTCGCCTTGTCGTAGAAGACGGGTTTGCGCGTGAGTTTGCTGAGCGTGCCGAACTCAATCAGGAGCGTGCCCGATTCCGCCGGATTGGTTAAGGGATCGCGCACCTTGCCGGTTTTCAGATTGACGAACCTGTAAGGCAGACCCGTCGCGGAATTGAAAGCGGGCAGGAGACGCGTGCCGAGGTCTTCGGCCAGCGCGAGAAGTCGGCGGTCGCCCGTCATTTGATAAGCCGACAGCAGGCCGCCCAAGTGGCGTATGGTGATCTCGAAATTCTGTACGTAGATGTCTTTGTCGAAGGAGAGGTTGCGGACGATTAGCTCTCTGGTTTTTTTGGCCTCGTCTTCGAGACCCATCAGGATCATCGTGTCGAGCGAATCAACGGGCGTCATCAGGAGCGTCTGGCCGTACCAATCGTGATGAGTTTTGGAGAGTGGCCGCAGGTCGTCGTGTCCCCAGGCATACTTTTCATAGCCGCGCCAGGCGTGCAGGAACTCTGCGCGCGCACGCTCCGCGAGTTTTTGTCTATCCACTCCCGCCGGTGCTCCTCCCGCGCGTCGTGTCTGGGCGAACGACGTGAAAGAGGCGTTGAAGGTTGAGAGCGCGAGGAGAAGCGCGGTTAATCTAAGGAGCATCGTCGTCTCGGCCTTTCAGTAGTTGTCGGCGGCGCGTTTGAGGTCCGGTGCGCAAACGCTGAACACGTGTTCTCGATGGCCGTCGCGGGGCGAGCCTAAATCAAAATGTGCGGGCAAGTAAATGTGAATCTCGATTTTTGTGAAAGCACGCGGCTGGCGCGTCTTGCATTGAACGTGCGAGAACGCTATCTTTCACAGCATAAATCAAGTTCTGACAATTCAACCCGCAGGAAGGCTTTCGGAAGATGTCTGCTGATGAGGCCACGCTCCGCTGGAACGACCCGCTCTGGTTCAAAGACGCCGTCTTTTACGAAATCTACGTGCGCGGCTTCTACGACTCGAACGCCGACGGCATCGGCGACTTTCGCGGCCTGACCGAAAAACTCGACTACCTCGAATGGCTCGGCGTCGATTGCCTCTGGCTCCTGCCGATGTACGCCTCCCCCTTGCGCGACGGCGGCTACGACATCGCAGACTATTATTCGATGCTCCCCGAATACGGCACGCTCGAAGACTTCAAAACCTTCCTCGCCGCCGCGCACGCGCGCGGCATACGCGTCATCACAGACCTCGTCATCAATCATACTTCCGACACGCACGCGTGGTTTCAAGAGGCGCGCAAGTCGCCAACGTCTCCCAAACGCGATTGGTACGTGTGGAGCGACGACCCGCACAAGTACGCGGAGGCGCGCATCATCTTCACGGACACCGAGCACTCGAACTGGACCTGGGACGAACAGGCCGGTGCGTTCTACTGGCATCGCTTCTTCAGCCACCAGCCGGACCTCAACTACGACAATGCGGAAGTCCGTCAGGCGATGCTCGACACCGTCTCCTTCTGGCTCGACCTCGGCATTGACGGCTTTCGCGTTGACGCCGTGCCGTATCTTTACGAGCGCGAGGGGACGAACTGCGAGAACCTGACGGAGACACACGGCTTTTTGAAAGAGTTGCGCGCACACGTCGAAGCGAATTATCCGAACACGCTGCTGCTCGGCGAGGCGAACCAGTGGCCGGAGGACGTGGTGGAATATTTCGGCGACGGCGACGAGTTTCACATGAACTACCACTTCCCGATCATGCCGCGCCTCTTCATGGCCCTGCGTCAGGAAGACCGCCGCCCCATCGTGGAGATTCTGGAGCGCACGCCCGACATTCCGGCCAACTGCCAGTGGGGAATGTTCCTGCGCAACCACGACGAACTCACGCTTGAGATGGTAACGGACGAGGAGCGCGACTACCTCTACAACGAATACGCGAAGGACAAGCGCATGCGCTTGAACGTCGGCATACGCCGCCGCCTCGCGCCTTTGCTCGACAACAGCCGCCGCCGCATAGAGTTGCTGCACGGGCTGCTGCTGAGTCTGCCCGGCTCGCCCTTTCTCTACTACGGCGACGAGATCGGCATGGGCGACAACATCTATCTCGGCGACCGCGACGGCGTGCGCACGCCGATGCAGTGGTCTGCGGATCGCAACGCGGGATTCTCGCGCGCGGATTTCGAGCGCCTCTATTTTCCGCTCATCAGCAATCCCGTCTACGGTTATCAATCCGTCAACGTCGAGGCGCAGCAGCGTTACGATACGTCTCTGCTGAACTGGATGCGTTCGATGATCCACTTGCGCAAAAAACATCATGTGTTCGGGCGCGGGCGGATGGAGTTCGTCAAACCGGAGAACCGGAAAATCTTCGCCTTCACGCGCGAGCACGAGGGCGAAACGGTGCTCTGCGTCTTCAACATCTCGCAAGTGGCGCAGCCCGTCGAACTCGATCTGGCGCGCTACAACGGGCGCACGCCCGTTGAGATGCTCGGCGAAACGTTGTTCCCGAAAATCACCGAGCGCCCTTACCAACTCGCGCTCGCGCCCTTCGGTTTCTACTGGTTTCTGCTGCGAGAGTAGCGCCGTTGTTCGGATCGCGTTTGTGAGGTGCGGTTTATGAGAAAGACTTTGATGAGTGTTTCGGCGTTTGCCGTGCTCGCCTTCGTGGCCGCGCTTCCGGCGCGCGAGGCGGCGGAGGCGGAAAGTCGCCCGCCGCAGCAGGAGGCCGTGAAGCATTGCGAGTGGGTGGCGAAGAGTTTGCGCGAGATGCAGACGGTCAAAGCGGGCGCGACGCGAGATGAACTGTTGAAGGTCTTCGCGGAGGATGGCGGCATCTCCGCGCGCACGCAGCGGACGTATGTTTATCGCGAGTGCCGTTACATCAAGGTTGACGTTGAGTTCAAATTCGCAGACGGCGCGGAGCAAGGTCGCGACGAAGAAGCGGCTGATCGGATCGTAAAAATATCCAGACCGTATCTCGACTGGTCGGTCACAGATTGATTTCGCATAGATTCGTACACGGGGGTTTTTAATATGTCTAACGAGCAGGAGACGGCAGCGGAGCGTCTCGTCGTCGTCTCGAACCGCTTGCCGTTCACCTTGAAACGCGCGGGCGACTCGACGTGGCGCACGGACCGCAGCACGGGCGGGTTGGCGACGGCCATGGGGCCGATACTCAAACGCACGGGCGGCATCTGGATCGGCTGGCCCGGCGACTCTTCCGACCCTTCGGACGAGCGGCGGCAAAAGACGCTCCGGCGCTGGGCTGAACGCGAGCGCTACTTCGCCGTAGACATCCCCGCCGAAGTCGCCGAAGGTTTCTACGAGGGCTACGCTAACCAGACGCTCTGGCCGCTCTTCCACCAGTTCCCCTCGCTTCTCAACTTCAAGCCCGAGCACTGGGCGGCTTACCGCGAAGCCAACCGCCGCTTCCGCGACGTGGTGCTCGAACACCTGCGACCGAACGACATCGTCTGGGTGCACGACTACCAGTTGATGCTCTTGCCGCAACTTTTGCGCGAGGCCGTGCCCGAGGCGCGCATAGGCTTCTTCCTGCACATCCCGTTTCCCTCTTCGCCCATCTTCCGCCTGCTCCCGCGACGCGAAGAACTCTTGCGCGGCTTGCTCGGCGCAGACTATCTGGCCTTCCACACCTACAGCTACCTGCAACACTTTCGCGCCTCGGCCTTGCGCGTGCTCGGCCTCGACAGCCGCATGGACCGTGTGGAAGTCGGCGGTCGCTCCGTGCGTCTCGACGCCTTGCCCATCGGCATTGCGCCGCGCGAGTTCACGGAACTTCTCGCGCACGACGCGGAGACGATCAAACGCCGCGACGAACTGCGTAAACAATTCGACGGGCGGCGCGTGCTGCTCGGCGTTGACCGCCTCGACTACACGAAAGGCATCCCCGAACGCCTGCGCACCTTTCGCCGCCTGCTCAAACAATCGCCGGAACTGCGCGGCAAAGTGGTCTTGATACAGGTGGCCGTCCCTTCGCGCGAAGTGATCCCGATGTACAAGGAACTGCGTCAGGAGGTGGACGAACTCGTCGGCAAGATCAACGGCGAATTCTCCACGCCCGACTGGACGCCCATCACATACATACGGCGCGGCATCCCGCCTACCGAACTCGCCGCGCTCTACGCCACAGCAGACCTCGCGTGGGTCACGCCCCTGCGCGACGGTCTGAACCTCGTCGCCAAAGAATATGTCGCGTGCCAGCAGGACGGCGCGGGCGTCCTTGTGTTGAGCGAGTTTGCGGGCGCGGCTTCCGAGATGGGCGAGGCGTTTCTCGTCAACCCTTATGACGAAGAGCGCACGGCGGAGACCATCGAACGCGCTCTGGAACTTCCCGCAGACGCGCGGCGCGAACGCATACGCGCGCTTCACAAGCGCGTGGTGCGCAACAACGTCTTCGCGTGGGGCGACCGCTTCATCACGAACCTGCGCGAGGCTGCGAGCGAGCGCGCGGAGCATTTTTCGGAGAAGCCGCAAACGCTGCCCGTCGAAGAAGCGGTCGCAGCCTTCCATCAGGCGGGGCAGCGTCGGCTCCTGCTCGACTACGACGGCACGCTCGTGCCTTACTTCAACCGCCCGCAAGAGGCCGTGCCGCCCGCCGCGTTGGTCGAACTACTCGGCAGGCTCGCCGCAGATTCCGCGACGGCAATCGCCCTCGTCTCCGGTCGCTCGCGCCACGATCTCGAAAGTTGGTTCGGCGGAGTTCGCGGTTTGTGGCTCGCGGCGGAACACGGCGCGATCATGCGTTCGCCGGAGACGATGCGTTGGGAGATTTACCGCCCGACCTACACGGCGGAATGGAAGGAGCAGGTCTTCCCCGTCCTCGAACACTTCATGGATCGCACGCCCGGCAGTCTCATCGAGGAGAAGGAGTTTGCGCTCGTCTGGCACTACCGCATGGCCGACCCCGAGTTCGGCGAATGGCTCGCCAACGAACTCGTCTCCAACCTCGAACAGATGCTCGCCGACACGGAACTGCGCGCCTTTCGCGGCAACAAGATCGTGGAGGTGAAACCGGGCTGGGCGAACAAGGGGGAAGTGCTCGTGCGGCTCACCGAATCAGCCCCGCACGCCGAATTCTGCCTCGCCGCGGGCGACGACCGCACCGACGAAGACCTCTTCGAGCGCCTCCCCGAAGACGCCTGGACGGTTCACATCGGCGACCGCCGCACGCGCGCGAAATACTGTCTGCCGAACTCACACGAGTTGCTGCAACTCCTCGCGCGCTTCGCCGACGCGCAAAAGCGCGAGAGCCACGCCGCCGGATAAATAGATTGCGGATTGCGGCTTGATAGCGTCGCTAAAAATGCGGAATGCGGATTAGAAGAGAGTTGATCTTCTAATCCGCATTCCGCATTTCGCAATCGTTTTAGGTACTGATGAATTCTTCTTCCATTTCCCTGATCCGGTAGGGGGCGCGGAGATGTGTGAGCGCGGCGGTCTCTTCGATGAGGCGCGCGTAAAAGTCGCTCTCGTTGCGCGCGTCGAAGCGTGCGGCGAGAGCTTTGACTTGTTCGAGAAACCACGCGGCGAGTGACGCCGTCCTGTACACGCCGCCCTCTTCATAAATTTCGAGCGACGGCGGGAGGCGCAGTTTCAAAGTCTCTCGCGGGAGCGCGCGGAGTTCGTCGAGCAGGAACCACGAAGCGAGGTAGTAGTCGAACTTCGAGTCGAGGTCGGCGAGCGAGGCGGCGTCGGCCAGGTGCTTCTCGAAGATTCTCAGGGCGCGGTCCGGGTTCTCCGTCACGACGAGAAACGTGATGTGATCGCCGATGCTTGAGATGTAGCCCTTGCCCCCGCGCGCGATGAGACGATAGCCCTGCAAATGCAGACTCACGGCCTCGTCCGTGCGACCGAGACGCACGAGCGGCAGCAACAAATTCGCGAACGTGATCTTCGGGATCGAACCGCAGCGCAGGCGACCTTGTATGATTGGCACGGCGAGACGCGCCGCCTCCGCGTCTTTATTTTCATGCAACGCGAACGTAACCGCGTCGTCGAGTTCGCAGGCCGCACAATCGCTCGCGTTGTCGGGGTAAGTTTCCTGCGCCTTGTGGAAATAGTAGGCGGCCTTTTGTTTGTCCCAGAACTGGTAGATGCGATTGCGCAGCATGTAGTTCGGGCGCAAGCTGTAACCCGCGCGTTGGTAGCGCGCGGCCATGTCGTCGAGCATCCCCTCGATCTGCGCCTTGCCGATCTGCGGGAAGCTGGTGATGTTGGTGAGTATCCACTTGTACATCCACAGCAGCCGCCACTGGTCCGGACTCTCCCCCGCATGCTCCTCGTTCGCGCGCCGGTCGTGCTGCGCGAGACACCAGGAGTAGGCGACGAGCGCCTTTTCTGGCGCGCCGCCGAAGGTGGCCGCGGTGATCAGTTGGTCGCGCGCGTCGTATTGAAGCGAGAAGTCGCCGCAGATGTCCGCGAGGCGCATGGCCTCTTCCAGCAACATGACCTTCGCGTCGCCGTCTTCCAGATAGTAACTCTGGATGATGAGTTCGTTGACATGTTCGCGTGTCGCGTCGGTCATGATTATTGCACCCAGCCCCCTTCCACCTCCACGCCCCATTCGAGCAGGCCGAGCAGCCCGTCGTTGAGGAGCGACATCTCCTTCACGTTGAGCGGGCGATGACTGAGGAGTAGCGATTGCACGTAGAGCATCTGGATCGAGAGGCGCAAGAGCGTCTCGTCACGCATCCGGCTCAACTTGTAGATGAGCGGGTTGCCGTAGTTGAAGCAGAGCGAGGCGAAGGCGTCGCCGGGCAGACCGCCCGCGAGGTTGCCGAGCACGTTCGACCAGAGCGAGCCGGACACTTCGCGCGCCTGCTCGACCGAGCGCAGGAAGTTGACCTCGCTCGAAGCGTTGTAGAGCGCGGGCAACTCGCGCGGCAGAAACTTGCGCATCTCCGACGCGCAGTTGAACGGGCGCAAGACACTGTCCGCAAACGCCGTGAAGTCCGCCGCCGCCTCCTGCTCGTCGAGCGTGAGGAACTCGAAGCTGTGCATCAGTCGCGTCGAATCAACCACCTCGACGGGCGTTGCCGGAAACAGGTCGAAGTGTTTGCCCAAAAGTTCGCTGTCGTGTACGTAGCCCGCGTTGATGACGACGAGCGACTGCGAGGCCGCGACGCGCGCGATCTGCCGGAACTGATCGAGATCGGGCACGTAGCGCAAGACGCGTTGCTGCCGTTTATATTCGCCGAGCGTCATCCGCCCCGCGTTCGTCTCGAAGGGCAGCCAATCGATGAAGAGCGTGTAAAACTCGTCGTCGTCAACCGCCAGCGCCTTGATCGAGAGGTAGTGCAACTCGATGAGTTTCCGCAGTCGCTCCGGCTGCTCCGCCGCAAGTTCCATGAGGTATTCGCGCAGGCACCGACCGAGCGCGGCGCGCGTTAAGGTCAACGCCTCGTCCTCATAGAAACTCTCGCGTGAGGCGGTGGGGCGCAGGTCGTTAGCATTGACGACGCACTTGACGAAGAACGCCCAATCGGGCAGCAAGCCTTCGGCGTTCTCGGAAAGGAGCATGTTCTTGAGATAGACCTTGTGCGTGCGGCGCGTGGCGAGGCTCGGCGA
>DATHBB010000039.1:0-16532 GCA_035296385.1 Pyrinomonadaceae bacterium | reverse complement strand
CATCTGGTCAACGACGAAGTTTGTGACTTCGTTGAAGAATAAGTTGTCCAGGCCGAGCGTGTGGCGTCCTTGATAGATGGCGCGGCGCATGATTTTGCGGAGGACGTAGTTGCGCCCTTCGTTGCCCGGCAAAATTCCGTCGGCGATTGAAAAGGCGGTTGAGCGCGCGTGGTCGGCGATGACGCGCATGGCGAAGCCTTCGGGCGTGTCGGGTTCGTAGTGACGGTCTGCGAGTTTGGACGTGAACTCGATGATGGGGCGGATCAGGTCCGTGTCGTAGTTGGAATTCTGGCCTTGCAGGACGGCGGCGAGGCGTTCGAGTCCTGCGCCCGTGTCAACCGAAGGTTTGGGCAGAGGCTCAAGACGGTAGGACGGATATTTTCCGGTCTGCGGGTCGCGCTCGCCTTCGCCCTCGCGGTTGAATTGCATGAAGACGAGATTCCAAATCTCCATCGTCGTGTCGCCGGGGCCGTTGACGAACTCCGGGCGATTCTTCGCGGGGTCTTCGGGGTCTTCGCCCATGTAGTAGTGAATCTCGCTGCAAGGGCCGCAGGGGCCTGTGTCGCCCATCTGCCAGAAATTGTCCTTGCGCCCGAAACGCAGGATGCGTTCTTTCGGCGCGCCGACCTTTTCCCACAGCGCAACAGCCTCTTCGTCCGCCGGAACTTCCTCGTCGCCCTCGAAGACGGAGAACCAGAGGCGCGCGGGGTCGAGCTTGTAAACGTTGACGAGCAAGTCCCATGCGTAGCGTATGGCGTCTTCCTTAAAGTAGTCGCCGAAGGAGAAGTTGCCGAGCATCTCGAAGAAGGTGTGATGGCGCGCGGTCTTGCCCACTTCGTCGAGGTCGTTGTGTTTGCCGCCCGCGCGTATGCATTTCTGGGAAGATGCGGCACGCGTGTAGGCGCGCGCCTCCTGGCCGAGAAAGACATCCTTGAACTGGTTCATTCCGGCGTTGGTGAACAGCAGAGTCGGATCGTTGGCAGGCAAGAGCGGGCTTGAACGCACGCTTGAGTGGCCGTTCTGCTCAAAGTAGTTTAAGAATATTTCGCGAATTTCGTTTCCGGTCTTCATAAATAAGCACTCAGCTATAAGCTATCAGCCGTCAGCTTTACCAGCCTCTTGGTCTTAGCTGATTGCTGACGGCTGATAGCTGATGGCGTTTGTATGAGTCTAGCACGCTGGGCGCGGGCGGGCGAAACTGCGGCATCGTGTGGCGTGCGTGTGTTGGCTGCAAGTGAGGGCGCGGGGCGGTTGGTCGTGGCGAGTGATGGTTTGAGTCGTCATTAGTCGTCGCCGAAGCGTTCTTGAAATTGATCGTGCCAGGCGTCCATGCGGTCGGCCAGGTCCTGCTCGTATGCGCGCTGGAGACAGCCTGCGTCGCAATACTCGTTGCTGTACTCGGGCTTCGCCGGTCTAAATCCGCAGATGCGACAGACAGCAGCATCTTTGACGGGAACGCCTTGAGAGAAGTTTTGCCGCGCCGTTATATCTTCCGTCGGAGGCGGCCCGTCGGCTTTTAGTGGTGGCGGTTGCGGCTTATCGTAACCGCCGCCGAGCGCGTCGATGATTTCATCGAATAACGTTCTGAAAAAAGATGCCATGTGTGTTGGCTTTACTGTCGCGCAGGCGCACGCGTCGTCGCTACAGCGAATCGTTCGCGCTGCTGCCCGTTTCTTCGTCCTCTTCAAGTTCGGCGGACGAGAGCGCGCGGACTTTGTTGATGATGAGATCGTAGCTGAAGCCGCGACGCAGCAGATGATCGAAGAGGCTTTTGGTCTCCTGCCTGTTGGTGGGGCGACCGCGCAGGCGCGTGCGTTTTTCGATTGCCGCGTCTATGAGTTCGGTTTCGGGCGTCGCCTCGAAAACTTTTTCGAGCGTCTGTTCGGCGAGTTCGCGATCAATCTGCTTCATTTGCAGATCGCGCGCGAGACGGCTGCGCCCGACGGGCTTCTGGCGAACGCGCGCCGACGCGTAGCCGAGCGCGAATTGTTCGTCGTCAACGTAGCCGTACTCGCTCAGTTTCGCGATGGCGTAGTCAACCGCTTCGTCCGTAGCCCACTCTTTTTCGAGAAGGCGGTCGCGCAGTTCGGCGACGGAGCGCGGCTTGGCGGCGAGGAGTTTGACGGCGCGTTGCAGCGTGCGCGTGCGAGCGCGTTCGGGGTCGAGCGTGCGTTTGGGCTTCGCCTCCGCCGTACCCTCGTTGATGTCACGCACGTTAGCTTTTCGTCTCGGCCTGCGCATGCGGGAATTAAAACATAGGGGAAAGGGAAAAGGGTAAAGGGAATGGGGAAGAAGGGTAAAGGTGAAAGGGCAAGGGGTAAAGGAGTAAAATTAACTCCGCCGCGAAGTGAGAGGCGCTTCCATGAAGTGAAACATGCTGCCGCACCTTTTCCCCTTCCCCTTTTCCCTTTACCCTAAGCGTTATGGATGGTGTGCTGATCATAGACAAGCCCGTCGGGTGGACTTCGCACGACGTGGTGGCGCGCGTGCGTCGCGTGCTCAGGGAGCGGAGAGTCGGGCACACGGGGACGCTCGACCCGTTCGCGACCGGCGTGCTCGTGGTGCTCGTCGGGCGCGCAACGCGGCTCGCGCAATTCTTAGCGGGCGCTGAGAAAGAGTACGAGGCGACGGTGCGCTTCGGCTACGCGACGGAGACGGGCGACTTGACGGGCGCACGCCGCGAGTTGCCCCGAGCAGAGGACGCGGCGGGAGACGCGACGCACGTAGACACGACACACGAAGACATAACGAACGCGAGGCCGTGCGCTGAGTGGAGCAGGGTGGAGGTTGAGAGCGCGCTCGCGAGTTTGCGCGGGCGGATCGAGCAAGTGCCGCCGATGTATTCGGCGAAGAAGGTTCAGGGAAAGAAGTTGTACGAACTGGCGCGGCGCGGCGTGGAGATCGAACGCGCGGCGGTCTGTGTGACGATCAGCGAGTTGGAAATGTTGGGACAAGGCGGCGCGTGGCTGGCCGGTAATGAAGACGGGACGTGCGATCTGCGCCTGCGCGTCGTCTGTTCGGCGGGGACGTACATACGCGTGCTGGCCGAAGACCTCGGCGTGCGGCTCGGAGCGGGCGCGCACCTCACGGCGCTGCGTCGCACACGCGCGGGCGCGTTTCGCATAGAGCAGTCCATGACGCTGGAAAATTTAGCCGAACGCATGGAAACGGGCGACTCTGCCAACGCCGCACTAAGCGAACTTCTCATCGCGCCCGACGCGGCGCTCCCGGAGATGCCTTTCGTGCATCTAACGGGCGAGTCGGCGCGCCGTGCGCGTCACGGCGCGGCGGTGCGAGTCGCGCGCGATTTCGATTCGGCGTCGCGCTGGCGCGAGGGCGAGCACGTGCGCATGCGCGACGCAGCGGGAAACTTGATCGCCGTCGGCATCTACTCGGCGGCGCGCGAAAGTTTACAGCCGCGCGTCATGCTGGACGCGGGCGACGAAAAATAAGCGTTGATTTCCTGCCGCCCGTGCTGTGTTATAATCGCGGCAAGCGGCGGAAGTGATGTCGCGAAAAGTCGCATGTGCTCGCCCGCCGCCCGCGTTTGACAATCAAGTCCTAACAGGATTTACGAAGACTCGACGGCGAGAAGTAAGGAACGCACACGCGCACGTCCCCGCCTGTCGCATCGAGACTTGTCCTAATACTTACGACGACTCGCCGGTCGGAAGCGTCCGCAACCGGCGTCGCGGCGACGGTCACGAAGATAGTTTACGCCGTCCGGTCGTCCGACATAACAAGGGCGTGACTTCCCCACGCCGTCCACGCGCGAAGCCGTTTTAGAGGTATCAAGGCTATGCACGAAGAGCAGGATGGCAAATACAAATTCAACATCAGCGAACGGCTCGAAGACTTGCGCCGCGAACGCGAAGCCCTCCACTGGGAAGGCTCTTTCCGCGACTACTTCGAATTAGTCTCGCAAAACCCCAGACTCGCCGAACTCTCCCACGCGCGCGTCAACGACATGATCCACGCCGCCGGGATCGAGAAGATCAACGAGGGCACGCGCGACGAGGTGGCGCGCTACAAGTTCTTCGCACAGGAACTCTACGGCATCGAAGAACCGCTTGCGCGCATCGTCGAATATTTCAAGTCGGCGGCGCAACGCCTCGAAGTCCGCAAGCGCATTCTGCTGTTGATGGGGCCTGTCGGCGGCGGCAAATCAACCATCGTCACGATGCTCAAGCGCGGGCTGGAAGACTACACGCGCACGGACGCGGGCGCGGTCTACGCGATCAAAGACTGCCCGATGCACGAAGAGCCTCTGCACCTCATCCCGCACGAGCTACGCGCCGAGATCGAGAAGCACTACGGCATCTACATCGAAGGCGACCTCTGCCCGCAGTGCCGCTACGCGCTCGAACACACCTACGGCGGCAAGCACGAAGACGTGCGCGTGCAGCGCATACTCTTCTCCGAGAAAGAGCGCGTCGGCATCGGCACGTTCGCGCCGTCTGACCCGAAGTCGCAGGACATCACGGAACTCACAGGCTCGATTGATCTCTCGACCATCGGCGAAGTCGGCGTCGAATCAGACCCGCGCGCCTATCGCTTCGACGGCGAACTCAACATCGCTAATCGCGGCGTAATGGAGTTCATCGAGATGCTCAAAGTTGACGAGAAGTTTCTCTACTCGCTCCTCACGCTCTCGCAGGAACAGAACATCAAAACGGGTCGCTTCGCCATGCTCTACGCAGACGAAGTGATCCTCTCGCACACGAACGAAAACGAGTACATAAGTTTCGCGGGCAATCGTAAATCGGAGGCGTTGCAGGATCGCATCATCCTCGTGCGCGTGCCCTACAATCTGCGCGTCTCGCAGGAGGAGCGCATTTACGGAAAACTCCTCAACCAGTCGGAAGTTTTGCGCAACGTTCACATCGCGCCGAACACTCTGCGCGTTGCGGCGATGTTCGCCGTGATGACGCGCCTCGAAGAACCCAAGCGCGCCAACGTCGATCTCGTCAAGAAGATGAAACTCTACGACGGCGAGGATGTGGAGGGTTACAAGTCGAAGGACGTGCGCGAACTCAAAGAGGAGACCGCGCGCGAAGGCATGGACGGCATCTCGCCGCGCTACATCATCAACCGGCTGTCGGGCGCGCTCGTCCGCGACGGCGTCACCTGCATCAACCCGATTGACGCCTTGCGCGCCATCAAAGACGGCTTCGAGCAGCACACCGGCATCAACAGCGAGCAGCGCGAACGCTACCTCAATTTGATCTCCGCGGCCCGCAAGGAGTACGACGAACTGGCGAAGATCGAAGTGCAGCGCGCCTTCGTCTATTCGTTCGAGGAGATGGCGCGCACCATCTGCAACAACTATCTCGACAACGTCGAAGCCTACTGCAACAAGGAACGCATCAAAGACCCGATCACCGAAGAGGAGATGGAGCCGGACGAACAACTCATGCGCTCCATCGAAGAACAGATCGGCGTCTCCGACAACGCGAAGAACACCTTCCGGCAGGAGATACTCATACGCATCTCCTCCTTCAGCCGCAAGGGCAAGCAGTTCGAGTACACCTCGCACGAACGCCTGAAAGAGGCCATCGAGAAGAAAATCTTCGCCGACCTCAAAGACGTGGTCAAGATCACGACCTCTTCCAGAACGCCCGACCCCGACCAACTGCGCCGCATCAACGAAGTCGTGGATCGTCTCGTCAAAGACGGCGGCTACTGCCCCGTCTGCGCCAACGAACTCCTCACCTACGTCGGCACGCTGCTCTCTCGCTAAAGGATGACGGGAGCGCCCGTCGCCGTATGAAGTACGGCACGCATAAAGAAGACGCCCGCGCTTTCCCGTTCGAAAGTCGCGGGCGTCCGGCTTAAACGCAAACTATGAAGAAACGTTACTGGATCGGCGGGGCGACGGCGGTGGCGGCGGGCGGGGCGCTGGCTTTGAAGTTGTTGACGCGCCCGGGTGATGTGGAGTGGGAGGAGCATCGCGGGCGTCTGCATCATGCGGAGAAGTCGCGCTTCGTGGAGATCGAGGGCGTGCGCGTGCATTATCAGGAGGCGGGCGAGCGGGGCGCTCCGGCGGTGCTCCTGATTCACGGGTTCTGCGCGTCGAACTTCGTGTGGAATGAGTCGCTTGTGCCGCTGGCCGAGGCGGGCTTTCGCGTCATCGCACCCGATCTCATGGGGTTCGGCTTTTCGGGCAAGCCGCGCGAAGGCCACTACACGATTGAGACGCAGGCGCGCATGATCTGCGGGTTGATGGACGCGCTCGGCGTGGAGCGCGCCGCGTTCGTCGGCAGTTCTTACGGCGGCGCGATCTCCGCCGTGTGCGCGCTCGATCATGCGTCGCGCGTGGAACGACTCGTGCTGGTCGGCTCGGTGTCGAACGACGAGATCGTGAGGCGACCGCTCTTGCGGTTTGCGGCGACGCCGCTCGTGGGCGAACTCGTCGCGCCCGTGCTTCTGGATGTGCGGCAGTTCGTCAAGCAACGCTTGCGGACCACTTACGCGGCGCAGAACGGCCACCTGCTCAGCGACGTGCGCGTCGCCGCGCACCGCCTCCCCTTGCGCGCGGCGGCGACGCACCGCGCCATACTGCGCACGATTCGCGGTTGGAGCGCGACGCGCATCGAGCGCGAGGCCGGGCGCATACGGCAGCCGACGCTGCTCGTCTGGGGCGCAGAGGACGACGCCGTGCCGTTGCATCACGGCGAGCGGTTGCACGAGTTGATCAAAGATTCGCGCCTGTTCGTCTTCCCCAACTGCGGCCACCTGCCGCAGGAAGAACGCCCGCGAGAGTTTGCCGCGCTCGTCGCGGAGTTCTGCCGGAACGGCGAGGCGTTTGCCGACGCGGCGAAGGCGCGGAAGGAGTAAAGAGAAATCATGTCTGTTCAGCGCAACGATTGGTCTCTACAGCGCAAGGGCATCATCGATCAGGAGCGACACAAGGATCGCGTCCGCGATGCGATACGCAAAAACCTCGGCTCCATCGTCTCGAACGAAGCGATCATTTTGTCGGACGGCAAGCGCAGCGTGAAAGTTCCCATACGCTCGCTCGACGAGTACAAGTTTCGCTTCGACCACCGCAAGCGCAAGCACGTCGGCCAGGGCGACGGGCGGACACGCGTGGGCGACGTGCTCGCGCGCGAGCAGGCGCAGGGGCAAGGTCAGGGCACGGGGTCGGGCGGCGGCCCGGCAGGGCAGGACGCGGGCGCGGAATACTACGAGGCCGAAGTCAACATAGACGAACTCGCCGCGCTCATCTTCGAAGACCTCCAACTGCCTTTCCTCGAAGAGAAGGCGAAGAAGGCCGTGCCCGCCAAGACCACGCGCTTCAACGAAATCCGCCGCACGGGCGTGATGGCGAACCTCGACAAGCGGCGGCTCATACTCGAAAACATCAAACGCAACGCGCGCGAGGCGAAGGGCGCGAAGTTCGGCAACGTCAGGAAAGAGGACTTGCGTTTCAAAAGTTGGGAAGAAGATCATCGCTACGAGTCGAACGCCGTAGTGCTCGCGCTGATGGACGTGTCGGGTTCGATGGGCGAGTTTAAGAAGTACATCGCGCGCTCGTTCTTCTTCTGGATGGTGCGTTTCCTGCGTACGAAGTACGACAACGTGGAGATCGTCTTCATCTCGCACCACACGGAGGCGAAGGAGGTCTCGGAAGAACAATTCTTCACGCAGGGCGAATCGGGCGGCACGGTCGTCTCGTCGGCCTATCAACTTGCGCTCGAAATCATTCAGGCGCGTTACAACCCGCGCGACTGGAACGTCTACCCGTTTCACTTCTCCGACGGCGACAACTATTACTCGGACAACGAGGAGGCCGTGCGTCTGGCCGACGAGTTGATCCGGACGTGCAACCTGTTCGGCTACGGCGAGATCGGCGAGGAAGGCACGTCCGGTTATCGTCGTTCGTCGGGCGCGCTCTTGTCCATCTTCAAGGACCGCCTGCATCACAAGGAACGCTTCGTCGGCGTGCGCATAGACGAACGCGAAGACGTGTATCCGGCGCTCAAACAATTCTTCGGCCAGCGCGGCGTCGAGGCGTGAAAATGCACGGCGCGGTTGACGAGTAGGCTTTATGCCTCGTCGCTGCGCCATGCCTTGCGGCCATCCTTCACTCTTCAAAATTTCGTAGAAAATTCAGAAACACAATCTTTCGCGCCTCTCTGCAACGCGCTCGTACTCGCCCGCCCGTTTCTCTAAACACAACTGAATAAAGGCTTAATTTTCCCTGCAACGTCGTGCTTGCCGGTTGGAATGTAGTTTGCATTAAGGATGGGCAGGTCTCCTCTTAGAAGTGTTCAGTGAAATTCGGTTCTCTAACGAGCGCGGGGCTAGGAACAAGGCGGTAAGGGCGGCGGATTTGCCGTCGCGAACGTTTTGAAGAGCGGCGCATAGCGGGGAAGAATTCTCATTTGAAACTGAGGAGCGATTCCTCAAGCGCGACTGCACAAGAGGCAGCGCCGATTTCATCCCGCCCTCCCGAGCGTCGCCTTCCTTGCCGCAAGCCTTACGTGCCCTGAGACACACGAAACGCATTTCACACTTCGAACACAGTCAGGCATGAGCTATCCACAAAGGAGTTTCAGAATCCAATGAAGAACAGAATGAAGAAACGGCTGACAGGTTTCCTCTCGCTGGCGATGATTGTGCTCACCCTCTCGGCATCCATCGCGGCGCAGGAGCCGACGGGCGCAATCGAAGGCGCAGTGACCGATCCGCAGAACGCCATCGTCGTCAACGCGACCGTCACTGCGCGCAACACAGCCACCAACTTGACACGCACCGTGACGACCGGCGACGACGGGCGCTACAGCATTCGCCAACTCCCGCCGGGCACCTATGAAGTCACAGTCGCGGGCACGAACTTTAAGAAGACTGTTTTCAAAGAAGTGCAAGTGGCTGTCGGCCAGAACGCCGCGATAGACGCGCAGTTGGAGATCGGCGGCGCGAACGAAGAAGTCACCATCACGGGCAGCAGCGAGGCGCAGATTGACCGCGTTGACAACACCGTCTCCGGCGTCGTCGGCACCGTCCAGATTCAGAACCTGCCCTTGAACGGTCGCAACTTCCTCGACCTCGCGCAACTCCAGCCCGGCGTCGAAAAGGTCGAGGGCGGAAGCTTCGACCCGACCAAGGCCAACTACACGGGCATCTCCATCGCCGGTCAGGCCGGACGCTCCACGCAGATCGCCGTAGACGGCGGCTCGGTCGTGGACAACGTCGTCGGCACGACCGTGCAGAACTTCTCGCAGGAGATCGTGCAGGAGTTCCAACTCGGCATCTCCAACTACGATCTCTCGACCGGCGCGTCCTCGACCGGCTCCGTCAACATCATCTCGAAATCAGGCTCGAACGATTTTCACGGCAACGCCTACATCTACGCGCGCGACGATAAATGGTCGGCCTTCCCTTCGCTCAGCCGCCTCGACGCGGCGAACGGCATTCCGGCGATAGCGCGTGCCGACAGAGTTCCCTTCGACCGCCAGCAGTACGGCGCGACGCTCGGCGGCCCCATCATGCGCGACAAGCTGTTCTTCTTCATGAACTATGAAGGAAACAATCAGGACGGCTCGGCGCTGCACAACCCGACCGAAGCCCCTTCCTTCGCCGGTTTCACCGCGAACCCGTTCGACGAAAAGCTGTTCACGGCGAAGATCGACTGGATCATCAGCAACAGGACGAACCTCTACACGCGCTACTCCTTCAACGACAACTTCCAGGATGTGCCGTTCGCGCCCGGCTCCGGCATCGTGCCGCGCGCCTCTGCTTCGCGCATCTTCGAGTCGAACAACCAGCTCGTGTCGAACCGCTCGCACAACGTCGTCATCGGCACGACACACACGTTCAGCCCGACCGTGACGAATAACTTCGTCGTCAACATCAGCGACTTCTCGAACGAGATCGCTCCGGCGACCGAGGGCGTGCCCGAAATCCGCATCCTCGGCTCGCAGTTGTTCCGCACGGGCACGAACGCCATCGCCCCGCAGAGCACCTATCAGGAGCGCCACCAGTTGCGCAACGACCTGACGAAGATTCACGGCAACCACACCTTCCGCTTCGGCGGCAACTACGAACGCACCTCCATCAACGGCTCGTTCGCCTTCGCCAAGCCCGGGCGCATACGCCTCTTCGATCCATCGACCCTCGGGCTTGACCCCTACGTGACGGAAGCCGACTTCCTGAACGCTCCCGTGCGCGACATCTCGATGGGCATCGGCAGCGACGTGTTGCCCTTCAACTCAGACCGCAGCGACACGCTCAACCACCGCTTCCAGTTCTACGGCAACGACTCCTGGAAGGTCACGAACAGGTTCACGATGAACTTCGGTCTCTCGTACCGCATCGACTCGAACCTGTGGAATCACGATCAGCCGCGCCCCGCCATCGTCGCCCCGCTCTTCGGCAAGGGCACTGCACCTGCCGGGCGCGACAACAACAACATCGCGCCGCGCGTCGGCTTCGCGTGGGACGTGGCCGGTAACGGCAAGACGGTCGTGCGCGGCGGCGTCGGCATCTATTACGACAACACCATCGACAACCTGCGCCTCTTCGAGCGCGCCGACCTCGGCCCTCCGGGAGCGGAACTGTTCCTCGTCGGCGTTGACCTGCGCAGCTCGCTTTTCCCGGGCGGCGACGGTCGCTTCACCGCGGGGCAGTTGACGCTTGCACAGGCGCTCGCCCTCGTCGGCCCTGCGCGCGCGGACATAGAAGCCAACGCGTTTACCTGCACGCTCCCGACTTCGATTGAGTGCTTTGAATCCATCTCCGGCCCGCTCTTCTCGACGGAGTTTCAAGTGCCCTATTCGATCCAGTACGCGGTCGGCGTCCAGCGCGAGTTGCCGTGGAAGATGCTCTTCCAGGCCGACTTCAACTACCGCAAGGGGCTGCACGAAGTCATCGTCTATGACATCAACAAGCTCGACGACGCCATCACCGGCCCGCGCTCGGCCTTCCCGAACACCGTGCCTTACGCCGACTCGTCCGGCTTCTCGACTTACATGGCCGGTCTCTTCCGCCTCGACCGTCGCTTCCAAAACGGCTTCCAGATGACGGCGAGCTACTCGCTCTCGCGCTTCAAGGCGTTCGGCGGCGACGCGCTCGGTCTGGGTGCGACCGTTACCGACCTCAATAACTTCAGGCCGGAGTACGGCCCTGCGGGTCTCGACCGCACGCACCGTTTCGTCCTGAGCGCGATCTACGAAATGCCGTGGTTCCGCAACAGCACCAACGGCTTCAAGCGCAACGTGCTCGGCGGCTGGCAGGTCTCAATGATCTCGACGGCGTTCAGCGGCATCCCGCAGAGCGTCTTCCTGCCGCACTTCGTTGACCTCTCCAAGACCGGCACGTTCCAGACCTACCTGCCCGGCACGCGCAACGGCTCCATCGGGCGCGACATCCGGAGCGTCAGCGATTTGAACGCGCTCATCTCCGCCTACAACGCGAGCATCCCGACGCTCGGCGAAGATTGCGGCGAGGACAGCCCGACGGGACGTTGCGACAGCACGCACCCGTCGTTCTTCGACCCGATCACGCGTCTCGCCCAACTTCCGGCGGGCACGCAACTCGGCGGCGATTCGATCATCTCGCAGGACGTGCGTTTGACGAAGACTTTCCGCTTCAACGAGCGCATGGGTCTCGACCTGATCGGCGAGGTCTTCAACCTCTTCAACGTCGCGAACCTGACCTACCCGGCGGCCATCACCCTCTCCGACGAGGGCGAGACGCCGGACTTTATCAGGAACGTCACACACGGGCCGAGCGCGCGCACCACGAGCGTCTTCGGCACGGGCGGCCCGCGCGCCTTCCAGTTCGCCGCGAAGTTCCGCTTCTAAGCGAACGCTCTCCCCTTGTTTGAATATGGTGGAGCCTGAAACATGGCTCCACCATTTTTTCATCGCCGCTCTCGACGCGCGATGCGCCGCACCGCTGTACGTTCCGGCAATCTTTTCTGAGAGGTGTTTTCACCATGCGCCGACGACGCCGCTTCCAACTCGCGCTCGCTTCAACTCTCTGCTGCCTCATCTTCTGCGCCGCCGTCTCGTCGTCGGCGAGCGTGCGACAAGGCCACACCATACGCGGCAAGGTGCGCACCTCGGCAGGGTTCAACGTGCCGCGCGTCACGGTCAGCCTGGAGACGGGCAGCGGCGCGTTGATCAATCAAACCGTCACTAACAACGAAGGCGATTTCACCTTCACCGGTCTGGACGACACGAGTTATCAAATTACCATCTCGGCTCCCGACTACAATCCGGCGTCCGAGCGTGTGGAGTTCGTGCGCAACGTCGGCACGGGCGACCCCGGCGAGACGCGCACCGTCGAGATCACGCTCACGGGGCGGGGCGGCGTGCGCCCGCCGCGCGCCGGACTCAACTTCGTGCAGAACGTGCCGAAGGCCGCGCGCGACTCCTACGAGTTGAGCCTCAAACATCTGAGAGAAAACCGCGCCCCCGACGCGCACGCCGCGCTGCGCGAGGCCGTGCGTGTTTTCCCAGACTACTTCGACGCGCATTTCCTGCTCGCCAGCGAGCACATCAAGCAGAACAAACTCGACGACGCGATCAAGGAGTTGAACGAGGCGCAGCGCATCAACCCGAAGGACGACCGCGTCTGGCACGCGTTCGGCAACGTGTTGATGCAGCAGCGCAAGTTCGCCGTTGCCGCGCGCGTCTTCGCCGAAGCCTCGCGGCTCAGTCCGAACGATCCGCAATACCCTCTGCTCATGGGCACTGCCCTGATCGAGCAGGCGGCGACGATTGATCCGGCCAAACCCGAAGAGCGCAACTACGCGTTCAGCGAAGCCGAAAAATCGCTCGCACGCGCCTACCAGCTAAGCGAACGCAAACTCGCCGCCGTCCACCTCCAACTCGCGCGCCTGCACGAAAAGCGTGGCGACCGCGCGCGCGCCGCCGACGAACTCGAACAATACCTGCGCCGCTCGCCCGACCTCAAAAACGCCGCCGCCATACGCGAAGCCGTCAAGACTCTGCGCGCGCCCGCCGCAACCGACAAAAAGACGCCTTAAATTAAAAGCTGTCCGTAGTCAGTAGTCAGTAGTCAGTCGTTCAATCCAAATCTTTAGCAACTTGTTTGATAACCACGCGCAACGGACAACTGACTACTGACAACGGACAGCCTTTCGTTCATCGTTCCGCGTTCCGCCTTCATCGTTTCCTATCTCCCCTTGCCCTCGTGCCACTTCGAGAGGAAAATACGCGTATGGCAGACGACCGCGAAATCAAAGACCTCGAACGCGCCCTCGAACAAATCTGGGAGATCGCGCGCCGCTTCGGACTCGATCCCTTTCCCACGCGCTTCGAGATCGTGCCCGCCAGCGTGATGTACGAGATCGGTTCTTACGCTTTGCCCGGTCGCTATTCGCACTGGACTTTCGGCAAAGCCTATCACCGCATGAAGACCATGTACGACTTCGGCCTCTCGAAGATTTACGAAGTGGTCATCAACACCAACCCGTCCTACGGTTTCCTGCTGGAAACCAACAGCCCCATCCAGAACAAACTCGTGATGGCGCACGTGCTCGGCCACGTTGACTTCTTCAAGAACAACGCTTACTTCTCGAAGACCAACCGCCGCATGGTCGAAAGCGTCTCGTCGCACGCCGGTCGCATGACCGAGTACGAATTCAAGTACGGGCGCAAAACGGTCGAGGAGTTTTTAGACGCGGTCCTCTCAATCGAAGAACACATCGACCCGAACTTCTTCATCAAACAAGAGCGCCCCGTGCGTACGGAAGCGCAGGAGCGCGCCGCCCTGCCCAAAGAAGGCCGCTACGACGACCTTTGGAAGCTCGGCGAACCCGCGTCCGCGCCCCACGCGCCCGCGCCCGAACTCCCGCGCGGCCAACGCCTCCCCGAAAAAGACCTCGTCTATTACATCATGCGCAACTCGCCCACGCTCGCCGACTGGCAACGCGACGCGATGGCGATGATCCACGAAGAGATGGAATACTTCGTCCCGCAGATGCAGACCAAAGTGATGAACGAAGGATGGGCTTGTGCTACCGGTGACTCGCTTCTTCTCACCGAATCCGGGTTCATCCGCTTCGACGAGTTATACAAGGCGGGTAAAAAGATTCGGGTGGCCGGTGGCAGCGGCAGGGGCGCGCTCTACGAAATTACCGATTTCCATCGTGAACGCTTGGTGCCGACTCTGCGCATTCGCACGCGACGCGGGCTGACGCTTGAAGGCGCGTTAAAACACCGGCTGCTACTGCCTGATGGGGACTGGACTTACCTTTCGGATGTGAAAGTCGGCGACAGGGTGCATGTCGAGACGGGCAACAATATCTGGCCGAAGGAACAACCACACCTGCCCTTCATGCCGTTAGCGCCGAGCGCAACGTTGGAGACCGTGGCAACACAAGCCGGTGTTTCAGCGTGGACGGTCATCCGCCACCTTCGCGGGCGGCGCACTCTCAGGGTCAAGGAGATCGAAACCGCTTTGAGGGCGACCGCCTACCAGACCGGCATGGCCGGAAAAGTTCTCAGCAGCCGCTCACACCTGAAAGTCCCGCGACAACTGAGTGTTGATCTCGCGTGGCTACTTGGCTTCTTCGTCGGCGATGGCAATCGCACGAAGTCAGGCATTTGCCTGACCTGCGGAGACGAGGAGTTAGTGGCGAGGTTGACTGAAATCATCGCGCGCGAGTTCGAGTTGCAGGCGCGTGTCAAATGGGATGCAACGGAGACGGGCGGGCGCTGGCGAGTCGTCGTTCATTCGCGTGAACTTCTCCGCTGGCTGGAATGTTTGGGGATCGATCTGCGCGCGAAATCTCCGGATAAGAAAATACCGGCACACGTCCTGAGTTCACCGAAAGAGATCGTCTCGGCATTCCTACGCGGTTACTTCGACGCCGATGCTTATGCAGGGCGCGAGGGCGTGCGCCTCTCTTCGAGCAGCGCAGAGTTGATTCGCACAGTGCAGATCATACTCTTGAATTATGGCATTCTCTCGACACAGCGGCCTCACCCGGACGGCTGCACACAACTTGAGATCGCCGGAGCATCAGCTGCACTCTTCCTACATGAGATAGGCTTTAGCCTGACACGTAAACAGCGGGCGTTGCGCAACTATGTCGAAGGGCACCGCTGGTTCAAGAAAGAGGATTTAAGCGATATAGTTGTCTCCATCGAATATGGTTGCGCGGACGTGTACGACATCACCGTTGCCACCAAACACGCCTACGTCGCCAATGGTTTCGTCAACCATAATTCCTTCTGGCACTCGCGCATCATGCGCGAGCTTGAGTTGACCGACACGGAATCCATCGAGTTTGCCGAACTGCACGCGGGCGTCGTCTCGCCGCACAAAGGGCAGTTGAATCCGTATTACCTTGGTTACAAGATTCTCGAAGACATCGAGCGGCGCTGGGACAACCCGACGGCGGAGGAGCGCGAGCGGTTCGGGCGGACGGGCGGGCAGGGACGCGAGAAGATTTTCGAGGTGCGCGAACTCGACAACGACGTGTCTTTCCTGCGCAACTATTTGACCGAAGATTTGTGCGAGGAGTTGGACTTGTTCGTCTATGAACTCGTCGAAGAGGAGGAGTGGACGGTGACGGAGAAGCGCTGGGAGCGCGTGCGCGATCAACTCGTCTCGAACATGACCAACTTCGGCTTCCCCTATATCGTCGTCGCCGACGGCGACTACAACCGCAACCGCGAACTCTACCTGCGCCACCAGTACGAAGGCGCGGAACTCGACGCCTCATACGCGCGCAAGGTCCTCGAATACGTGCACCGCCTCTGGGGTCGCCCCGTCCATCTCGAAACCAACGCCGACGGCGAACCGCTCGTCATGCACTACAACGGCGAGGAGCACGAGGAAGATTGAAAGGCTGTCCGTTGTCAGTTGTCAGTTGTCCGTTGTCCGTTGCATGTGGTTATCACACAAGTGGCTAAAGATTTTGATTGAACAACGGACAACCGACCACGGACAACTGACTACTTGTTTAGTTTCCAGATCGCTAAATTGAGAAAGCCCGCGAATGTTACCCAGAGCAGGTAAGGCCACATGAGCCATGCGGCGAATTGCGAGACGCGCCAGAAGGAGAGCATGGTTGTGAATATGGCCGCCCAGAGGAAGAAGATTTCGATCAGCGCGAGGTCGGGTCGCCGCCAGCCGAAGAAGACGATTGACCAGAGCGCGTTAAGGATTAGTTGGACGGCGAAGAGCGTGAGCGCCATGCCCGCGCCGCCGAAGCCTCGCTCGCGCCAGATCGTCCAGACGGCAACCGCCATCATCAGGTAGAGCAGCGTCCAGACGGGGCCGAACAGCCAGTTGGGCGGATTCCACGAGGGCTTTTCGAGCGAGGCGTACCAGACGGGGATCGCCGGTGTTGTGTAGAGTGAGCCGATCCCGGCGGCGGCGAAGCAGGCGGCGACGGCACACGCCAAACCGATCCACTGCAACGCGCCCTGCGGCAAGTATGTTTGCGTGTTCATTGGTTTGCTGTCTCAATCGTCGCGCGAATTGTTTGCGCTGGTGTGAGCCGCATCTAACTTTTTTGTGCGGAGGGTGGGAGAGGAAAGAAGGGAATG
>DATHBB010000038.1:0-51165 GCA_035296385.1 Pyrinomonadaceae bacterium | reverse complement strand
ATGAACGTGCGCCCCGTCGAAGTCTTCTTCAACGAGTATTACGCGCCCGGCCTGCTCGGCGACATCCTCGCGGGCAAGCGACCGCTGGCCGCGAAAGACATCACCGAGCGCGACCGCCGCCAGCCGCAAGTTCGCCTCACGCTCGCGGGCGCGCAAAATTCCGCGAGCGTCAACACGCGCGAGGCGAAGGTGCGGATCGAAGTCGCGGAAGCGGCGGCGGACGCGAGACACGCGCAGGGGAGCGGCGCGCACGACTTGCGCCTCTTCCGCAACGGCCTGCTCGTGCGCGCCGTGCGCGGCGACGTGTTGAAGGGAACGGGCAACACGGTCGTCGAGATGACCGTGCCGATTGTGGCCGGAGACAATCAACTGACGGCTTACGCCTTCAACCGCGACAACGTGAAGAGCGTTGACGCCGTAATGCGCATCAACGGCGACGAGAGTTTGCGACGCGCGGGCACGGCTTACATCCTCGCCGTCGGCGTCAACCGTTACGCCAACCCCGCCTTCAATCTCAACTTCGCCAACGCCGACGCGCAGACCTTCGGCGAAGAAGTGCAGAAGGCGCAGGCGCGCATCGAAGGCTTCGAGAAGATCGAAGTCGTGCGCATGTTCGACACGCAGAGCACAAAGGCCAACATCCTGCTCGCCATCAAGCGTCTCACCGGCGACGAGTCTGCCTTGCCCGCAAGCGCGCCCCCCGAACTCTCTAAACTCAAACGCGCGCAGCCCGAAGACACGGTCATCATCTACTACGCGGGGCACGGCATCGCGCAAGGGGCGCGCTTCTACATCATCCCGCACGACCTCGGCTACACGGGCGACCGCACGAAGATTGACCCCGCCGGAATGAAGATGCTCCTCGAACACAGCCTCTCGGACCGCGAGTTGGAAACGGCGCTCGACGGGATAGACGCCGCGCAAGCCGTGCTCGTCCTCGACGCGTGCAATTCAGGGCAGGCGCTGGAAGCCGAAGACAAGCGGCTCGGCCCGATGAACTCGAAGGGACTGGCGCAACTCGCCTACGAGAAAGGCATGTTCATACTCACCGCCGCGCAGGGCTATCAAGCGGCGAAAGAGGCGACGCAGTTGGGGCACGGTTTGTTGACCTACGCGCTCGTCGTGCAGGGCTTGAGAGAAGGCGCGGCTGACGCGCGACCGCGCGACGGTCAAGTCCTGATGGGCGAATGGCTCGACTACGCGACCGAACGCGTGCCGCTGATGCAATTAGAGAGCATGAAGAAGAGTCGCGGCCTCCTCGGTCAACTCGCGATGGTTGACGGCGAGCAGCGCATCGCCAACCCGGAGAACCGCAGCCTCCAGCGCCCGCGCGTCTTCTACCGGCGCGAACTCGCCGCGCGCCCGCTCGTCGTCACCAGAGTGCAGGCGGGCAGCGGGGCGCGTTCGGCGAATTAGCCGCATTAGAATTCATTGTCCGAAATTACCTGACGGGGTCTCGGCGCATATAAAAAGGATGTGAAAGATGCGAAATCTTTTTTGCGTGGCTGTTTTGTTGTTCGCCATCGGTGCTCCGGCGGTATTTTCACAGGAAGCAGCCGAGCAGGTTAAGGGCGAGCCGGTGACGGCGACTGCTAACGCTATAGTTTATGTTTATCGTTACAAGCAGTTTGCCGGTTACGCGGTCGAACCGTCCGTCTATTGCAACGAAGTGCAACTTGCTCGTATGGATAACGGTCGTTATTTCAAAGTTGCGTTGAGTCCCGGCACGTACACCTTTCGCTCAAATGATAAGCAGTCAGGCATTGAGATGGAATTGAAGAGCGGCGAGGAGTATTACATCAGAGTTGAAATTGCACAGGGGTTATTGAAACAGCGCGGGAGGCTTGTCTTGATGGCAAGGGAGCAGGGAGCGTATGAGATTAAACGTTTGAAGCCGCTCGGCATCGACAAGATCAAGGATCGCGAGAGAGTTGTGGTTGATGAAGCACAACCAAAAGGACGCTGACGCCACACCGAATAATTGTACGGACTGATAAGGATGTCTCTGCGCAAAGCGAAAGGCTCACCCGTCAGGGTGAGCCTTTTCGTTTCATCAGAGAGCGCGCGGGCGCGTGTCAGAAGTTGTATTTCAATGCGAACTGGATGCGGCGACCGGGCGTGACGGTGTTGACCGACTGGCCGAAGGCCGGAGCTTCGAGGAAGCGCACGGGGATGCCGTAGTTGGCGCGGTTGATGAAGTTGAAGGCGTCCATCCGGAGGACGATTGATTGCGTCTCGCCGAGTTTGAAATTCTTAATCAGCGCGAGATCGAGTTCGACGAGGTTGCCCGCGCGGAAGGTGTTGCGCCCCACGCGTCCGTCCTCGCCGATGGGCGCGAGCAGCGTCGTCGGGTCGGCGCTCAGGCGCAAGGGTTGGCGGCGGTCGCCCGTGCGCTCAAGTCCCGCGACGGTGTTGAGGCGGTCGGTCAGGTTGCCGTCGAGGTTCACGTCGTAGACGGAGTTGACGGTGAAGGGCTGGCCGGATTGCAGTTGACCCGTGCCCGCGAGTTGGAGGCCGTCGAGGAGAAAACGCATGGCGCGGCTTCGGCCTTCGCCCGCGCGTGAGAAATCGTAGATGAAGTTGTAGGCGAAGCGATGGCGCACGTCGAAGTTGGCGGGACCGCGCTCGGCGCGGAGGTCGAGGCTGTTTTGCGGGAGCGACGACGCACCGGCGAGATCGAACACGTCCGATACGTCGTCCGTCGCGCTCGCGAAAGTGTAGGACGCCTGAAACTGTAGGCCGCGACGGAAGCGCCCGCGCGCCTGCAACTGCAAGGCGTGGTAGCGCGATTCGGCGGTCGTCTCGAAGCGATAGATCGTGCCCGCCGTGGGCACGGGTCGCCCGCCCGTGATGTCTGCGGTCGGAGAGAGGCGCACGCCGGGCGAGAGCGTGAGGCCGAAGAAGTCGGGCGCGAAGGGAACGGTCGTGCCGCCCGACGGTTGCAGGAACGTGAAGGCGATGGGCACGACGTAAGCGTTCGGGCCGAGGTTCGGTGTGTTGAAGCGCAGGAGTTTGCTGCCGCGCGTGCCGACGTAAGAGACGCCGAGCGTCAGGTTCGTGCCGAGTTGTTGATCGACGGTGACGTTGAAGTGGTGCGCCATCGGCGTGTCGAGTTGTTGCGCCGGAAGGGTCGCGCCGAAGCCGCTGACGGGCGGGATTTCGCCGCCGCCGCGCACGATTGAGTTGATCAAGTTGATGCTCTGCGAAAGCGTGAGCGCGGGGTTGAGGTTGTTGAGCGTGCCCGGTTGCACGATCCGGGTGCCGCCCTGTCCGGTCGTCAAATTGGGCAGCGGGTTGCTCGGATTGATGAAGCTGAAAGGGCAGCGCGTGAAGAGATTCTGCGGGCAGCTGTTCGACCCCGGGCGGCTGCCTTCGATGAAGCTGAGATTGTTCAAGCCGCCCGCGAAGTTGACCGTCAGGTATGACGGGTAGACGTTTCTGGATTGGCTGACGACCGCGCCGAGAATCTGATCGTAGAAGAGACCGTAGCCCGCACGTATGACTGTCAGGCCGCGCTCGCGCCCGAAGAGATTGGGCGCGTAGGCGACGCTCAGGCGCGGCGCGAAGTTGTTGCGGTCGGGTTCAAAGATGCTCGTGCGGTTGCCTATGAAAGTTTTCAGTCCGGGCACGAGGTCGAGCGCGGGATCGTTGAAGGTGCTTTCGATGCGGCGGTTCACTTCGCGCGGCGGCGTGTTGTACTCGTAGCGCAAACCGTAAGAGAGTGAGAGCGCGGGGCGCACGCGCCATGTGTCCTGCGCGTAGAAGTTGAGTTGGTAGAAGCGCAGGCCGATGGCCGACTCGCCTTCGAGCGCGAGCGTTTGAAAGAAGCCGCTCGGCGCGCTCGCCGCCGCGAGCGTTTCGGGGCGTATGAAGCGTCCCGTGAAGGCGAAGGTTTCGGCTTCGTCGTTGAAGGCGAGTTCGGGCGCTCCGGCGAAGGTGACGAGCGGGCGCGAGTTGCGCGGGAGTTCGGAGTTTAGTTCGGAGCGGCGTATGTCCGTGCCGAAGACGAAGCTGTGGCCGTTCGCGCGCATCGTCAGTTCGTCGGCGACCTGATAGGTGTTGTTGACGCGGCGTTGCGGGAAGTTGAACACGTCCACGCCGAGCGGGCTGAACCCTGCGATTGAGACCTGGCCGATTGCGCCGAGTCGCCGGACCTGACCCGTCGGCCCGAGTTGCGTCGCGTTCTGCACGGTCACGCCCGGAGTCGTGACGTAGATCACGTCGCCTGTGTTTGCGCCGAACTGCGTGTCGGAGACGATGCGCGGGAAGGTGAAATTTTCAAGGAGCGGCGCGTTCAAGAGAAAGGGCGTGCCGGGCAGGAGCGTGTTGGGGAGTTGATAGGTTTGATCGCGTTCCTCAGCGAAGTTGAGGCGCGTGCGCCCGTAGGAGAGGCGCAGTTGATTGAACAGGGGGCGCGTGGAGTTCGCGCCGCTCAGTTCGCTGTTCAGGTAGAAGGAGTTGTTCTGCGTGCGCACTCGCGGCTTGAGCGTCGAGAAGATGGCGCCGCCGCTGACGGGGATGAAGCGCGAGTCCTCCGTGAAGTTATAGCGTTCGGTGATGTTCTGCTCGCGCCCGCGAAGTTTGAAGTTGCCCTCAACTTTGGCCGAGGCGATGACGCCGCGCCCGCCCGACGGGAGCGTCTGCGTGAAGGTGTTCGCGCCGTAGATGCCTGAGGGGTTGTTGGGGAAGGGGAAGAGGCTGAAGATCGCGTCGCCGTCAACGCTGGTGGGGAAGGCGCGGAAGGGTTCGTTCGGGTCGAGCAGGCCGAGCGGGAGTCCGGTCGCGCCGGTGCCGCCGAAGCCGCGCTGCTCGACCGTCGGGACGGCGAAACTCTCCTCGCGAGTGGAGTTGGCGCGCGTGCCTTCGGCGGAGACGAAATAAAAGATGCGGTCGCGCTTGAGCGGGCCGCCGAGCGCGAAGCCGCCCTGCCCGAGCGTGAAGGAGTCTTCGCCGCCGCTGCCGTTGCGCACCGCGAGCGGTTGATTGTCGAGCAGCACCGGCTGGTTGTTTCCGGCGCTGAGCGCAAACGCGTTGTTGCCGCCCGTCGAGTCGAAGGGGTTGCGCGCGTTGAGTTGGCTGGTGTTGAGAAAACCGTAGAGCGTGCCGTGAAGACTGCTGCCGCCGGATTTTGAGACGGCGTTGACCTGCGCGCCGATGTTGCGCCCGAACTGCGCGGGCGCGAGCAGGGTGATCGCCTGATACTCTCTGATGGATTCAATCGGCTGCGGCACGAGAGAGAAAAACCCCTGTCGCCTGACGCCGATGTCTTCGTCGTTGTTGTCCGAGCCGTCAACCGTGAAGTTGTTGGCGCGCGAGCGCAGGCCGTTGACGGAGAATTGACCCGCGCTGCCGACGCCCGCGCCGATGCCGGGGCCTGCGACCGAGCCGAGCGTCTGCGGCGGCGGCGCGACGCCGGGCAAGAGGAACGTGAGTTCGTCGAAGGTGCGCGTGAAAGTGCTGGAGCCGAGCGGGAGCGTGGAGACTTCTTCTTCGGTGAACGCGCCGCCCTGTCGCGCGTCGCTCGCGTTGATGCGCGCGCGTATATCCGTGTCCACTTCGGTCTGTGGCAGGGGCGTCGGCGTCGGCGCAGCAGGCGCGACGGCTGGCGCGGGGTCGAGCGCGACGGGGACGGGGACGACCTCGCCCGTACGCGTGATGAAAAGGCGCTGGCGCACCTCACGCGTCGCGAAGCCCGTAGCCGAGACGCGGATCGTGTAGACGCCGGGGCTGAGCAAGCCTTGATAGAAGCGCCCGCGCGTGTCGGAAGTCTTGGGGATTGATTGCCCCGTCTGCTGGTTGATGATCTCGACGGACGCGCCCGCGATGACAGCGCCGGTCACGCTGTTCGTCACCATGCCCTCGAACGCGCCCGTCACAGTGTCCTGCGCGTGAACGGTCGTGACACTCGTATCGACGGGCGCGACGAGTCCGAGCAACAAAATCAGGGAGACGAAGACGCTCGTAACGGCGCGCCCTCGTCGCAACGAGAAACGAGAAAATGTATGGGCGCGGTTGCGCCTGTGGGGGATGTGCAACATTGGAAACACCTTTGTAGTTTAGTGATTAAGGACGAAGAATGAGACCCGTTGTGTCAAATGATCAGCACGGAAGGCTTGGAACTTATAACGCATTCGCCAAAGCCGTCATCTGCATACTTCACTAACATTGAACGCGGCGGCGCGTCAACAGCAACTGAGAATTTATTTCGTTTCGAGGGGCGTGCGCAAAATAAAAACGGGAGGCTCAAACCTTGAGCCTCCCGTTTTGTTTTCACCGTGTCGCGCACGCTGGCGCGCCACACGCGTTTAGCGATAGATGTTTTCGCCGCGATGCGTGCGGAATTCGTTCTCGAAGTATTCGGCGTCTTCGTCCGAGCGCGCGTTGACGCCCATCACGATGCCGCCTTCTTTGACGCCGCTCTCATACGCCTTCGCGCGATCTTCGGGGATGCCCGAACCGATGAGCGCGCCGATGAGTCCACCCGTCGCGCCGCCCGCGCCCGCACCGGCCAGCGCAGCCGCCAGAGGCCCCGCCACGATGAGACCGAGACCCGGCAAGACGACCGACGTGCCGATGGCCGCAATCGCCGCGAGCACCGCGCCCGTCGTACCGCCGATGGCCGCGCCCGCGCCCGCGCCTTCGAGCGCCTTGCTGCCGAGTTCCGTGTCACCCGCGTCGTCCGATGAGAAATGCGTCTTGCGCGTTTCGTCAGACATCAAGAGGTTGACATCGTCTTTGCTGTAGCCGCGCGTCGAGAGCGAACCGTAGGCGCGCTCGGCGCTGTCGCGGTCGCGGAATAGTCCCGTCACCATGCGATTAGATTTCTGTCGCGCCGCGCCCGTCGAACTTTCTGCCGCACCTTCGGCGCGCATCGAACTGTCGCCCGTCACCGTGCCCGCAGCTTCCTTGACGTTGCCTTTGGTGCGCTCGCCGAAAGCCGAAATTTCCTCGCCGATGCTGTCGTTTTTATTATCGTTCATAATGTCCCCTTCACTGTGTTTGATTAAGGACTACTGCTGCTCCTGCTGTCGCAGCGCGTCCTTATAAATGTTTGCAACTAACCGTTCCGCTTGAATTTTAGGAGAGTCAGTCTGGCAGCCGTAATTTGTTGCGACTCATAGGCGCTCACGCCTTTCGTTTACACGAACGCGTTACGATGACTCCGAACGCGCGTTTGTCTGTGTACGATTTTGCGTCTTAAAAATTGCTGCCAACCTGGAGAGGGCAAAGCGCGTGCCGCTATGGTTAGGGTGTGTCGGACGGGAAGCGACTTACAGCGCCTCAACCGCCATCAGATTAACTTTTTTCTGTGGGTAGACGACTTGTGGGCGATGCAACTCGTGCGCGTGAAAAGCTTGAGATGTCATCGGGCAGGATTTTATTCCTCGACATAACGCGCTAAATCGGTATAATGCGCGGGTTATTCCTGCATTCGCCATCGGCGATTTTTAGATTTAGATAAGGACTCAAGCGCAACGGACGACGAGTTACGTGCGCCGCATCTTGCCCGCGCGTTGTTATCGTGTCGGCTTTCAGCTTTTCCTGCGCGTAGTGGCTGTCGCTGTTCCGTGCGCTTGCCGGCACGATAACGTCGCAATTTTCGCCGGATGATTCAAGGCTAAAGAGGAGTGCTCTTTTGTTATGGCAAACAAAGATGACAACGATATAGACCTGAACCCGATCCCGGATTTCCCTTACGATAAGGATGTCGTAGACAGGGAAGGTTGGGCTTCGCAACTCGGCCTCGTGCTGGCGATGGCCGGTAACGCCGTGGGGCTGGGCAACTTCCTGCGCTTCCCCGCGCTCGCGGCGCGCAACGGCGGCGGGACGTTCATGATCCCGTACTTCATCGCGTTCCTCTTGCTCGGCATCCCTCTGATGTGGATCGAGTGGGGCATCGGGCGCTATGGCGGCAAGTACGGTTATTCGACCTCGCCCGGCATGTTCGAGAAACTGTGGGCGAACCCGCTCTCGAAGTACCTCGGCGCGCTCGGCGTCTTCATCCCACTCGCTTTCGTCATCTTTTACACCTACATCGAATCGTGGACGCTCGGCTACGCCGTGCTCTCTTTCGCCGGACAGATGCCGAGCATCGCCGGGCAAAGCCCCGATCAGGCGTTCACCACGATGGGCAACTATCTGGCCGCCTATCAGGGCACGAACAACGGGCTGGCGTGGTCGGGCAGCATCATCGGCATCATCTTCTTCGCCATCACGCTCTTCCTCAATATCTTCATCATCTCGAAGGGCATCGCGGGCGGCATCGAGCGCATGGCGAAGATCGGCATGCCGCTTCTCATCCTCTTCGCGATCATCGTCGGCATTCGCGTTTTGTCCCTGCCCGGCGCGATGGGCGGCATCGCCTTCGTCTGGAACCCTGACTTCTCGCGCATCACGGACGGCGCGGTGTGGCTCGCCGCCGCCGGACAAATCTTCTTCACGCTCTCGCTCGGCACGGGTTCGATTCAGACCTTTTCGAGTTATCTGAAAGAGACCGACGACATCGTCTTGACGGGCCTTGCGACTTCCTCGATGAACGAGTTTTGCGAAGTGATCCTCGGCGGCTCGATTGCCATCCCGGCGGCGACGGCCTTCTACGGCGCGGGCGCGGCCACGGCCATCGCCAACTCCGGCACGTTCAACCTCGGCTTCCAGACGATGCCCGCCGTCTTCTCCGGCCTTCCGGGGGGCGCGCTCTTTGGCGGCATCTGGTTCACGCTCCTCTTCTTCGCGGGCATCACGTCGTCGCTCGCGCTGTCGCAACCCGCGATGGCCTTTTTGCAAGACGAGTTGCGGATGACGCGGCAGAAGGCGGCGATGGTCGTCGGCGCGATCATCTTCGTGGCGGTGCTGCCGATCATCATGTTCCTGCAATACGGCTACCTCGACGAGTTCGACTTCTGGTCGGGCGAGTTCCTGCTCCTGGTATTCGCGCTGATCGAGACGATCCTCTTCTTCTGGATTTTCGGCGGGCGCAAGGCGTGGAACGAGATCAAGCAGGGGCAGCAGATTCCGCTGCCGCGCTTCTTCTACCCGATCATGAAGTACGTCGTGCCGATCTTCATCATCCTGATCTTGATCAAGGGCATCATTGACTCGCTCATCCCGCGGCTGCTGTCGCAGAAGTGGGTTGACCTACCGGGCTGGAGCAAGGCGACGGCCTCTTTCGGCGAACGCGTCTCCTACGAGTTCGGCTTCCACGGGCGCGAGTTGGTGGCGAACGCCGAAATCGCGGCGCAGTCGGGCTATCGCTGGGCGGCGCGCATCGAGATGATCGTGCTCTGCGCCGTTATCATGGCGCTCACCGGCTACGCCTGGAACAAGTACAGACGCTCGGAGAGGGGAGGGGCACACGCACAATGACTCTAATAATCGGGACGATTTTAATGTTGTGGCAGGCCACCGGCGCGACGACGGGGCGGGCGGCGGATGTGCTGATGACGGCAGGCGGCTGGGTTTTCATGATCGGCGCGTGGGCGTGCATCCTGACGCTCGTCATTTACACCTTCAACAAAGTCCTGCGCGGCGGCGGTAAGTGAACCACGCATAACGGGCGGTGTTCTTTAATTTCGGTTCGGGTGATGATTAATGATCTGCCCGAACCGAAATTCTATTTGCGCCGTCCACACACCTGACTTCGACCATCCGCGATTGAATTGACCGGAGCATACAGTTTCAACATGCCGAGCGCGAAGACCAAGACCTCCGGACGGACGAATTCCGGCCGACTCCCGCCGGATGCCGGCCGCCTGCTCGAACTCATCATCTCCGAAGTCGAGTCGCCCACGGATACGCAGAAACTACTCGACAAAATCCCGCAGACCGACGACTGCCACGTAGAGTCGCTCAGTTTTATCAAGGCCAAAGACCGCGCGCAGCGCCGCGCCGACTTCGTCGCGAACGAGGCTCTCTGGTGGCGCAAGTACGGCTGGTTCATGGCGCGCATCGTCGGGTTGTTCGGGTTGCTCGTGTTCGTCTTCGCCATGTTCGTGCGCGGCGCGGGCGTGGATTTCATCACCTTCGCCCTGCTCGGGGCGGCGGGCTATTATTTGCTGCTGATGACGCTCTCGAACATCCGCTATCGCGAAAAAAATAAGAAGCGAAGCAAACTGATCGAACGCGAGCAGCAGCAATACCAGCGCGCCATCCTGTCGGTGGCCGCTTCACTCCTGAAAAAATTTCAGGCCGACCCGGCGCTCTACCCCATCGCCAAACCCAGAAGCGGCGCGGGTCTCGTCGAGCGCGAAGACGGCTATTTCATTCCGGTCGAATGATGACGACGACGCTATAACGTATGAGGCGGAAACTTATCTACAGTCTGCTCCTGCTCGCGGCCTTCTCCCTGGCAGCGCAGACGATCTTCGCGAGCGAAGAGGCGGGGCATCAACCCGGCGGCGCGGCGCACGGCCTCAGCCCGCTCGTGCTGATCGGCGTCGCGCTCATCCTGCTCGTCGCGAAACTCGGCGGCGAGGCGTTCGAGCGTTTCGGGCAACCGGCCGTGCTCGGCGAGTTGATCGGCGGGATGATCGTCGGCAACCTCGTCCTCGTCGGCGTCACGGCCGTCGAACCGCTGAAGACCGACGTGGTCTTGGGCGCGCTCGCCGAGATCGGCGTCATCCTGTTGCTGTTTGAAGTGGGGCTGGAGTCGAACCTCGGCGAGATGCTCGAAGTCGGCTGGTCGTCGCTGCTGGTTGCCATAGCGGGCGTCGTCGCGCCCTTCTTCCTCGGCTGGGGCGTGGCGGCTTATTTCATCCCCGGCGAAGCCACGCTCGCGCACATCTTCATCGGCGCGACGCTCTGCGCCACGTCGGTCGGCATCACGGCGCGCGTCTTGAAGGACATGGGCAAACTCAACACGCGCGTCGCGCGCATCGTGCTCGGCGCGGCGGTGATTGACGACGTGCTCGGCCTCATCATCCTCGCCGTCGTGCAGGGCGCGATTCAGGCGACGGCCGCGGGCACGTCGCTCTCGCTTCTGAGCGTCGCGGTCATCACGCTCAAGGCCGTGGGCTTCCTCGTCGTTGCGCTCGTCGTCGGGCGTCTCGTCATGCCGCACATCTTTCGCGGGGCCGGCAAACTCGAAGGGCGCGGCGTGCTGCTCGCGCTCGCCGTCGCGCTCTGTTTCGTGCTGTCGTGGGCGGCGGCGGGGATCGGGCTGGCGGCCATCGTCGGCGCGTTCGCCGCGGGGCTGTTACTGGAAGAGGCGCACGTCGAGCGCATGCCCGGCCGCACCAAACACGATCTGCACGAACTGCTCACGCCCCTGACGACGATCCTCGTGCCCATCTTCTTCGTCCTGATGGGACTCAAAGTTGACCTGCGCGCCTTCGGACGCCTCGACATACTCGGTTTCGCGGCGGTGTTGACGGCCGTGGCGATCATCGGCAAACAGGTCTGCTCGCTGGCGGTCATAGACCGTGGCGTGAACCGCCTCGCCGTCGGACTCGGCATGATCCCGCGCGGCGAAGTCGGCCTCATCTTCGCCGGGATCGGCGCGACGCTCATGCTCCCGAACGCGGCGGGCGTGAGCGAACCCGTCATCAACAGCGCGACCTTCGCCGCCGTCGTCATCATGGTCATCGTGACGACGCTTGTCACGCCGCCCCTGCTCAAGTGGTCGCTCGCGCGCGACCCTTCCACGCCCGACGAAACGCTCCCCGACTTCGAACGTGAGACGGCCGAAGAAGCCGCCAAACGCACGTCGCAATAATCCTTAACCCCCGTTCGAGTCTCAGTCTTATTCAAGACTCGTCGAGAGACGCGCGCGCCGCCGCCAATGCTTCGGCGACGCGCGCGGGCGACGTGCCGCCCGCCTGCGACTTCGTGGCGAGCGTTTGTTCGAGCGAGAGCGCGGCGTACACGTCCCCCTCGATGAGCGGCGAGAGCGCGACGAGTTCTGCGAGCGGAAGTTCGTGAAGTTCCGCCCCGCGCGTGATGGCGTGAAGGACGATGCGCCCGACCGTCTCGTGCGCCTCGCGGAAGGGCAGCCCGCGACGCGCAAGGTAATCGGCGAGTTCGGTCGCGTTCATATAGCCGCGCGCCGCCGCCTCGCGCGCTCTCTCCTCGCGCAGCCGGACGTTGCCGAGCACGGTCGTCATCACTTCGAGCGACGCGCGCACCGTGTCGGCCGTGTCGAAGACGGCCTCCTTGTCCTCCTGCATGTCCTTGTTATAAGCGAGGGGCAAACCCTTCAAGAGCGTCAGGAGCGACAGCGTGTGGCCGAAGACGCGCGCCGATTTGCCGCGCACGAGTTCGAGCGCGTCCGGGTTCTTCTTCTGCGGCATCAAACTCGACCCCGTCGAGATGGCATCACCCAACTCAAGGAAGCCAAACTCCGTCGTCGCGTACACGATGATGTCCTCGGAGAGCCGCGACAGGTGAACCATGACGAGACTCGCCGCGCCCGCAAACTCGACGCAGAAATCGCGGTCGCTCACAGCGTCCAGACTATTGCGCGAAACCGCCGCGAAGCCGAGCGAGCGCGCAACCTGTTCGCGTTCAACCGGGTAACTCGTCCCGGCGAGCGCGGCCGAACCGAGCGGCATGACGTTCGTGCGCCGGCGCGCGTCCGAGAGCCGTTCGCGGTCGCGCGCGAGCATCTCGAAATAGGCGAGACACCAGTGCGCCCACAATACGGGCTGTGCGCGTTGCAGGTGGGTGTAACCGGGAATCACCGCCTCGCGATGCGCTTCCGCCAGCGCGACGAGCGCGCCCTGCACCGCGCGCACCGACGCCCCCATAGCGTCAATCTCATCACGCAACCACAGACGCAGCGCCGTCGCCACCTGATCGTTGCGGCTGCGCCCCGCGTGGAGCTTGCGCCCCGCGTCGCCGACGAGCGCGACGAGCCGCGCCTCGATGAAGGAGTGAACGTCTTCCGCCGTCTCGTCCGCGAAAAAGTCGCTCTCCCGTTCGCTTTGCGCGAGCAGCGTTTCGAGTCCCGTCCTGATCTGTTCCGCCTCGCCCGCGGTCAATGCACCGGCCGCGCGCAATCCTTCGGCGTGTGCGAGGCTCGCGCGCACGTCCGCGGCGAACAGCCTACGGTCGAAATCGAACGAACGGTTGTAGGCTGCGAAGCCCGCATCCGGTCGCCCCTCGAATCGCCCGCCCCATAGTTTTTTCTCGTCGTTCATTTCCACCCTCGGAAGTCGAAATTCGTGTACCGCGTCGCTAACCGCCGGATCGCTTTTGTCCCTGACCCCCGTTAAAGATTCCCGCGAGAGTTGTACCCGCGCGTTTGATTTGATGCAACTATGATGCTATTTTATTCATCTATGCACAAGTTATGCAAACCTATTGCATAAATGGTGAATATGGACAAGGAAAAACGACAGCAGAAATTGTTGAGCCTGATTCGCGCCAAGCCCGTCAGCACGCAGGGCGAATTGGCGTCGCACCTGGAACGCGCGGGCTTCGCGGCTACTCAGTCGAGCATTTCGCGCGACCTCGAAGAGTTGGGCGTGGTCAAACGGCGCGGGCGTTACGTCGTGCCGAGCGCGACGGACGGGACGGCGGCGGCGGCGCGCGGCCTCTTGAGTTTGGAGGTGGCGGGCGACGCGCTGGTCGTCGCGCGGTGCGAGCCGGGACTGGCGTCGGCGGTGGCGGTGGAGATTGACGGGGCGGCGATCAGAGAGATCGTCGGAACGTTGGCGGGCGAAGACACGATCTTCGTCGCCGTGGCGGAGCGCAAGGCGCAACGCGCGGTGATTAAGAAAATCTGGGAACTGTTCGGATGACAATAGTCGCAAAGTCTCAAGTCCCAAGTCCCAAGTTTAAGGGTGGCCGATTTCAGATTTGAGACTTGAGACCTGGGACTTGGGATTTGATGAAGGGGTGGGGCGTGGCGGAAAAGATTAAAAAGGTTGTGTTGGCTTATTCGGGCGGGCTGGATACGTCCGTGATGTTGCACTGGCTGCGCGAGCGTTACGGGTGCGAGGTCGTCTGCTATTGCGCGGACGTGGGGCAGGGCGAGGAACTCGAAGGGCTGGAAGAGAAGGCGCGCGCGACGGGGGCGTCGAAGCTCTACGTGGAAGATTTGCGGCAGGAGTTCGTGAGCGATTACGTGTGGGCGGCGGTCAAGGCCAACGCGGTTTACGAGGGCGTCTACCTGCTCGGCACGTCTCTGGCGCGCCCGGTGATCGCGAAGCGGCAGATCGAGATCGCGCGCCGGGAGGGGGCGGATGCGGTGGCCCACGGCGCGACGGGCAAGGGCAACGATCAGGTGCGTTTTGAGTTGACTTACTACGCGCTCGAACCCGACATCAAGGTCGTCGCGCCGTGGCGCGAGTGGGAGTTCAAAGGCCGCAGCGACCTGATCGCTTACGCCGAGCAGCACCGCATCCCCGTAACGGCGACGCACGCGAAGCCCTACTCGACCGACCGCAACCTGATGCACGTCTCCTACGAGGGCGGCATCCTCGAAGACCCCTGGGCCGAGCCGCCGCCGGACATTTTTCAGTTGACGAAATCGCCGGAAGAGGCGCGCGCCGAAGCCGAATACGTGGTGATCGGATTCGACGCGGGCGTGCCGGTGAGCGTGAACGGCGAGCGGATGGGCGCGGTCGCGCTGCTCGAAGCGTTGAACCGCGTGGGCGGGGCGCACGGCATCGGGCGGGTTGATCTGGTTGAGAACCGCTTCGTCGGGATGAAGTCGCGCGGCGTGTACGAGACGCCGGGCGTGACGATTCTGCAAGCGGCGCACCGCGCGCTCGAATCCATCACGATGGACAGGGAAGTGTTGAGGATGCGCGACGCTTTGAGCCTGAAGTTTGCGGAGAGCGTCTATTACGGCTTCTGGTTCGCCCCGGAGACCGAGTTGATGCGGCGGACGATTGACGAGACGCAGAGGGACGTGACGGGCGAGGTGCGTCTCAAACTTTATCGCGGCAACGTCGTCGTCGCGGGCAGACGCGCGCCGCGCTCGCTCTACAACGAACGACTCGCGACCTTCGAGGCCGACACGGTCTACAACCAGCGCGACGCCGAAGGGTTCATCAAACTCAACGCGCTGCGCCTGCGCTCGCTGGCACAAGCCAACAAATAATTGCGGATTGAAAGAGATTGATTCATTGATTCATCGGTTCATTGATTCAATGAAGAAATGAAGAAATGAAGAAATGGATCAATCTCTGAAAGGGTGGGGAGCATGACGAACGTCACGGAGAAATTAGAGGGCGCGCAGGTGCGTGTGGTCGAGGCGGACAAGATCGGGTCGGCGACTTCGCCGCTCGGTTTGTCGAAGACGCTGGCCGTCGTCGCGGCGCGCGAACGCGTGCGCGCGGGCGACGTGGTCGTGGTGCGCGCGCTCTCGGAGAGCGCGACGTATAACCAGTTGGAACTCGTGACGGGGCGGCTGGCGAAGATCAATCCGGGCGACGTGCTCGTCGGCGTGCTCGGCAGCCGCCGCGCGCTGAAGGGTTTCGTCGGCGACGTGCCGGAGACGGTCGCGGCGGGCGACGAACTGCACCTGCTGAACATGGGCGGCGTCGTCGGCCTCTGCACGGGGCATCATTCGAGTTTGAGCGACGCGATCCGCGTGGAGGTGATTGGCCTCGTGTACGACGAGGCGGCGCGGGTGCGAAACATCGGCGACGCCGCGTTGCCCTTGCGCGAACACATAGGAGAGAGCGCGCCGCTCGTCGTCATCGCGGGCGCATGCATGAACAGCGGGAAGACTTACGCGGCGACCGAGTTGATTCGGCGAGCGACGGCGGCGGGGATGCGCGTGGCGGCGGGCAAGCTGTCGGGCGTCGCGTGCCTTCGCGATACGCTGAACATGGCCGACCACGGCGCGCTTGCGACGGCGAGCTTTCTCGACTGCGGACTGCCTTCCACGGTGGGCGTGGGCGACCTCGCGCCGGTGGCGAAATCAATCGTCGCGAAGTTGAACGAGAGCGCGCCCGACATGATCGTGATCGAACTCGGAGACGGCATCCTCGGCGGCTACTCGGTCGAGTCAATCTTCCACGACGCGGAGTTGCGCGGGGCGATGGCGGCGCTTGTGTATTGCGCGTCGGATTACGTGGGCGCGTGGGGCGGCATCGAGTTGCTCAAGCGTCGCGGCCTGACGGTTGACCTCGTGGCGGGGTCGGTGACGGATTCGCAGATGGGCGAGGACTACATCGAAGGCGAGTTTAATGTGGCGGCGGGCAACGCGCGCAGGGACGGGGCGCGGATGTTCGAGATCATCAAAGATAAGGTTTCAAATTTCAAGTTTCAGGTTTCAGTTTCGCCCGGCGCGGGTGCGGTTGAGCCTGCGTTGGTCGAGGCGTGAAGCGAGAAAATTGAAACGAGCAACTTGTATCTTTAACCTGATCTGAAATCTTGGATTTGAAATCTGGAATTTGAAACCTGATGAAACTTCGGATCGGCATCTTTGGCGGGTCGGGCTACGGCGGGGCGGAATTGCTGCGCATCCTGCTGGCGCGCACCGACGTGGAGATCGCTTTCGTGACGGCCAACGAGGGGGCGGGAAAATCCGTCGGCGAAGTACATCGCAATCTTTACGGTTTGACGGAGTTGCGTTTCACAACCGCGCCGGATGAGTTGGAGAGTCTGCCCGATGTGGATTGCGTCTTTCTGGCGTTGCCGCACGGGCAGGCTTTGGAGATCGCGCCGCGCCTCCGGCGGCGGGGCGTGCGCGTGATTGACCTGTCGGGCGATTTTCGTCTGAACGACGCGGCGGAGTTCCTGGAGCACTACGGGCGCGAGCACACGGCCGTCGAGTTGCAGAGCGAGTTCGTCTATGGTTTGACGGAGACGAACCGGGAAGCGATCAAAACTGCGCGGCTCGTCAGCAATCCCGGCTGCTTCGCGACGGCGACGCTGCTCGGTCTGGCGCCGTTCGTCGCCGCGGGGCAGTTGCAGGGTCGCGTCATCGTGGACGCGAAGACGGGTTCGTCCGGCTCCGGCGTAAAGGCGGCGGCCAACACGCACCACCCGCAGCGCATGAACTCGTTCTACGCCTACAAGCCTTTCACGCACCAGCACGTGCCCGAGATCGAACAGGAACTCAGGCGCGTCGGCGACTGGGCGAGCGAACTCGTGTTTATGACCCACTCGCTGCCGGTCGCGCGCGGCATCTTCGCCTCGATTTACGTCGAGACGAAAGATGCGTGGACGGCCGCGGATGCGCGCGCGTTGTATGAAAACTTTTATCGCGAGAGTTTCTTCGTGCGCATAGTCGAAGGCTCGCCCGACATCAACTGGGTGAAGACGACCAACTTTTGCGATCTCGGTTTCGCCGTGCGCGGGAATACAGTCGTCGTCTTCTCGGCGATAGACAATCTCGTCAAAGGCGCGGCGGGTCAGGCCGTGCAGAATATGAATTTGATGTTCGGGCTGGATGAGCGGGCGGGGCTGATGCTCTTGGGCAGTAATCCGTAAGAAAGTCTCAAGTCCCAGGTCTCAAGTCCCAGGTTGGAGTGGCTTTGAGACTTGAGACTTGGGACTTGAGACTTGGGACTTGTAAAGAGGATGAAGACAATCACTAACTTTGAAGACATGGCGGCGCGCGAGGGCGAGTTTCAACTGGCGACTTATAAGAAGATGCCGCTCGTGGCCGCGAGCGGGCGCGGGGCGTGGGTGGAGACGAGCGAGGGCGAACGCTTTCTAGACCTCTACGGGGGGCACGCCGTGGCCGCGACGGGGCATTGCCACCCGCACGTCGTCGAGGCGATCAGGGCGCAGGCCGGGGAGTTGTTGTTCTATTCGAATCTGGTCTATTCGGAAGTGCGCGCGCGCGCGGCAGAGAAGTTGGTGGGGTGCGCGCCCGCCCCCATAACGAAAGCCTTCTTCTGCAATTCGGGCACGGAGGCGAACGAGAACGCGATGCGCATGGCGCGTCTGGTTACGAAACGCGAGAACGTCATCACGTTTACGGGCGGCTTTCACGGGCGCACGGCCGACTCGATCAGCGCGACGTTTCTCGGCAAGTATCGAGAGACGGGGCGGCCGAACGTGCCCGGCCATCTCTGCGCGGAGTTCGGTTCGATTGCTTCGGTGGCGGCGCTCGCCGACGAGACGGTCGCCGCCGTGATGCTTGAGCCGATACAGTCAATGGCGGGCGTGCGGCAGGCGCGGCCGGAGTTTTACGGCGCGCTGCGCGAGTTGTGCGACGCGCGCGGGATGCTCTTGATTTATGATGAGGTGCAGACAGGCGTCGGGCGCACGGGCGAGTGGTTTTTCGCCGGGAGCGCGGCGGGCGCTGAGGTTGTGCCCGACATCATCACGCTGGCGAAGGCTCTGGGGAGCGGCGTCCCCGTCGGCGCGTGTTTGACGACCGGGGCTGTCGCCGCGCACATCAGGGAGAACGACCTCGGCACGACGTTCGGCGGCGGCATGCTCGCGATGGCGGCCGTGACGGCGACGCTCGAAGCGATTGAACGAGACGGGATGCTGGAGAACGCACGCGCGTGCGAGAGGCATTTGCGAGAATCGCTTGAGGGCGTGCCGCAGGTGGCGCGCGTGCGCGGCGCGGGGTTGTTGCTCGGTCTGGAATTCGCGGATGAGATCGCCGCGAAGGTGCATCAGGAGTTGCTCGGCGAGCGCATCATCACGGGCACGTCGAGCGACGCGCGCGTGCTCAGGCTCTTGCCGCCGCTCTGTTTGAAGCGGGAAGAAGTTGACCTGTTCGTCGCGGCGTTGAAGCGAATTCTATAAAAAAAGATGCCCAGAGATTTTCTGACAACGGGAGACTGGACGCGCGACGAACTCGAACGTCTGCTCGAAGCGGCGGCGCGTTTCAAGCGCGGCGAGGACGCGTCGCGGCCGCTCGCCGGGAAATCCGTCGCGCTCGTCTTCTTCAACCCCAGTTTGCGCACGCGCGCCTCGATGCAGGTCGGGATTTACGAACTCGGCGGCAACCCGGTCGTGCTCGAACCCGGTGGCACGAGTTGGACGCTCGAACACCGCGACGGCGTGGTGATGGACGCGGACAAGACCGAGCACGTCGCCGAGTTTGTGCGCGTGCTCGGGCGTTACTGCGCCGGGATCGGCGTGCGCACGTTCGCCGCGCTCAGGGACTGGAAAGAGGAGCGGCGCGATCCCATCCTCGCCGCCTTCGCGCGCCACAGCGAAGTGCCGATTATCAACCTCGAATCGGCGATGCATCACCCCTGTCAGTCGCTCGCCGACATGTTGACGATCAGGGAAAAACTCGGCATGGGGCGAAAGCGCGTGCTGCTGACGTGGGCGTGGCATCCGAAGCCTCTGCCGATGGCCGTGCCGAACAGCTTCGCGCTCGCCGCCGCGCAGTTAGGACATGAACTCACCATCGCGCACCCGCCCGGCTACGAACTCGACGACGAACTCGTCGGCCAACTCAACGAGCAGGCGTTCGACGCGGGCACAAGCGTCAACGTGACGCACGACGTTGATGCGGCCTTCGACGGCGCGGAGGTCGTCTATGCGAAGAGTTGGGGCAGCAAGATGTTTTACGGCGCGCCCGAAGACGACCTGGAGACGCGCGCCGAATATCGAGACAATTGGATCGTTGACGAGGCGAAGATGCGACGCACACGCGGCGGCATCTTCATGCACTGCCTGCCCGTGCGCCGCAACGTCATCGTGACGGACGGCGTCATTGACTCGGCCGCCTCGGTCGTCATAGACGAAGCGGAGAACCGCCTGCACGCGCAGAAAGCCGTCATGGCAAAGTTAATTGCGGAATGCGGAATGCGGAATGCGGATTGAAAACAAATTGCATTTCTTCAATCCGCATTCCGCATTCCGCATTCCGCAATCGGAGGAATTATGAGCCAGCCGCGACTCGACCTGTTGCGCGAAGCACTGCCCTACATCCAGCGTTTCAAGGGCAAGACTTTCGTCGTCAAAATATCCGGCAAGCTGACGGAGGATCACGAGAATCTTCGTTCGCTCTGCGAGGAATTGGCGTTGATGCATCAGGTGGGCATACGCCTGTGCGTCGTTCACGGCGGCGGCAAGCAGTTGACCGAACTGGCGGAGCAGTTGGGCGTCGAGCAGACGATCATCAACGGGCGGCGCGTCACCGACGACGCCACGCTCGACATGGCGAAGATGATCTTCGCAGGGAAGATCAACACGGACATTCTGGCCGCGCTGCGCAATCACGGGGTCAACGCCGTGGGCTTATCGGGCATTGACGGCAACATCGTGCTGGCCGAACGCCGCCCGCCGAAGGACGTGTTGAATGAAGCGACGGGCGAGAGCGAGCGCATTGATTACGGACATGTCGGCGACGTGCTTGAAATTGACGACCGGCTGCTGCGCGTGCTGCTCGATCACGACTACCTGCCCGTCGTCTCGCCGCTCGGCGCGGACTCGGGAGGGCGCGTCTTCAACATCAACGCCGACACCATCGCCGCCGAAATCGCCGTCCGTCTGGAGGCGGAGAAGCTGATTTTGTTGAGCGACGTGGACGGGCTTTACCTGCGGCCGGGCGAGTCGGCGACGAAACTCTCGCGCCTGACGGTTGACGAGGTGACGAAACTACTCAGGGACGGCGTCGCCACGGGCGGCATGATCCCGAAGTTGCAAAACATCACGGAGTTACTTCATCGCGGCGTCCGCAGCGCGCACATCATCAAAGGCAGCCTACGCAACACGCTGCTCTCCGAAGTCTTCACCGACGAAGGCACGGGCACGATGATCGTCGCGTGACAGTGAAGCGTAGTTAAGGCCGGGCGGCAAGCAGAAAGGCGAAGGGTAGAGTGAAGCGGGCACGCCCGCTTCACTCTACCCTTCGCCTTTCTGCTTTCCACTTTCGTCCTTCCGGCCACCGACCCTGCGCGCGCATATTTTTGCGGGCGAAGAACTTTTGTTTGCGTTCGGTGATCCCTTTTCAGTTTGAACCCCGCGTTAGCAGATGGGACGTTGAATCGCGAACACGCGAACGAAGCTTAATTCGATCTGCGAGCGCGCCGCCATACGTCAACGCGATATTTTCATTCATCTTACGGGACGCCTTTGCGTCCCACAGTAATCAACTCTCTCACCATTTTTAAGGAGACGAAATGACCCACCTGAAGAAACTGTTAAGCAAGGCGTTTGTGCCGTGCCTGCTCGCATTCGCTATTTTACCCCTGACGGCATTCGCCGATAACCCGCAGACGCGCCCCTATGGCGACGTGCGAACGCTCGGCACGTTCCCCGTGCCGCCCGGCTCGCCCGAAGGCATCGCCGTCAAAGGCAACAAGGCTTACGTCTCCGGCCCCGCGCGCTTCGGCACGGCGGGAGGGCCGCCCTCAATCGTCGTCGTCTATGACACGCGCACCGGCGAACAACTTGAGACCATCCAGATACAGGGTGAAGACCTCACGCAAGAGCACGCCAATTCATGCGTCGCTTTCGACGGCGAGGGTCGCCTCTACGTCGTCAACACCCAACGCGGCATCGTCCGCATAGACCTGGGCAGCGGCGTCCAGACCGTGTACGCGACGCCCGTGCCGAATCTTCCGCCCTATGAAGCGCCGCCGCTCCCGAACGACATCGCTTTCGACCCGGCGGGCAATCTCTATCTCACCGATTCGCTACAGGGAATCATCTGGCGCATCGCGCCGGGCGGCGGCGCTCCGCAAATCTGGTTTCAGGATGCCAGCATCGCCACGCCCTTCGGCCCGAACGGCATCCGCATCAATCCCGACCGGACGAAAATCTACTTCGTCGTCACCGCCGAAGGCGTCGGCCCGATGGGCTTCACCGGCGGCAAAATCTACACGCTGCCGCTTGTTGACGCGCCGACCGCGGCCGACCTGCAAGTCTTCCACCAGTATAACGGCGAAGGACCGGACGGCATCGCCTTCGGCAATTCGGGCAAGCTCTACGTGATGCTGGCCTCGCCCTGTGCTTCCGGCGTGTCGGTGCTGAATCCGGTGGGCGAGGAAGTTGCACGGATCGGAAACGCGCCCTGCACACAGGACGCTCCTCCTCCCATCGCGCCGTTCAACTCGCCGGCCAACGCCGCCTTCGACAAGCACGGCTCGATCCTCGTGACGAATCACACCTTCATCTTCCCCGGTAACGAGAGCGTGCTGAGCGTCTACGTTGACGACAAGGAATCGCCGCTCGTGAAGCCCTCGCTTCCCTGAAACGCCGGGAGAGTTTTATGCTGTGAGCAGGCGCGCGCCCCGGAACGAAGACGCGCGCCGCCTGCTCGATGAAGAAACTCGAATCACAACAGACTCCGCCAAACGCCGGGACGAAACGACCCTTGAGTCGGTTCGCCCGGCGTTTGGCGCAAGGATGGAGACGGCTCGCGTTGCCCCCGGGCGCGCGGGTCGTCGTCGCCGTCTCGGGCGGGGCGGATTCGACCGCGCTCCTGCTGGCATTCGACGAGTTGATCAAAGCCCGGCGGCTGGCTCTGATGATCAGAGTCGCGCACCTGAACCACGAATTGCGCGGCGAGGCGGGCGCGTGCGACGCGCGCTTCGTGGCGGAGTTGGCCGCCGCGTTGGGTTATGAGGCGACAGTCGGGCGCGCGGCCGTGGCGACACGCGCGCGGGCGACGCGCGACAATCTGGAGCAGGCGGCGCGGCGCGAGCGTTACGAGTTTTTGGGACGGGCGGCGCGCGAGTGGGAGGCGCGCGCGGTCGCGGTGGCGCACACGGTCGAGGATCAGGCGGAGACGTTGTTGCTGGCGCTCCTGCGCGGGAGCGGCGCGCGCGGCCTCGGCGGGATGCGCGAACGCCGCCCGTTCGACGAACGCGCGGGAGAGTTGCTGCTCGTGCGCCCGCTGCTCGGCTGGGCGCGGCGCGCGGAGACGCAGGAGTATTGCGCGGCGCGCGGTGTCAGGGTGCGCCCCGACGAGATGAACGAAGACGAGCGGTTCGCGCGCGTGCGCGTGCGCCGGCAGTTGTTGCCCTTGCTTGAGACGTTCAATCCGCGCGCGGTCGAGACGCTGGCGCGCACCGCCCGTTTGTTGCGCGCGGAGGCCGACGCGCTGGAACAACTGGGCGGGGAATTGCTCGTCGAAGCCCGCCGCGACGCGTTGGCGAAAGCGGGGGGGAAGCGTGCGGGAAGCGGCGCGTCGGCGCGAGGGGCGGCGGATGAGAAAGACGCTATCGCGGATGAGGATCATGCTATTGCGGATGAGTTTGACGCCGTTGAAGATTCTCTGCCGCTCAGCGTCGAAGTGTTGCGCGGGGCGGACGCTTCGGTGCTGAGTTACGCACTGCGCGGCTGGCTCAAGTCGGAGCGCGGAAACTTGCGGCGAATTGAGGCGACGCATATCGAAGCGGTCGCCCGACTGTTGGAAGGCGAACGCGGCGGGCGCGTGGCGGAATTGCCGGGCGGGGCGAGCGTCGAGCGGCGGCGCGGGCTGTTGCTGTTTCGTGCGGGCGTGGGGCGGGCGGTAAAGAGTTGAAAAAGGGCGGGTAGGGCTTTAGAATCAAAAGTGTCACCACATGGCCGCTCAGTTTTCGCGAGCGGCCTTTAGTTTTTAACGGGCAATTTTTTTCGAGGCGCAAAAACGAGATGACAGAAGGCATCGTGGAACTTTACAGCCCGTCGCAGATCGCCGAGCGCGTCGAGACGCTCGCGGGCGAAATCTCGCGCGCTTACGCGGGGCGCGAGTTGACCGTGCTCGGCGTGGTTGAAGACGGCTTCATGTTTCTCGCGGATTTGCTGCGGCGGCTCGACGTGCCGTTGCGCGTGGCCTTCATCCGTTACGATCATCGCTCGCTCGGAGGCGTGCAGGATTTGAATTTCAGCACGCCGCTCGACCTTGCGCGGCGCGACGTGCTGCTCGTCGAGGGCGTGATGGAGACGGGCGTGACGCAGGAGTATCTGATGAAACAACTCGAATCGCGCGGGGCGGCATCCGTCAAACTTTGCGTGCTCGTTGACAAAGTTGACCGCCATCGCGTCGAGTTGAAACCGGACTGGCGCGCTTTTGAGACGCGCGAGGATTACGTCTTCGGGTACGGCCTGGGGTTGAACGAGCGTTGGCGGAATTTGCCCCACCTGGCGCGACCCGCCTGAGCCGTTTTTGGCACGAAAGCGCAATAGTTTCGCGCGGGCGTGCGCGGTTTGCGGGCGCAACGCGCCGCCCTCCGGGGGCATCTTAAGAGGGCATTGATAGCGCCGGACTCCCCACGCGCCAGCGGGCGCGTTTTCTTTCCCGGCAACGGACGGCAGAGGGCGGGGAGCGCGTGGAAGCGACAACAGACGCCTTTATGAGTTATGATCGGCGTCGGAGGCAATACGGAATTGAGTTCAACAGCCAGACAAATCATCTTTTGGGTGCTCATTCTTTTAGGCGCGGTGCTGCTCTACAAGGCTTTTTCGGGCAACCAGGGCGGGCCGGCCAAAGTTGACCTGAGCGCGCTCAACGTCAAAATCCAGAAGCACGAGATCAACAACCTGACCATCAAGCAGAGCGAAGTGTTAGCCACGGACACGAAGGGCCAGCAGTTGCGCGCCGATTTGTCGAACCCGGAGCAGCAGAGCGTCCTGATGACGGCGGCGACCAAGCTCGACGAGAACGGCAACCCTTACGTGGCGAAGGTCGAAGACCTCTCGAACGGCAACAGCATGTTCTGGGGGCTGCTCCTGACGTGGGCGCCGATCCTGCTCTTCATGGGTATCTGGATTTTCATGCTCAGGCAGATGCAGGCGGGCGGCAACAAGGCGCTCTCGTTCGGCAAGTCGCGCGCCAAGTTGCTGAACAACCAGCAGAAACGCGTCACGTTTAAGGACGTGGCGGGCGTCGAAGAGGCGAAAGAGGAGTTGCAGGAGATCATCGAATTCCTCAAAGAGCCGCAGAAGTTTCAAAAGCTCGGCGGGCGCATCCCGAAAGGCGTCCTGATGATGGGGCCGCCGGGAACGGGCAAAACCCTCCTCGCGCGCGCCGTGGCGGGCGAGGCCAACGTGCCCTTCTTCTCGATCTCCGGTTCGGACTTCGTAGAGATGTTCGTCGGCGTCGGCGCATCACGTGTGCGCGACCTGTTCGAGCAGGGCAAGAAGAACGCGCCCTGCATCATCTTCATAGACGAGATTGACGCCGTGGGTCGCCACAGGGGCGCAGGACTCGGCGGCGGCCACGACGAGCGCGAACAGACTTTGAACCAGTTGCTCGTCGAGATGGACGGCTTCGAGTCGAACGACGGCGTGATCCTGATGGCCTCTACAAATAGGCCGGACGTGCTCGACCCCGCGCTGCTCCGTCCCGGTAGATTCGACCGTCGCGTGGTCGTCTCGCGCCCCGACGTGCGCGGGCGCGAAGGCATTCTCAAAGTTCACACGCGCAAGATTCCGCTCGGCGAGGACGTTGACATCAGCATACTCGCGCGCGGCACACCCGGTTTCACCGGCGCAGACCTCGCGAACCTCGTCAACGAGGCCGCTTTGAACGCGGCGCGCTACAACAAGAAGATCGTCATGCAGGTGGACTTCGAGCTGGCGAAGGACAAGGTCTTGATGGGCGCGGAACGGAAAAGCATGGTCATCTCCAACGAGGAGAAACGCATCACGGCCTATCACGAGGCGGGGCACACGCTCGTCGGCCTCAAAGTTCCGAACGCAGACCCCGTGCATAAGGTCACGATCATCCCGCGCGGCATGGCTCTCGGTCTTACGCAGCAGTTGCCGGAAGGCGACCGCTATAGCGCGACCAAAGAATACCTGCTAGGCCAGATCGCGATCATGATGGGCGGGCGCATCGCCGAAGAGACGTTCCTGAACGACATCACGACGGGCGCGTCGAACGACATCGAGCGCGCGACGGAACTCGCACGCGCGATGGTCTGCGAGTACGGCATGTCCGAACTCGGCCCGCTCACCTTCGGCAAGAAAGAGGAGCAGATTTTCCTCGGGCGCGAAATCTCGCAGCACCGCGACTTCTCGGAAGACACGGCGATCAAGATCGATCAGGAAGTGCGCAAGATCGTCAACGCGCAATACGAGCGCGCGCGTGACATCATCACGGAGAACCGCGAGACCATGATTCGTCTCTCGGAAACTCTGTTGGAGCGCGAATCGCTCGACGGCGTGCAGATTCGCCGCATCGTCGCCGGTCTCCCGCTCGACGAGGAGCCGCCGCCCGCGTCGAAAGATGACGGGGAGCGTCCGCAACTGAAAGAGCCTACGACGACACCGCTCAAGCCGATCCTGCCGCCCATCACCGGCCCGGCTACGGCGTAAGCAGGGTAAAAGGTTAAAGGGGAAGGGGAAAAGGTTTTATTCCTTTTCCCCTTTTCGCGTTTTCAGAGGTTGTGGTGAATTTGCGATGACGGAAGGTCTCACTAAAGCTCGCACGTGGACGCTCGCCAGCCGCACGCTCGCCGTCGGCGGGCGCACGCTCGTCATGGGCATCTTAAACGTGACGCCCGACAGCTTCAGCGACGGCGGAAAGTTTTTCGACCTCGAACACGCCGTCGCGCACGCCGGGGAGATGCTCGCCGACGGCGCGGACATCATAGACATCGGCGGCGAATCCACGCGACCGGGCGGCGCAACTGTCACGGCGGCGGAAGAGTTGCAACGCATCGTGCCCGTCGTCGAACGCCTCCGCGCAGAACTCCCACGCGCCGTCATCTCCGTTGATACGACGAAAGCCGAGGTGGCGCGCGCCGCGCTCGACGCGGGAGCCGAGATCGTCAACGACATCTCCGCGCTTCGTTTCGATGAACGCATCGCAGACGAGACCGCGCGCGCGGGCGCGGGACTCGTGCTCATGCACTCGCGCGGCACGAACGCGACGCTACACAAGTTGCCGCCCGTCGCCGACATCATGCAGGAAGTCACCGAGAGCCTGCGCCGCAGCATCGCTCTGGCCGAACGGCGCGGAGTCGCGCGCGCACAGATGGCGATTGATCCCGGCATCGGCTTCGGCAAGAGTCAGGAGCAGAACCTGGAGTTGCTCGCACGACTCGACCAACTTGCCGACGCGTTCGCAGAGTTCCCGCTGCTCGTCGGCACGTCGCGCAAGTCCTTCATCGGTCGCCTGCTGGGCGACGCGCCCGTCGAGCGGCGTCTTCACGGCACGATGGCCTCCGTGACGGCTGCCATACTCGGCGGCGCGCACATCATACGCGTACACGACGTGCGCGCCGCCGTCGAAACCGCGCGCATCGCCGACGGGATAAAGGCAGTGATGGGTGACAAGTGACAGGTGACAAGATGAAGACGCAAACCGTAAATCGTTAATAGAAGCAGACGGGCTTTCTCAATTGACGATTTACGATTCACGATTCACTTGTTGTAACTCGTCACTTGTCACTGCTTTCTGTTTATCGTATCGTGCGGCGTCCGCGCTTGGTGCGTGGAGAGAGGGAAACGAGGGAAGATGACATTTGCGAGAAAACTTGTTCGCGGGTGCGCGTTGCTGGTCTTGCTGTCTGCGGCGTCGGGCTTTACGGAGTGCTACAAGCCCGTGACGAAGGGCGGCATGCCCGCGCACATACGCACGGTGGCCGTGCCGCCATTCCAGAATCAGGCGCTGCGCTACAAGATCGAGACGCGTTTTACGGAAGCCGTCGCCAACGAGATCATACGACGCGGCCACGGGCTGCGCGTGCAGAGCGAGCCGGAGGGCGCGGACGCCGTGGTTGACGGCGTCATACGCAGCTTCGCCTTCGCCGGCGTCCTCCTGGACGAACGCGGGCGCGCGCGCATCTTCGAGGTCACGGTCGTCGGCGCGGTGACGGTGCGCGATCAGGTGCAGAACCGCGTGCTCTACGACAACCAAAACTACGTCTATCGCGGCGAGTTCGAGTTTACAAACGACCCGCGCACCTTCTTCAACGAGGAAGACCCCGCCGTGCAACGCATCGCGCGCAACTTCGCCGAGAGTCTCGTCTCAACCCTCGTCAACGGCTTCGGCGTCAACGAAGAAAAGAAGAAATGAGCACCTTGACGCGCGAAAAATTACGCAGCGCGCTCAAGGCGAAGCAAATCGCGCCGCTCTATCTGCTCTTCGGCGCGGAAGATTACTTGCGCGATCTGGCCGCGCGCCGCATCGCGGACGTGGCGCTCAGCGGCGCGTCTCTGCGCGAATTCAACGAGGCGAGTTTTAGCCTCGCGAGCGCGGACGTGCAGCAGGCGATTGCCGCCGCAGAGCAACTGCCGATGATGGCCGAGCGGCGCGTCGTGCGCGTCACGGACTTTCAAAAGTTGCGCGAGGCCGACGAGGGCGCGCTCCTGCGCTATCTCGCGCGACCCGTACAGAGTTCCGTCGTCATCTTCGTCGCGGACGATCTGGACAAGCGGCGCAAGTTGTCGAAGACGCTCCTGGATGCCTGCGCGAGCGTCGAATTTGCGACGCTCGCGGACAACGAACTTGCCACGTGGGCGCGCGAACACCTCAAGAAGTTGAAGGCCGACGCAGACGAGCGCACGCTCCGGCAGATCATCGCGCTCGTGGGAACGAGCGTTCGCAGGCTCGCGAACGAGTTGGACAAACTGGCGACCGCGGCGCTTCCCGGCGGGCGCATCACGATGGAGTCTGTGGACGCGCTCGTCGGGCGCTCGCGCGAGTTGTCGAATTTCGAGTTGACGGATCGGCTGATCGCCAAAGACCGCAAGGGCGCTTTGCAAACTTTGCGTCGCCTGCTCGACGACGACGCCGAACCCGTGATGCTCGTCGGCCTCGTCGCGAGCAATTACCACCGGCTCGCGCTCGCCAAAGAATTGATGGCGGCGGGCAGGCCGAAGGAGGAGGTCTTCCGCCTCGTGCCGATGCCCTTCAACAAGCGCGAAGACTTTCTCGCCACCGCACGCCGCACAGACCCTACAGACCTCGCGCGCCGCATCAAGCGCATCGCCGCCACCGACCTCGCCATCAAAACTTCGCTCGGCACGCCGCGACTCCAACTCGAACTGCTCATCTGCGAACTGTCGAGCTAACGCGCGCGTGTTTCGTGGGGCGATGTCCCGCGCTATTGCAGTGCGCCCGGTTGGCGCTTTTCAACTAATCTCTTAAAAGTCCAAAGGCTTCAAGTCGGGTTCGACCCAGGATGTTTTTGCTTCCGGCGTTTGAATCAAATCTCGACTGTAGTAGTCGAAGACGAGTTGCGAACTGTTATAAGTAGTCGTCAGTTCGTTGGCGCGTTCGGCGAGAGGGCGTGTGGCCTCCGCGTGGTCGAGGAAGCGTCGGACGAGTTTGAGCCAGAAGAGCGTGATGGTTTCGTTGTAGGCGGCCTCCGCGTTGTTATGTCTGGTGTAGCGGCGCAGCCCTTCGCACATGCGCGCAAAGGCTTCCGGCGCTGGCGACGCCGTGAGATACCAGAGTGCGACTGCCAGATGCGCGCCGTGATTGAACTCCGCAGACGGCACGGCGCAGGACTCGAAATTCTCGACCAGCAGTTCGATCTCCCGCGCGTCTTCGTAAGGTTTCTTCTTCCGTTCCACGTCGCTCATCGCTCACCTCCTTTTCGCTCTTTCAGTCCAAAGCAAAAGCAGCGGGGCGGGTCGATTGGCTCGACCCGCCCCGCTGCTTTCAAGTTGTTTGTGAAACGTTTTCGCTTACGCGCCCGCTTGGTTGACGCGCGCCGTCAGGCGCGATTTGTAGCGCGCGGCGGCGTTCTTGTGCAGGACGCCCTTTTGCACTGACTTGTCGATGGTCGAAATCGTCTGCGAGAGCGCGGTTTGCAGCGCGTCCTTGTCGCCGCCGGTGAGCGCGGCGCGCAGTTTCTTGATCTCCGTGCGCAGGCGCGTGCGATTGCTGCGATTGATTCCTTTGCGGCGCTCGTTCTGGCGCATGCGCTTCTCGGCTGATTTATGATTAGGCATCTTTGAACTCCGTCGATAACTCTAAATAACTGGTGTTTAATTTCGACTTGCGCCGCTACAGCAATGATTCAGCCGTTCAGCGCAAAGGGGAAAGTATAGGTACGAGGGAAGCCCGTGTCAAGGCGAGGCGCGCGGAGCAAGCGGGCGCGGAGTCGCCCCGAGTTCGTTGACACGCGTTGGGGCATGTAGTAGCGTTTTACCTGCAACATGCAGAACCTAGATTGCTCACCCGCGCACCGTCCATCCTACCCCTGTGGCACGAAGAAACTCCGTCTAAGATAAGGAGACAGCACGCTCACTTGAAGAAAATCGAATTACCGCCGCGAGGAATCGAAACGCTTTTTGGCGTCCACGACCAGAACATCAAATATCTGGAATCACTACTTGACGTGCGCGTCGATGCGCGCGGTCAGGATTTAACGATTGACGGCGACCCGAAAGATGTCGCCACAGTCGAGCGCATACTCGAAGACTTCACCGCGCTCTTCTCCGAAGGCAAGACCTTCACCGACAAAGAACTGCGCGAAGCCTTCGCACAGATCGCCGAAGACCGCGCCTACTCTTTACGCGACTATTTCACCAAAGCGCGCTTCAACCCTGCGGGCAAAAAACAGGTCGCGCCCAAGTCGGCCAACCAGCGCCACTACATCGAAGCCATCCAGAACAAAGATGTCGTCTTCGGCGTCGGCGTCGCTGGTACGGGCAAGACCTACCTCGCCGTGGCGATGGCTGTGCAGGCGCTCATGCAGAAACAGGTGAGCCGCATCGTGCTCGCGCGTCCTGCGGTGGAGGCTGGCGAAAAACTCGGCTTCCTCCCCGGCGACTTGCAAGACAAGGTTGACCCCTACCTCCGCCCGCTCTACGACGCACTCTTCGACTTAATCGACGCCGAGCGCGTCACAAAACTCCTTGAGAAGCGCGTCATCGAAGTCGCCCCGCTCGCATTCATGCGCGGGCGCACGCTCGCCGACGCCTTCATCATCCTCGACGAAGCGCAGAACACCACGGGCGAACAGATGAAGATGTTCCTCACGCGCATCGGCTTCGGCTCAAAAGCCGTCATCACGGGCGACGTGACGCAAATCGATCTCCCGACGGGACGCCGCAGCGGCCTCGTCGAAGCCGAACGCGTCCTCTCCGGCGTCGAAGGCATCGAGTTCGTCTACTTCACAGACCGCGACGTGGTCCGCCACCGCCTCGTCCAAATGATCATCAAGGCTTACGAAAACCACGCGAGCAAAAGCGGCTTGTGAAAGTGAACGGTGACGAGTAACAGGTGACGAGACGAAAACCTCGCTCCTACCACGTCACCTGTCACCTGTTACCATGATTGAGGTTGTTAATCGCCAACGCAAGAGGCCGATGGATTATGAGCGTTGGGAGGCGTTTGCGGAGAGGGCGTTGAAGGCTGTGCCTGCGGGTGGGGCGGGGGTGACGGTTGTGTTTGTGTCGGATCGGGCGATGGGGGAGTTGAATCGGAGGTGGCGTGGGAAGAGGGGGACGACGGATGTGTTGTCGTTTCCGGCGGGGCAGGATGAGTTTGAGCGGGCGGCTGGGGCGACGTTGGGGGATGTGGTGATTTCGGTGGAGCGCGCGGCGAGGCAGGCGGCGGAGCATGGGTTGAGTTTTGAGAGGGAAGTGGAGCAGTTGATTTTGCACGGGCTGTTGCATTTGTGCGGGTATGATCATGAGCGGGACGGTGGGGAGATGAACGCGTTGGAACTGCGTTTGCGCCGCCGGTTGGGGATATAATAGCGGTTGGCTATCAGCTGTTAGCTTTTAGCTAAATCGTTAGGGGAAGATATGCTTGCGGAGCGCGCGGATTGAAGGTTAGAAAGTTGGTTTTAGCTGATAGCTGATAGCTGACAGCTTTATTATGGAAATTGAGATAGGCATCGCGTTTTTGCTGCTCGTCGCGCTGACGTTTGTGGCGCTGATTGATATGGCGTTCGGCGAACTGTCGGACGTGGGCTTGCGCCGCCTGATCGGTGAGACGGAGGACGACGAGCGCCCGACCGCCGCCACGTCGTTCCTCTCGGAGATTCTGGAAAACCGCACGCGCTTTCGCTTCACGCTCACCGTCACGATTCTGATTCTGGTCGTCGCCGTTTCCGTCCTCGTCGCCTCCATCGTGTCGCGTCTGATTGACCGGCAGCCGGACGCGACTTCGCACACGGCCTTTCTGCTAATTGCTATTCTCGCGGGCGTCGTGCTGAACGGGGTGGCGCGGCAGGTGATCCCGCGCCTCGTCGCTTCGCGCAATCCGGAGGCAACGCTCGTCAAGTTGCTGCCCATCCTGCGTCCCGTCTATCGCCCGCTGTCGTTCATAGCCTTCGCTTGGCACAAGTCGTTCGACCGACCGCGCCGCAACGAGCACGTGACCGAACTCGGCGACGAAGAGGATGAGGACGACAACGGCGACGACTTGCAGGCGCTCATAGACGTGGGCGAGGAGGAAGGCATACTCGAAGAGGAAGAGGGCGAACTGATCCACTCGATCATCGAGTTCGGCGACACACGCGTGAGCGAAGTGATGACGCCGCGCACGGAGATCGTGGCGCTCGCGGAGACTGCGACGGTGCGCGAGGCGCGCGACTGCGTGGTCGAGTCGAAGTATTCGCGCCTGCCCGTCTATCGAGATCAGATTGACAACATCGAGGGCATCATCTACATGCGCGACCTGTTGCAGTGCTGGGCGGAGGGCAGTGAGGACGGTTCGATTCAGTCGCTCATACGCCCGACGCTTTTCGTGCCCGTCACGAAACCAGTCGCCGAACTGCTCGAAGAGATGCAGAAGGAGCACGCGCAACTCGCGATGGTGATTGACGAATACGGCGGCGTCGCCGGACTCGTCACGGTCGAAGACATACTTGAAGAGATCGTCGGCGAGATCGAAGATGAAGACACGGCGCGCGAAGAAGTCGTAGAGATCATCGAAGCGAGCGACGGTTATTACGACGCGCTCGGCTCGACCGAGGTGGGGAAGATCGAGCGCCTCTTCGATTTCGAGATCGAGGACGACGACTTCACGACCATCGCCGGACTCGTCATCAGCGAACTCGGCTACGTGCCGCGCGCGGGCGAACGCCTCACCTTTCGCGGCCTCGACGTGGAAGTGCTCGAAGCCGACGAGCGCCGCATCGCGCGCCTGCGCCTGCGCCGCGCCGAAGCGAAAGCGGCGGAGACGGAATAAAGAGCAAGGATGAAGTAGGAACGATGAAGGATGAATGAAAGCACTCACACTCTTGAATGCTTTCGTTCATCGTTCATCGTTCCTACTTCATCCTTGCATTTCTATCTTCATCCTTTATATTGTCCGCATGGCGAAAAAGAAGAGTAAATTCCTGCGCGGGCGGCGCATCGACCCGAAGCCCATCACGGGCGAGATCGCGCTCGCGGACTTGATCGACGAGACGTTTCTGGCTTACAACGCGGCGCGGCTGCGCGAGGCGTGCCAGTTGTTCACGCAAAAGATGTTGGAGCCTGACGTGACGGTCGGCGTCTCTATCACGGGCGCGCTCACGCCCGCCGGACTCGGCATCTCCGCGCTCATCCCCCTGATGCGCGCGGGCTTCATCGACTGGATCATCACGACGGGCGCGAACCTTTATCACGACACGCATTTCGGCATCGGCCTCTCGCTCCACCAGGGCAACACGAGCACTTCCGACATCACACTGCGCGACGAAGAGGTCGTCAGGATTTACGACATCTTCTTCGACTACTCCGTGCTGCTCGACACCGATGAGTTTTTCCGTCGCATCATCGAGGGCGAAGAGTTTCAAAAGCCGATGTCAACGGCTGAGTTTCATTACCTCTGCGGGCGCTACGTGCGCGAGCGCGAAATCAAACTCGGACTCGAATACAAATCACTGCTCGCCGCCGCCTACGAGTACGGCGTGCCTCTCTACACGTCTTCGCCCGGCGATTCCTCAATCGGCATGAACGTCGCGGCGAAGGCTTTGCAGGGAAACAAACTCGCCTTCGACCCGTCGCTCGACGTGAACGAGACCGCATCAATCGTGCTTGCCGCGAAGCGCGGCGCGATTCACGGCAAAGGCGACCGGGGGCGCAAGCACGGCGGTCGCAGCGCCGTCTTCATTCTCGGCGGCGGCTCGCCCAAAAACTTCATGCTGCAAACCGAGCCGCAGATTCAAGAGGTGCTCGGCATAGACGAGCGCGGCCATGACTATTTTTTGCAAGTGACGGACGCGCGCCCTGACACGGGCGGGCTTTCCGGCGCGACGCCGGGCGAAGCCGTCTCCTGGGGGAAGGTCGATCCCGACCGTTTGCCCGACGCCGTTGTGTGTTATGTTGACTCCACCGTCGCGCTTCCGCTCATCACGGCTTACGCGCTGGCGCGCCATGAGCCGCGCGAATTGAAACGCCTCTACGAGCGGCGCGGCGAGTTGATGAATTTGCTGCTGTCGGAATATGAGAAATCTGAAAGGCGGTGACAAAAGCAGTGACGAGTGACAAGTGACGGGTGACAAGTTAAAACAAAATGCTTGTCTTCTTGTCTCTAACTTGTCACTCGTCACTTGTCACTCTTAATGGTGTGAGCATGGGGAAGAAGATCACTGACAATCAGCCGCGCGTGTATTTCGATTGTTCCAAGTGTCCCGCGTTCTGTTGCGGGTTATACGAGCGGATTCAAGTGACGAAGCGAGATTTGAACCGGCTGGCGAAACACTTCGGCGTGTCGGTCGAGACGGCGACGAAGCGCTACACTAAACTGTGGGACAAAAAGGAGCGCGTGCTCAAGCGCACGCCCGACCCGCTGCTCGGCGAGGCGTGCCAGTTTCTCGACCACGAGACGCGCGGCTGCACGATCTATCACGCGCGCCCCGAAGTTTGCCGCACGTATCCGGATCGCCCGCGTTGCGTCTATTACGACGTGCTGAAATTCGAGCGCGAACAGCAGGACGACGAGAACGTCCTGCCGCTCTTTCAACTAACTTTCCGCGAGGTGAAAGAGAAGGTGGTCTCGGACGAACACGGCAGCGAAAAAATTCAGGTGTGGAAACAAAAGAACAGTGACAAGTGACAGGTGACAAGTGACAAGTTAAAGACAAGAAGTTGGTCTTAACTTGTCACCTGTCACTCGTCACTTGTCACTGTTTTGGAGGGATGAGAGATGCAGGAGTTTCTGGCGAAAATGGTGGGGCGGCGGTTGGACGTGTTTTGCGGCGGCGTGTCGAGTTTGCACGGCGAAGTGGTGCGGGTCGAAGGCGGCGTGCTGCACTTGAAGGATGCGGAAGACATGCTCTGTTATGTGGCGGTCGAGAAGATCGTCGCGGTGTGGGAGCGGCGCGAGGAGAGCGAGCATCGCGCTGGCTTCCTCGGCGGCTTGACGAAATAGAGACGCGCTCAAAGCGACGGCGTTAGTAAGTATAAAGTCTGAGCGGGAGAGCGGTTCGTTTCCGTTCGGCGGGTGCGCAAAATTTAACAGGCCGACGCCGGGTGGTTCGCACGGCGTCGGCCTGTCGTTCTAAGGAGCAACCTTAGAGCTAATCTGCGAGATTCAAAGCGGGGAGCGGCACGCGCCGGAAACCCGTGATGCGGCTCGACCAGTATTCGTTGAAGGGCGAATAGGTCACGCCCTGGCTGGTCGAAGCGTGATAGAAGCCGTTGGCGTCGGCGACGATGCCGACGTGCTTGAGGTTGTTGAAGAAAACGAGCGTGCCGAATTTGTACTTCTCGTCCTCGCTGACGGGTTGGAAGTTCGTCCAGAATCCGCGTGCGCTGCCGCGCTCGAATTGGACGCCCGCCGATTGGAAGACGCTCCACACGAAGCCCGAACAATCGAACACGCGCGGCCCCTCCGTGCCGTAGACGTAGGGCGCGCCGATGCGCATGTCAATCGCGGCCATCATCATCTTGTTGAATTCAAAGAGGCGCGGAGCGATGATGCGCGGCTTGGCGAGTTCGGTTTCGTATCTGGTAACGCTCGCGGGCGCGGCCTCCGAGACGACGAACACGTCCGTCTCCAGACGGCTCGAACCGTCGGGTTGTGTGGCTTGGACGACCTGACGCGGGCGGGATAAATCCGTTTGCGCGGCTACGTTGAAGGCGAACAGGCAGATGGCGAAACACGCGGCCAGCGTGCGGGGGAACAAAATTTTCACAGACATAGAACGCGGGGGCGTTCGTGCTCCTTATTCAAAATCCACAATTGCTCTTGGGAACTTCTGGGGTAGAAGGATGTACGCTGCAATTTGTGCAGCGAAAACATCTTACAGTCGCAACGTGATTGAAACAAGAGGCAATGTGACTGTTTTGTGACAGGGCACATTTCAAAATCGTGAGGTGACCCGAAACTAACCACGAACCCGTATGCAAATTGGTTCAACTTGAACGATGTGTACGGCTTCGTATGCTGTTAACCCATGAAAATAAATAATTTGCGGATTTTGGGGTGAAAAAGGTTGGATAATTTTTTGCGCGTTCGTGATAGCATGCGGCGGCCTTTTTGAGGAGAAGAAGCGAATTATGTTATTCGTCGAGAGCAAAAGTCTGGATTACGCGGTTGACGGCGCGACGCGCACGTCTCTGCTGGAAACTTTGCAGGAACAGGGTTTCGCGCCGTTGATTCGTTCGGCGCGGCTGCACTTGTACGAAGCGTCGCTCGCGGGCGCGCAGCAGCAGGCGCGCGAGATGGAGCGCGCTCTGGCGGCACGCGCAGACGCAGGGACGGAAGCGCCTTACGTGCGCGGCGACCTCTTCTGCGTCGAAGACTACGCGCACTTCCTGCTGTTCGGCGACGCGGGGGGCGACGGCGGCGCGGCGGCGGGCGTACGCGCCGGAATCATCTACGAGGACGAGACGATTGACCCGCGCGAAAAACTCGACGCCTTTTGTCGCAGCATACGCGAGGCGCTCGCGGCGTCGGCGACAGTAGCGGGCGCTCAGACGCTGGTGGTCGAATGGGAGCGGCGCGAGGCGCGCGTGTCCGAGAGTTTCCGGCGCTTCGCTGCGACGGAGACGGCGACGCCCACGAACGCGCGCGGCGAGATGGTCGAAGGCTGGCTGCGTTCTTCGGGGATGCTCGAAGACTCGCAGGCGCGCGCCTTCCTGCGCCGCTTGAGTGAGGCGCACAAGGAAGGGCGCGCGGCTGCTGCGGGCGCGCTGCAAGCGGGCGCGGGCGAGAGCGCACCGGACGCTCTGCTCAACCGGCTCGCGGAAGTGGGTCTGTTGAAGCGCGAGATTCTGGTAAGTTGTCGTAAAGACGGTCGCGCTCTGTTTCGCCTGCCGTCGCCGGACGCATTCTCGATGCTCTCCGGCAGCAACGCCGTCTGCAACGAATGCGGCGCGTCAATCGCCGACGAACATGCCGAAGAAGTGACCGTGCCGACCTCCCTGACCGCGACGCTCCTACAGGACGGCGCGTGGCTCGCCACACACCTGCGCACGATCATCTCCAAACTCGGCGTTCCCGAAAAACAGATCGTCGCGCGCCCCACGGCGGGCGACGGCGAGGTGCGTCTGATGGCGAACGTCTGCGGCGAGGCGTTTCTCTTCCTGCTGCACGACGGCGACTGGACGACGGCGCAGGCGCGACGCGCGCTCGACGAGCACGCCAAAAGCGAGAGCGAACACCTCGTGCTCGTGGCGACCGGAAAGATTCAGGAGGACGCGCGCCAGCGCCTGCGCGAACACGCGCGGCGGCGCACGCACGGCGGGCGCGAACTCGAACTTATCTTCGTCGAAGGCCTGGATTCGCTCTCCGCCGAACTCGAACCGGCGTTCGAGCGCGTCGCAGCCAACGCACTCTCCGAAGAGTTGTGGGAACTGGACACGAGCCTCGGCGTAGGCGCGGGACAGCTGCTCGCCACACGCTTCCGCCTGATGCATCGCCCGCCGGGCGCGCTACGCGATCTGGCGGCCTCCGCCGCCGCCTCTATGTCGGGCGGGCTGCACGAATTTTAAAGTCCTGAGTCCGGAGTCCGGAGTCTGGAGTCCAGAGTCCGATAGCCACTACTGATTTGAGACTCCCGATTCCAGACTTTAGACTCAAGACTTTAGACTCCCGACTTTTCTTGACAACCGTGAGGCGCGCAGGCGAATCTTAAGCTAAGTCTGCTCCCTCAGACGCATCGCCAGCCAAAGGATTTACAGAAGAATGAAAACAGTTGCCGTCTCGTTGCTATTAGTGTTTGCGTTCGTCCCCGCGAATGCGCAGGAACAGTCCTCTACGCAGTCGCCAACCCCGCAGTTCAGCCGTCCGCGTAGCGTCGCGACGGCGACCGCAGCGCCGGCGCAGGAGCAGCAGCGCCAAACTGCACAGCCCGCGCCCGTCCAAACCGCGACGCCGCAAACGCCCGCGAGCGTTTCGACGGTCGCGCCGCAGAACGCTGCGACCGCTCCCGCGCAAACGCCTGCGCCCGTGTCAACTCTTCCCGTCGTCGTGCCCTCAATCGCTTTGAAGCCCGCGACGCCCATCAGCCCCAACAAGATTCGCGCGCGCATACTCGAATCGGAGCGCCTCTTCAAGACGCGCATCACGCCGACAGCGCTCGGCGGTTCGCCCAACTTGAACTTCGTCACGCTCGCCGCGCTCGACGACGACACCTCGCAGATTCACCTGCTCACGCTGGCGAAAGAAGTCTTCCTCAAGAAAGACACGGAACTGACGGTCGCCTCTTCGCTCGGCGGTTTCCTGCGCGTGCGCATCGTGCGTCCCAACTACGTCAACACAGCCGTCACCGTCTCCGATCTGACGGGGCGGCAACTCGCGCCGCTACTCGTCGAGTATCCGATTGAGAAGTTCGGCAGGTATCGCGAGACGGCCTACTACACCTCCGCGCACCCCGCGCTGCTCACGCCCGAACTCGTCAAGAACGGTCAACTCTACGTGCGCACGATGGTTGATCTGGCCGCCAAGCGTCTCAAAGACAAAGGGCATCACATGACGCCCGAAGTGCTGGACATGGCCGAGCGCCTCTGTCTCGTCGAGCACGTTGACCACCAACGCTTCCGCACCGAGTCGCGCCTCGCGCTCTTCAACGAAGTCTATGCGCTCTACGCGCTGAACGAACTCGACACCTATCGCTATTCGGTGAGCACCGCCGGGGCGGGCGGCATGGTGCAGATGATCCCCTGGACTTACCAGATGCTCCGCCAGCGCTACCCGGCGGTCGGACTCAACCCCGATTTTGTCCTCGGAATGCGCAATCACGGCAACGCGCTCGAAGCCATGCTGCTCTACATACGCGACACGTGGAGCGATCTCACCTTGAACGAGACCATCGCCAACGCGCTCGCCACGGGCATCGCTACGCCCGCAGACTTGATCGCCGCCGGTTACAATTCCAACCCGGCCAAGCTCGCCGGCTACATACGTCGCGGCGGCGCGTCGTGGCGCACGCTCATCCCGCGCGAGACGCAGATGTATCTACAGATTTATCAATCGCTCGAATTCGTGACGCCCATCAAAGCGCGCGCCAAGCAACCGGAGAAAGTTCCGGCGGTAGCGACGCCGACCGCGACGGCTAATCCATAATCGTTAGGCGGAAAGCGCAGAAAGAAGAACGGCGATCAGGAAGTTTTTTCTTGATCGCCGTTCGCATTTTGAGTTTCTGCTATTACTCAATCGCCGTATTGCAAACTGTCGCGCAGCGGCAAGTCCGGCACGGCTTCGTCGCGCGAGCGGTCGGCGTATTGTAGTTTGTAGAGTCGCCAGTAGAGGCCGCGCAGCGTGAGCAACTCTTGGTGCGAGCCTTGTTCGCGAATTTCGCCGTGATGGAGGACGACGATGCGGTCGGCGCGCTGGATGGTGGAGAGCCGGTGCGCGACGAGTATGGAGGTGCGGTCGCGCATCACGCGCTCGATGGCCTGTTGGATGAGTTGCTCGGTCTCCGTGTCAATCGAACTCGTCGCCTCGTCCAAAATCAGGAGCGCGGGGTCGAAGGCCAGAGCGCGCGCGAAACTGATCAACTGCTTCTGCCCGACCGACAACCCCGCGCCGCGCTCGCGCACTTCCGACTTGAAGCCTTCCGGCAATTTCTCTATAAACGCGTCCGCATGAACTTCGCGCGCCGCCCAACGGATGCGCTCGTCCGGCATCTCCTCGCGCCCCAGACGGATGTTGCCCTCGACCGTGCCGCTGAAGAGAAACACGTCCTGCAACACGACCGCGAAGTTTTCTCGAAGCGCGCGCAGGTCCCACTCGCGCACGTCAACGCCGTCCAGGAGCACGCGCCCGCGCTGCACGTCGTAGAAACGCATGAGCAGATTCGTGATCGTCGTCTTGCCAGACCCCGTGTGCCCTACGAGCGCGACCGACTGCCCCGGCTCGACCGCGAACGACACGTCTTTCAAAACCCAATCTTCGTCTTTGTAAGCGAACCAGACGTTCTCGAATTCGATGCGCCCGCGCGCGCGCCCCGCCTTCTGAGGCTCGGCGGGCGACATGATGGCGATGGGCAGGTCGAGCGTTTTGAAGAGGCGGTGGGATGCGACCATCGCGGCTTGCAAGACGTTGTACTTGTCGGAGATGTCGCGGATCGGTTGGAACAACGCCTGCGAGTATTGAATGAAGGCGACGAGCGCGCCGAGTGTCAGGAGTTGCGGCGCTCCCGGAGTCGTGCCCATCACGCGGTAGCCGCCGTACCAGACGATGAGCGCGATGCCGATTGCGCCGATCAAATCGACGAGCGGGAAGAAGACCGCGTAGTAGAAAATAGTATCGACGTTGGCGCGGCGGTACTCGTCGTTGAGTTCGTGGAACTTGCGTTCGGACTTCGCCTCGCGGTTGAAAATCTGCACGGTCTGCGCGCCCGACAGGTGTTCCTGCAAAAACGAGTTGATGCGCGCAAGACGCGTGCGCACCATGTCGTAGCCGCGTCGCGCGTGCTTGCGAAACCATGAGGTGGCGGCGAAGAGCAGCGGGACCGTGATGAGCGTGACGAGCGTGAGCCGCCAGTCCATCGCGAGCATGATGGCGATGATGATGAAGATCGTCAGCAGGTCGCCGAGCACGTCCGTGACGCCGGAAGTGAACAGTTCGTTCAAAGCGTCAACGTCGGAAGTGAGGCGCGTCATGATGCGCCCGACGGGGTGGCGGTCGAAGTAGGCCACCTCCTGATGTTGCAGCTTGTCGTAAAGCTCCGCGCGCAGGTCGTACATGACGTGCTGGCCGACGGTGTTGAGCAGGACAGCCGCCGCGTAGGAGAAGAGAAACGTCAGGAGCATCACGCCGAGCATCGCCCCGGCCAGCCAGACGAGGCCGCCCGGTTCGCAGGCGACTGCGCCGCCCCCCTGCTGGCACGGCAGGATGTACCAATCAATCGCGTACTGCGTGAACTTCGGTTGCAGCACGCGCAGGCCGTTCAGGGCGAGCGTGAGCAGCAGCGCGGGGGCGAGCAGGCGCAGGTAAGGCCGCAGGTAGCGCAAGAGGCGGCGCGCGATCTGCGTGTCGTAAGTTTTGCCGATGGCCTCTTCTTCGTGAAATTGTTGAACTGCTGTCGCCATGTTTCGCCGGTTCCGGTTCTTATAAAGTCGTCTTGTTAAAGCCCACGCCCGTCGCCGTCGCGCCGCCGGATTCAATCGCTTCGAGCGCGCCGCGCGAGGGGAAGTGCAGGAACATCCCCGCCGCCGCGATGATGAAAGAGTGCAAGGCGTAAGACAGCCCCGTGACGAGGTATGCGACGAAGCCGAGCAGCGCCGTCATCTCGCACATGGCGAAGGCGACGATGTAAGCGGTCGTGCCGAGATCGAGGCGTCGTTCGGCGGCAGCCTTCGCCAGCAACTTACGTTTGATCAGAAACGAGACGAGGAAACTCGTAAAGCCGATTGCGCCGAGCGCCCACGCGAACGTGTGATTGCCGTCGCGGCTCGACTCAGGCCAGACGACGTAAGTTAAGCCGAACAGGAGCGCGAGCGAGAACAACTGCGCGCCCCAGATGAGCAACAACCCGCGCCGCCGCGCTTCGGCGGGCGCTTTCACAGGAGTTTCATTCATCAACTTTCACTCCACACATTGCCGCCATTTCGGCGTCTTCTTCGCGTTCAAATTGTAACCAAATCAACTGGCCGCGAGTTCTTCTTCCAGAAGTTGCCGCTCGTAGAGCGCCGCGTATTCGCCGCCGCGCGCGAGCAGTTCGTCGTGCGTGCCGCGTTCGACGATGCGTCCCTCGTCAAGTACGCAGATGAAATCGGCGTCGCGCACGGTGGAGATGCGGTGCGAGACGATGAGACTCGTGCGCTCGCGCATGACGCCGCGCAGTTGCGCAAGGATTTTCTCCTCGGTGTAAGTGTCAACGCTGGAGAGCGCATCGTCGAGTATGAGTATGCGCGGCTGGCGCAGGACGGCGCGAGCAATCGCCGTGCGTTGCTTCTGCCCGCCGGAGAGCGTGATGCCGCGCTCGCCGACGAGCGTTTCGAAGCCTTCGGGGAAGCCGCGTATATCCTCGCTCAAGCCCGCGATCTCCGCCGCCCATTCGACCTCGGCGCGTTCGGCGCGCTCGACCCCGAAGGCTATGTTTTCGGCGAGCGATTCGCTGTACAGGAAAGTCTCCTGCGGGACGTAGCCGATGCTGGAGCGCAACTGCGCGAGCGGGTAGTCCGCGAGCGGGCGGTCGTCAATCAAGACCGTGCCGCGCGGCGCGTCCATCATGCGCGGGAGCAGGTTCATCAGCGTTGACTTGCCCGTGCCCGTGCGCCCGACGAAGGCGACGGTCTGCCCCGCTTCGATCAAGAGGTTGACATCACGAAGCACGGGCGGCAGATGTTCGCTGTAGCTGAATGTCAGGTTGCGAAACTCTATGCGCCCCTTGATCTGCGGTTGCTCGCGCACGCCTTCCGCGTCGGCGATAGCCGGTTTGATCGCAAAGATGGCGTTCATGCGTTTGAGGCTGGCCGTGCCGCGTTGATAAAGGTTGACGACGTAGCCGAGCGCGATGAGCGGCCAGATGAGCCGCATGAGATAGAGGTTGAACTCCGTGAACTGACCGACCGTGATGCGACCGCTGACGGCGAGCAATCCGCCGTACCAGAGGATCAACACGAAGCCCAGCCCGATCAAAAATTGCATCAGCGGGCGCATCACCGCGTCTATGCGGACGAGTCCGAGATTGCGCTCGGCATACTCGCGGTTGAGCTTTTTGAAGACCGCGATCTCGGCATCCTCCTGCGCGTAGGCGCGAACGACGCGCACGCCAGTAAAGTTCTCCTGCGCGCGCGCGGAAATCTGCGCGAAGAATTCCTGAATCTTCTCGAAGCGCGTGTGCACTTGCGCCCCGAAGAACTTCACCGTCAGAGAGACGAGCGGCATCGTCACGAAGAGCAGGAGCGTCAGGCGCACGCTGATGCGCAGCATCAGGGGGAGGATGAGCACGACGATGAAGACGGTTTGCAACGTGTACATGATCATCGGCCCGGCGAGTTGGCGCACGGCGGCCAGATCGTTCGTCGCGCGCGCCATCAGGTCGCCCGTGCGGTTGGCCTGGTAGAAGGAGAGCGGGAGTTGTTGCAGGTGGCGGTAAAAGTCCTGCCGCAGGTCGAATTCGACGTGGCGCGACATGTTAATCAGTATGCGCCGCTGCAAGAACAGGAAGGTGCCGCTCGCCAAACTGGCGCCGAGGATGAGCAGTGCGTAGCGCGTCAACTTCGCCCACGTCACGTCGGCGCGCAGCCCGTCAACGGCGCGACCGACGAGCAGGGGGATGAACAGCCCGATCACCACCGAGGCCAGTATGCAGACTATGCCGGTGATGAGGTCTTTCTTGTACGGGCGAAAATAGCGGGTTAATAATTTCAGATCGTCCATAACAGGGAGACCGGCGCGCGCCGCACGAAAAATTCCGGCGCGACTTCGGAGCAAATCGGTCGCGCCTATGATGCGCGATTTCTCTCCCTAAAGCCAAACGGCAAAATGGGGTAAAGGGTAAAGGGAAAAGGGTAAAGGAGAAGACGATTCCTCCTTTACCCTTTTCCCTTTACCCTTTACCCTCTGTTTCAGACGACGGACGTGTGGATCAGCTGCTCGGCTTCGGCCTGGGCTGCGAGGTCTGCGGGCGCGCCGTACATCTCGTCGCTGACTTCCGTGTGATCGCTCGGCGGGGTGCAGATGCGGTTGCGCCCTTCGTGCTTGGCCTGGTAGAGCGCGCGGTCGGCAGCGCCGACGAGGCCGTCGCGCGAGTTGGCGTGCAGAGGGAAGGTGGCGAGGCCGAATGAGCCTGTGATGTGGCCGATGCCGGGCACTTCCGTCGTCTCCAGACGCGAGCGCAGGCGCTCGGCGACGATGAGCGCGCCGTCGAGTCCGGCCTGCGGAAGTATGACGGCAAACTCTTCGCCGCCGTAGCGCGCCGCCGTGTCCACGCCGCGCAGTTCGTCGCGCAAAACGTCCGCGAGGAAGCGCAGCGCGGCGTCGCCCGCGTCGTGGCCGTAGGTGTCGTTGACGCGCTTGAAGTGGTCTATGTCGAGCATGATGAGCGAGACGGGCTGGCGCATGCGCGTGGCGAGCCGTAGGTCGCGTTCGAGTTGCATCTCGAAGGAGCGGCGGTTGACGCAGCCCGTCAAGCCGTCGGTCAGGGCCAACTGCTGCATCTGCGTGAACAGGCGCGCGTGGTTGACGGCGACGGCCACCTGATCGGCCACGGTGCGCAGCAAAAGCAGTTCGTTCTCCTGCCAGATGCGGTGCGGGTCGTCCGAGCACACCATCAGCACACCCATCGAGCGCGCCTGATACAGGAGCGGCACGACGGCCAGCGGGCGCGTCTCATCTTCGTTCTGCGCGGACGTTCCGCGCTGCTCGTCGAGCACGTAGTGTTTGAGTCGGCGCGTGAGTTGCGTGTGGTAGGCGTAGAGGTCGTTGACGAGAGCTTCGTGAGCTTCTTCGCTAGGGTCGCCGTCGCGGAAGTAGCACTTCATGACGGGCGGCTGATCGTTGTTTTCGCCTTCGACGTGAAGGCCGCTCAACTGCACGCCGAGCGCGCGCCCGACTTCGTCAACGGTCGTCTGCAACACGCTCGGCAGAGAGAGCGAACTCCTGATGGCCGACGCGATGCGGTTGATAGCAACTTCACGCGCGGCCTGTTCTTGCAAGAGGCGCGCGAGTTTGGTCGTGACGGAGACGGTCAGTTGCAGCGAAGTGGCCTTCGGCATGCAGGTGCGCACGGCTTGCGAGAAGGCTTCCGTCTGCTCGAAGCGTTCCGCGGTGACGCGCGCCATCAAATATTCCAGCGCCGAATAGACGATGTCCGGCTCGAACGTCCAGATGACCTCGCTCTCCGTGATGGTCTCCGAGCCGTCGGTCGTCTGCCCGCTCAAAGAGACGAGGAGGGCGGAGAAGCGCGCGTCTGCGATGATCACGAAATGCTCGTTGTTGCCGCCTTGAGCCGGGCGCGTCAACAGCATCGAGTCGCGCACTTCGTCCAGAAACGACATCTCGTTGTAGGCGTCTTCGGGCGCGAGGAAAAAGAAGGCATGGCGCGCCGCACGCCCGACTTTCAAGACGCGTTCGGCGGAGCGCGGCGAACGCTCGACCTGCACCGGCAAACTTTCCACCACCAGCGCCGCCAAATTGTTCTCCAACACCACGTCTTCAAAATACCTGTGCAGCTGCGCAATCGTCTGGTCTGCGCAGCGCACCGGAGTTAGCTGACGGGAATGTTGAGAAAGTATCGCTTGATAAAGAGAAAGCATGAGCTTATTTGACCGGATTGACCAGATGAGGCTCGCTCAAGAGGAACTGCGGATAGCAATCATTTGCCGTCGCAAAATAGCGACGCGGACAAAACTTATTTTGCACGAATTAACATGTTTTGTCTATGAATATTTACGACACAAATTCGAGCCGCCGGAAATCTCGCGTAGAGATTCCCGCCGCGTGAGCTTATTTACATAAACAAAGGGTTTAGCGGAGCTTGATATAAGTCGTCAGGGCTGTCACGACCAGCGCGCCCGCGTCGTCGAAGACTTCGACCGAGACGGTCGCAGCGCGTCGCCCGCCGCGCAGGACGCGTGCGCGGGCGGTTAATTTGCCGCCCGTGACCGGACGCAGGTAGTGTAGCGTGAGGTCTGCGGTGACGGTCTGCTCGCCGTCTTCGAGCGTGGAGAGGACTGCGAAGGCGGAGGCCGAGTCGGCCAGAGAGGCGAGCGCGCCGCCGTGCATGATGCCGCCGAAGCGCTCCAACTCCGTGCGCGCACGCATGGAGAGCGTGGCCGCGCCGCGCTCCGCGCCGTCAAACTCTATGCCGAGCAGACGCGTGTAAGCGATGTCGGCGAGCAATTCGCGCAGGCGTTCCAACTCTTCGGGCGTGAGCGGCGTATCCTTCAAGAGTTGTAGATTCCCGTCGGATCGTTTGATTCGACGACGACCGCCGTGCCGTAGGCGAGCACTTCCGTGATGCCGGTGCCGAGTTCGGTCGCGTCGTAGCGCGCGCCGATGATGGCGTTCGCGTTCAGCTCAGTGGCATGCTGAACCATGATCTCGAACGCCTCGCGGCGCGTCATCTCGCAGAGGTTCGTCCACGCGGTGATGTTGCCGCCGACCATCGAATTGAAGACCGCGCCGATGTTGACGAAGAGGTTGCGCGAGCGCACGACGATGCCGCGCACGACCCCCAGATTTCGCGTGACGCGAAAACCGGGAAGCTCGAACGCCGTTGTAACCATGTGCGGCGAGACGGAGTAGCGGCGTTCGCTGATCTCGTAAGGCGCGCGTGTCTGTAGGGGATCGTTATTCATATTTTGAACTCTGCTTCTGATGTCTGCTCACAAACGGGGAATTGATAACTGTCAATCGCCGAAGAGCGAGGGCTGCGAGCCTTCGTCGTCGTTCGAGTCGTCGTCCACGCGCGCCTCCTCCGGCGTCCAGCGATAGCGACCGAGATCGCAGCGCTCGCGCGCGTTAAACTCTACGCCCTCGGCTTCGAGCATCCGTTGTTGCTTGTTCATCGGCAAGAGCACGCGCCCCGTCGAGCACGCGCCCTGTGCGTTGATGACACGATGCCAGGGAACCGTGTCGTCCGCCGTGTGCATGACGAAGCCGACGGTGCGCGCCGTGTAGCCTTCGCCGAGAAGTTCCGCGAGTTGGCCGTAGGTCATCACATGCCCTGCGGGTATGCGGCGCACGATCTCGAAGACGCGCTCGTTGTAGCCCGGTTCGTTGGTGATCGAGGGATCGGCGACCTGAGCTTTAGAGTCGCGCTCGCCGCCGTCGCTTCGTTTCTGTTTGGTGTCCATATTCAATTTTGTGACCAGCGTTTTTTACACGTCCTGCTGTGCTCGCACCACCACGCGCGCCAATCTTCAATCGCCCGCTCGCGTTCTGCCTGCGAAGCCGCAGGCCGGAAACCGAGTCAGGTGTTCGTGGCATCGCGCAGACACATCTCGGCCAGAAAGCGCGTGCGCAGATCGAGGCTTGCCAGCAACGCTATGAGTTGCGGGATGGAGAGCCGCGCGAAGCGTGCGCGCTCGGCGGCGAAAATTTTTTGTTTCTCGCTTGCCCGGTTCATCGCGCCTGCGTCAGATGCGTTCGAGTTCGGGCAGGGTGCGAGCGGTCTGCCGGTCGCCCGTGTTGAGCGTGGTCTTCGGCTCGATGAGCATGACGTGGACTTCTTCGTCGGCGACCGGCATGTGCTCGACGCCTCTGGGGATAATCGCAAACTCGCCTTCCGCCAGTTGCAGATCACGATCCCGCAATTTGATCGTCATATTTCCTTTGACGACGAGAAACAGTTCATCTTCCGCGTCGTGCTTGTGCCAGAGGAATTCGCCTTTGAACTTAACGAGCTTGACGTAGGCGTCGTTAACCTCACCCGCGATCTTCGGTTTCCAGTGCTCGTCGAAGAGTTTGAATTTATCGTTCAGATTTACTACGTCCATACGCCGCTCCTTACAGACTCTCCAGCCGCGCCTCTCGCCGCTTAACTCAATGTGCGCAGGACGGCGCGAGCCGGTGCGCCGTCGCCGCTGCCCGCCGCGATCTTCAAGGGCAGGCAGATGAGTTCATAAGTGCCCGCCGCCACCTCGCGCAAGTCCAGGCCTTCGACGACGACGACTCCTGCTGAAAGCAACGTCGTGTGCGTCTCGAAAGTTTCCGACTTGAACTTTTCGACCGACAAATAATCTATGCCGACGAGCCGCACGCCGCGCGCCTTGAGCGCACGCGCGCCGTCGAGCGTGAGATATGTGAAGTCTTCGCGGAAAGTTTTGCCGTCGGCGCGCCAGAAATCGGAGTTACGCGTTTTGAAGAGGACGCGCGTTGTGCCGTCGGGGACGTGCGCGGCGACGTGTCCCGCGTCGATGGCCTCGACCGTATCGGGCAACTCGACGACGCGCGCTTCGCCGATGAGCACTTCGAGCGGCAGGGTGGATACCTTTGCTGCGCCCTCGATGAAGTGCGCTGGAGCGTCCACGTGCGTGGCGGTGTGCGCGCCCATGTGGAGCAGCGTGACGTTGGCCGCGTCGCCGCGAGCCATCGCCGCCCACGCGTTGATCTCGATACCCGGATCGCCCGGATAAGTCGGCGTCGTCTCCGGTGAGATGGCGACGCTGATGTCGTAGATAGGCATTCGTTTGAGTGACAAGTGACGTGTGACGTATGACAGGTTATAGCGGCTACGATTTTACCGGATGCCGCTCTTTGTTCGTGACAGACTGCATGTTAATGGCAGCTTTCGAGGGCTGTCAACGCGGGGTGATTTAACGGCGCACGACTTCTTGCGACGCTCTTTGCCGTGCGTTAGCATCTGATCGTTAGATGACACGCATGCACGTGAAATTTCAACCTGACGGGAGCGAGAGACATTTCAGAGATTAGAGAACATCGGGGTGCGCCGCGCGTGGCGGCATCGAGTTATTTGAACTCGGCACCGCTCATCTGGAGTTTCGCGCGCGGAGAACGTGCGCGCGAGGTGGTGCTCCTGACGGACGCGGCTCCGGCGCGTTGCGGCGACATGCTGGCGCGCGGGGAAGTCGAGGCCGCGCTCGTGCCCGTCATCGAATATCAGCGTCTGCCGGAAGTGTTTGTCGTGCCCGACGTGTGCGTGGGGGCGCGACGCGCCGTGCGCAGCGTCGTGCTCGTGACGCGTTGCGACGATTTGCGAGACGTGCGCACGCTCGCGCTCGACGAGTCGTCGCGCACGTCCGCCGCGCTCGTGCAGATCATCTTCCGCGAATTCATCGGGCGCGAGGTTGAGACCGCAGCGGCTTCGCCCGACGTGCGCGAGATGCTCGCCGCGCACGACGCCGCGCTCATCATCGGCGATCCGGCGATGACGTTCGCGCGCGAGAACGTGCGCGTTCACGATCTGGCCGTGCTCTGGCGCGAGTTTACGAATCTGGGGTTCGTCTTCGCGATGTGGATGGCGCACGAGTCGGCTGCGGAGGCCGTGCAGCGTATAGATTTCGCGGGCGCGCGCGACGAGGGGCTGGCGCGCCTGGAAGAGATCGTCGCGGAGTACGAGCGCGAACTGCGTTTACCGCGCGCGGAACTGCGCTCCTACCTGACCGATAACATCTGCTTCGACTTGAACGACGACATGCGCGCCGGTCTCGAACTCTTTTTCCAACTCGCGCATAAGCACAAACTGACAGAAGGCGTGCGCCCTTTGAAAATGCTCGGGCGTTGAGGCTTTGCTCAAACAAAGTCCGCCCCGTGGCGTATAATGAGTTGAAGTAATAAGGATGAGAGGCCGCGAAATTTTTATAACTATTGATTTAACGCTATGAACGACATTCAACCGATTCTCGACCGCGCGCTCGCCGGACATCGTTTGAGCGCGGAGGATTGCACCGCGCTCCTTGAGTCCGACGACATCGCGCGCATCGGCGTCGCCGCCGACGAGGTGCGCAAGCGCAAGCACCCGTCCGGCGTCGTCACTTACATCATTGATCGCAACATCAACTACACGAACGTCTGCAACGTCGTCTGCACCTTCTGCGCCTTCTACCGCCGACCGGGCAAGTCCGACACCTACGTCCGCACCGTCGAGGAGATTTGCGAGAAGATTGACGAGACGGTCGCGCTCGGCGGCACGGGCATCCTGATGCAGGGCGGCTTGCACCCGGACTTCGGCATCGAGTGGTACGAAGACCTGCTGCGCACGCTGCACGCGAAGTACCCGCAGATGCAGTTGCACAGTTTTTCGCCGCCTGAAATTCACAACATACATCTCATCAGCGGGCTCTCTTACGAAGAGATTTTAATGCGTTTGAAAGCGGCGGGGCTGTCGTCTCTGCCCGGCGGCGGCGGCGAGATTCTGGACGACGAGGTGCGCAAGCGCGTTTCGACCAAGTGCACGACCGACGAATGGCTCGCCGTGATGCGCGCTGTGCATCGCACGGGGCTGCGCTCGACGGCGACGATGATGTTCGGCATCGGCGACAACCTCACACACCGCGTACGCCATCTCGAACGCATACGCGCGCTGCAAGACGAGACGGGCGGCTTCACGGCCTTTATCCCGTGGACTTTCCAGCGCGAGAACACAGCGCTCGGACGCCGCATCAAGGACGAGCCGACCGGCGTTGACTATCTGAAGATGGTCGCCGTCTCGCGCCTCTTCCTCGACAACATCGAACACATCCAGTCGTCCTGGCTAACGCAGGGCTTGAGGCTCGGTCAAGTCGTCTTGCGCATCGGCGCGGACGACATGGGTTCGATCATGATCGAAGAAAACGTCGTCTCCGCCGCCGGAGCGCACAACGAAGCGGACGAGCGCATGCTCCGCTACCTCATACGCACCGCCGGATTCCGCCCGCAGCAACGCGACATCCTCTACAACCACATCAATCGAGACGAAGCCGCGAACGCCGACGCGAGCGATTCCGCGACGCTGCGCGAGTTGAGCGTAGCCTTCGCCGATTAAGTGGGAAATGAAGCTTTGAGCCGCAGCCTTAAACTTTTTCCTCACCCTTAAACTTTTCCTCAAGGGCGAAGGATGAGGCAAGTGGTCGTCGCGTGCGCGTAGAGTTTTCCGTTTTCATCAAGGATTCGGCCTTCGGCGGTGGCCGTCCGTCCGCCCAGATGAATCAGCTTTCCTTCGCAACGCACGCGCCCCGTCTCCGCTGTCATTGCCCGCACGAAGTTTACTTTGATCTCAAGGGTCGTGTAGCCCGCCCCCGCCGGCAGCATCGAGTGGATGGCGCACCCCATGGCCGAATCGAGCAGCGTCGCCGCCAAGCCTCCGTGCACGACGCCAATCGGATTGTAGTGATACTCCGCAGGTTCGACGGCGAAGACCGCGTGCCCCTCGCTCAACTCCACGATGCCGAAATTCATCAATGCGCTGATGGGAGGGCGCGGCAATTCGCCCGCGACGATACGCCGCAAGTATTCGAGACCGGATAAGCCGCGCCCCGCTTCGGCCAGCGCACGCGGGTCTTCCCAGCTAACAGTCAACGTGCGTTCAGAAAATTTTGTGTCACTCATAAAATTTACGACTTGTAGAGTCAGAGAAGTGAGGCCGCGCCTCGTTATTCGACGGGGCGCGGAGGCGCAGTATAGCACCA
>DATHBB010000037.1:0-2031 GCA_035296385.1 Pyrinomonadaceae bacterium | reverse complement strand
CGGCATACAGGTCGGCGTCATCGCCAACAGTCGCGGCATGTTTCGCGCGCCGTCGGGCGGCGGCCAGCCCAAGTTCGGCGGCATCATCTACACGGAGTCCGCCGAGAAGGTCGCCTACTTCATAGACGTGTGCAATCGCCACCGCACGCCGCTCGTCTTCATACAGGACGTGTCGGGCTTCATGGTCGGCGCTGAAGCGGAGCATTCGGGTATCATCCGCGCGGGCGCGCGTTTCGTCGAAGCAATGGCGACGGCGAGCGTGCCGAAGATCGTCCTGACGATCAACCACGCGTCGGGCGCGGGCTACTACGCGATGGCGGGGCAGGGCTTCGACCCCGATTTCATCTTCAGTTGGCCGACCGGCAGGATGGGCGTGATGGAAGGCGACTCGGCGGTGCAGGCTCTCTTCGGCACGCAACTCGACAAGTTGAAGCGCGCGGGCGAGCAGCCGGACGAAGCTTTGCGTGCCGAGATGGCGAGCGTGCGCGAGAACTACGAGCGGCAGTTGGACGCGAAGTACGCGGCGGCGCGCGGGTTCGTTGACGCCGTCATCGCGCCCGAAGAGACGCGCGGCGCGCTCGAACTGGCCTTGCGCGTGAGCGCGAACTACGACGGGCCGCATCTCGGCCATTTCGTGTTGCCGCCGTCGCTGGCCTGAACAAAAGAGACGCGGCGCGCGCGCGCCGAGCGTCGCCGTCGCACGATTTTTCGTGCAACAGTCTCGATCTTGTGAGAAACTACGCGTAAAGTTAAAGCAGCTAACACGGAAATTTTTTATCCCCCTCGTGAGAACTTCGGGCGAAACGAGACGGAGGGCGGCTTGTTCGGGACGCCGCAAGCGCGCGGATTGCGCCAGCGACCGACGTGCGGCGCGCGGCGTGCGTCAGGCAACAAACTCACCCGTCGTCTGATTCTGCGGCGGCGTTCGCCGAGGGTAGCGGTTAACTTCGGAGCACGGGGAAAGAACTGGTCGCAACTGGCGTCTTACCAAAACGCTTAGCCGTCGTCCCGTAGTGAGGTGCGGCGGGATATTCCATCGGAGGATGACACAGCCATGAAGAGTAGCAACATGACGAGAAAAATGATCGGTCTCTTAGTCGCGTTCGTCGCGGCGATCTTCGTCTTCGCAGACCTGCCCGCGTCGGCGCAAGACACGAACAGCGGCTCGACCAACTCGATGCAGACCACTACGAACGACAACGCGAACATGGGGCCTCGCCGCAGCCGCGCACGTCGCCGCAGGGCGCGACGCCGCGCACGCCGCCGTGCCGTGAACGCCAACGCGGACGCCACGATGACGACCGACGCGAACGCGAACACGCCCGGCGACACGTCCACGCCGACGGACGCCAACACCAACATGGCGGGCGGCGCGACGCAATCGGGCAGCATCCCCGGCATGGGCACGTTCGGCGACGTGGCCGATCTCTCCGGCACTTACACCGGCACGATCAATTACCCGGAAGGCGGCATGACGGGCGAGGCGACGCTCACCCTCACGGGCAACACGTTCACGATCACCGCCGGTTCGGCAACCGCAAGCGGCACGCTGAGCGCGCGCAGTTGGCCGGGCTACACCGCGCTTTCGATGCGCTTCGGCGACACTCTGCCCGCCACCATCGTCTCGACGCGCGCGTGGCACAAAGGCCGCAGCCTCAGAATCCAGAGCGTGCGCGGCGAGTCGCGCTCCTTCTCGTTCAACGGGCGTTCGAGCGGTTAAGTAGTATTTTCTTTGCGCCGTCCGGTTTTACTTACTTTGCGCCTTTGCGTGAAAAACTGTTCTCGCAAAGGCGCAAAGTTAAAACAAAGGGCGCGAAGGATTGAAATAGCGCGCAGGTTTGTAATCTCTTCTAAAAAGGTAAAAGGCAAAAGGTGAGAACTGCTTCTTGCTTTAACTGTCTCAAGCCGCTAGTCTAAGCTATGCACTTTAGTGCAAGACTTTAGTTGCTACACACTTCTGGGGATGTTAGAAGTGCCGCAACATGAAAGAGAACCGACACAGCGGCCACACTGTCACCAGATTAACGGCGC
>DATHBB010000036.1:0-10321 GCA_035296385.1 Pyrinomonadaceae bacterium | reverse complement strand
CGCGCCTTCGGACGTTCGATGCCGTCCTTGTTGAAGAAGAAATCGTTGGCGTTGAAACGCTCGTTCTGCACGAAGTAGTAGGCCGAGCCGTTGAACTCGTTCGTGCCGGACTTGGTGACGAGTTGGAAGTTGCCGCCGCCGCTTCTGCCCGTCGAGGCGTCGTAGAGGCTCGTCTGGAGTTTCACTTCGGAGAGCGTTTCGGGCGCGGGCGCGATGTTGTTGTTGAGCGAGCCTTCGTTGGAGGTGATGTTGGTGGCGTCCACGCCGTTGAAAGAAAGGCTCGTCGAGGTCGTGCGCGTGCCGTTAACGGAAGGCGACTGGTTGCCGTTGCCGTTCGTCAGGACGGGCGAGAGGTCTGTGTTGACGCCCGCCTCAGCCGACAGCAGTTGCGTGAAACTGCGCGTGGAGGTGGGCACGGAGACGAGTTGCGCCGAAGAGATTTGGCGAAACGTCGTCGCCGTCTCGGATGTCACGAGTTGCGCGCTGTCCGTGACCGTGACGGCTTCGGTCACTTCGCCGACTTCCAGAGCGGCTTCGAGCGTGCGCGGCACCGCCGCCTCGACTTCGACATCCTCGGCCACCAATTTTTTGAAGCCCTCGCGCTCATAAGAGACTTCATAACTGCCGACGGAGAGCGCGGGGACGGTCCAGCGCCCCTCTTCGTTCGTGACGGCGGTGCGTGTGACGCCTGTGCCCGAACTGCGCACCGTGACGCTCACGCCGGGCAGCGATGCGCCGCTCGCGTCTTTCACCAGCCCGCTCAAACTTCCCGTCGGGTTCGACTGCGCTGTGATCCGGGTGGGCAGCGCCGACAGCATGGCTCCCGCGAATAAGAGCAGCAGCAAGCGTGCGAACGCGTTTCTGCGTGCCGACGTAAAAACTCTTCCGGTGGCATAATTCATGTAAATGTCTCCTGCGAATGTGTTCAAGGTAGAGGCGACGGCGAAGAGATGCGCGCCCGAACCTGCAATGAAAAATTGAAGTAACCGGTCTTTAACTAAAAGCTGACTTCGGTTGAAAGTGCACGAGGCATGTAGTGTTGCAAGGATGGAGACTAGAGCGCGCGGGTTAAGCGGGCGTGAATGTCGGCTTAAATGTTTGTTAATTCAAACGAGCGGCGGGCGAAAAAAATGGGTCGCTTTCGGCTTTCGGGAAAAGCTCGAAGGCGACCCTGTCCGCAATAGATCGGGCGGGACTAAGGCTGGCGGGGTGTGCAGATCGTCGCGCCGCGACGCTACATCGGAATTAACGGCGACTTAAATGTTCGTGAAAAATCGGTGCGCCCTCGTCAGAAACAAAAACCGTCGGCGTCGGAAACGAAAATTCTTTCGAGTTAGAAACGAAAAATCGTGTCGAGTTGCAAACGCGTCGTCGGTCGGCTGAGCGAGCCTCCGGCGGGGGTCGTGCCGAAGACTCCGGCCAGACCGTTCGGGCGCTGGGAGACGATGCCGGTGACTCTGAGTAGCACGCGCGGGTCGGCGGTGTAGGTGAAGAGCATGCGGTGCGCGCGCACGTCCGAAGGCTGCGCGAGGTCGGAGATGTTGAAGGGCGTGAGCACGGCATCCTTCTCAATGCGCATGAAGGTGTAGTTGAACAGGAGATCGCCGCGTTCGCGCGCCTTGCCCGCCTGAATCTCCGCCCAGAAACCGTGGCTTTCGCGGTTCGGGATGATGCGGTTCGCACCATTCGCGCCCGCCACGACGACATCATGCGTCTGCGTGTTGGTGACGAAGTTGAAGAGAAGCATGACGGGGAAGCGTTTGCTGTGCATGAAGTCGAGGCGTCCGATGAGATCAACGAGGTTGAAGCCGGACGAGAGCCTGCCGTCGCGGTTGACGGCGTTCGTGTTGGCGGCGGAGACGCCGACGCCGCCGCCCGCGACGAGCGCATCGCGCGGGACGGCGGCGAAGCCCGCGATTGTTTGCGCAGGCGTCGTTCCTGTCGCCGGGATCGTGACCGTGACGGGCACTTGCAGTTGGCCGCCGAAGAACTGCGCGGGCGTGATGAACTGCGTGCCGGAGAAATAGAGATCGGCGGCGGAAAGCGTGAGCGAAGTTAGCCTGCCGAGCGCGAGACGCGTGCGCGCCTGCGCGCCGTAGAGCGCGAGATCGCGACCGCCGCGACGCGAGGCGTCAACATTGACGCGACCGTCCGCGCCGAGGACGAAGGCCGCCTGTCGTTCGAGCATCGGCAGTTGCCACGCGATGAGCGTCAGGTTTTTGAGTGCGCCGCGTTTTTTGAAGTCGCGCGTGTAGCTTTCGTTGAAGCCTTCGGGTTGAATATCGTTGTCAATCGTCATCTCGGTGGCGAGCCAGGGCGTCTCGAACTTCCCGCCTTGCAGGCGCAAGCCACGAATCGCGGACGGGCTGTAGGTGAGATAGGCCTGGTCGAGCGCAAACTCTTTGCGGTTGAAGAAATCCGTGAGCGTCTGGTTGCTGCTCGCCACGTCCGTGAGCGTGCCGGTGGCGAAGCGCAGACCCCAATCGAACTCTTTTCCGATCTGCCCGCGCATGGCTAGACGCGCGCGCAGGCGCACACGATGACGCGCGCTCAACTCGTTACCGAGGATGGCCGGATTCTGTGCGTTCGCGAGCGCGTTCAACTGGCCGAACTGCGCCTCGTAGCGAAGCCGCAAATCGCCGCTGAAGGTGATCGAGCCGAGTTGGCGTGCGATGGTCTCGCTCGTCTTTTGCGCCTGCGCTTCGATGCGCCCGACGCGCGCCTCCAAAGTCTCTGCCTGCTGCGGAGCCTTCGCAGCCGCTTCCCCCGTCGTCGTCGCGCTGCCGCGACGAAGCGTGTCCGTCGCCGCAAGCTCGCCCGCCGGATAGACGGCCTCTTTGACGGTTGCGCCGCTGCTGGCGTTCGCGTGTGCGTTTGTTTCCGCGCGCGCGGCGTTACTGCTGCTACTACGTGCAAGGAGTTCGTTCAGGAGTCGCGTCTGTTCGGCGAGCGTCGCGCGCAACTGTTCGATCTCGGCGCGCTGTTCGCGCAACTGTTGGCGCACGTCGTTCAGGGCGGCGGCGTTATCGCCGTTGTCGGGCGTCGTGCGCGCGGCGGAAGTCTCCTTCGCGTTCGAGTCGGGCGCAGAGGCGGCGGGCATTTGCGCGAAGTCGAAGGTAGCGAGCGCGGCGAAGAGGGCGCACGCGAGCAGCACGCGTTGGGCGGCACGGATCATTTAGAACTCCTTTCTTGCGATGAGGGCGGCGAAGGGCGACGACGCCCGCAACGCGCGCGCGTCTGAACGCCGACTGGCCGGAGCAAACGCAAGATAAATTATTTGTGCGAACGCATCATAAAGGAACTGCGGCGTAAATATTAAGCGACGAAGATTAACGCGGGCTGAACAGAGTGTTACAAACAGGAAAACTTCGTGCGTCACGCGCGCGCCGCTTCACGCAACGTGCGTCCGGCTTCGTGATCCCGCGCGGGCGGCGGCGCGGCTGTGCTATCATATTCGCGCCCCTTTCTAATTCTTATCCGGCGGTTTTTTGCAGGCTCCGTTGTTATGAGATCAGGCTCCTTCATGCGAAAGACGCGGGCGTTGATGGGTTTGGACGCGCTGCGCAATCTGGTTTCCGATTCGATGGCGATTGACATGGGATCGGCCAGCACGATCATCGCCGTGCGCGGTCGCGGCGTCGTCGTGGACGAGCCTTCGGTGGTCGCCGTCAGCAAGACGACGGGCGAGATCGTCGCCATCGGGCGCGAGGCGCAGACGATGCAGGGACGCGAGGCGCGCGACGTGACGCTCATCAAGCCGATGGTGGACGGCGTCGTCGCAGACTTCGAGCGCTCGCAAACGATGCTCGATCATTTCGTGCGCAAGGCGCGCAGTGGCATGTCGCATTTCAGCCGCCGCGCCGTGATGAGCGTGCTGTCGGGCGTCACGCACGTAGAGCAGCGCGCGCTGATGGCGGCGGCGGAGGCGGCGCACATCGGGCGCGTCTACATGGTCGAGGAAGGCCTGGCGGCGGCCATCGGCGCGGGCGTCTCGGTTGACGAGCCGCGCGCTTCGGCGGTCGTGGACATCGGCGGCGCGACAACGAACGTCGCCGTCATCGCGCTCGGCATGATCGTTTACGCGCAGGCCGAGCGCGTCGGGAGTTCAGACATAGACGAGGCGATCATGGATCGTCTGCGCCGTCATCACGGCCTCATCATCGGCGCACCGACCGCAGAGCGTTTGAAGATCGAACTCGGCTCGGCCATCGAGCCGAAAGACGCTGCGCGCACTTTGACCATCAAGGGGCGCGACGTGCAGAGCGGCACGCCGCGCGCGGCGGAAGTGACGAGCGACGAGGTGTGCGGCGTGACGCAGGGCGTGGTGCAGCGGATCGCGCGCGTCGTGCAGCGCGGCGTGGCCGAGTTGTCGCCCGAAGTGGCCTCAGACATCTATGATCGCGGCCTGATGCTGACGGGCGGCGGCGCGCTCCTCGAAGGCATGGCCGCCTTCCTGCAAGCCGAGACGCGCCTCCCCACACGCATGAGCGAAGACCCGCGCCACGCCATCGTCCACGGCCTCTCCCAACTCTTCGACGACCCGCTCCTCCTGCGCCGCGTCACGCGCAACGAACCCTCTCTCCTCCTCGATACGGACGCGGGCGCGTTTGAAACATAGCTGTCAGTTGTCCGTAGTCAGTTGTCCGTTGTTTAGTGCCACCGCGTCTTAAATGTTTAATTTTCAGCCTGGTGCCGGACGAGCACATGCAACGGACAACTGACTACGGACAACTGACATCCTTTTCTGTAAGGAACAAAACAGGCGCAACTGTTGTCTTAAAACTCGTCACCTGTCACTTGTCACTGCTTTTATGTCTTTCGCCCGAATTCTTCACCGCCAACTGCAAGTCGCGCGCGTCTATGGGATTCCCGTCAGGATCGATTACCGCTGGTTCATGGTGTTCGCCCTGAGCACCTGGCTCATCGCGAGCAACTTCGAGCAGGGCACGCCGCTCGTCCGCTACGTCAACGTTACGGCTTCGACCGCGTGGGTCGTCGGCCTCCTGACGACGCTCGGACTCTTTCTCTCCATCTTCGGCCACGAACTTTCGCACGCGCTCGTCGGGCGCATCGAAGGCATCGAGACGGAGGAGATCGTGCTCCACCCGTTCGGCGGCATGGCGCGACTCGACCGCGAGCCGGACAATGCGCGCGCGGAGTTTCGCATCGCGGTCGCGGGTCCCGCATCGAGCTTTCTCTTCTCCGTCGCCGCGTTCGGCGCGATGGTGTTGGCCGCCGCGTTCGAGCAAAAATTGGTGGGCGCGGTCTTCTTCATCCTCGGATTTTGGAACCTCATGCTCGCCGTCTTCAACCTGTTGCCCGGCTACCCGCTCGACGGCGGGCGCGTCCTTCGCGCCTTCCTCTGGCACCGGAACGGCAAACTCGAAGAGGCCACGCGCATCGCTTCGCTCGGCGGCCAACTCATCGCATGGACGCTCTTTGTCTTCGCCGTCCTGCTCTACTTCAAGACGGGCGATCTGTTCATGGCCTTGTGGTCGGTCGTGGTCGCTCTGTTTCTGCACAGCGCGGCGGCGAGCGTCGGGCGCGGGAACAAAAGTTTGCGGACGGTTCATGATGCGATGAGCGCGCCCGTCGCAATCGAGCCGGACACGCTCGTCAGCCATTTCATCGATCTGTTCTTGCCGCAGCACCCGCAGGAGGCTTTCCCCGTCGCGCGCGGGCGCAGCCTTCACGGCATACTGACGCTCGCGGACGTGCGCAAACTCCCCGAAGCGAGCCGCCACCGCACGCGCGTCGCGGACGTGATGCGACCCGTCGCGCCCGAATATTTCGTTGACCCCTCGACGCCTCTCTCCCGCGCCGACGCCCTGATGAAACAGAACGGCGCGGGCGCGCTCGCAGTCCTCAACAACGCGGGCGAGCTCGTCGGCTTCCTCCATCGCGGGCGTCTCAAACGACGCAAAGAAACAAAATAATTCGACGGTTTTTCGTGAGCATTTATCGCGTATCGCTCGTCGCTCGAAGCAGGTTGTTGCTTTGTGTCGAGCTTTTCGAGATAATCGGCGCGGATGCGTGTAACTCAAACTCTCTTGGGGAGACTGTAGATGCTGGCCGTACTCGGCGCGCTCATCGCGAACGGGCTGATCACCATTTTGAAGTTCATCGCGGCTGTGATCACGGGTTCGTCGAGCATGATGGCCGGGTCTTTGCACTCTCTGGCCGACACGACGAATCAGGTTTTTCTGCTGCCCGTACTCCGTTTCTACAAGCGTCCGGCTTCGGAAAAACACCCTTTCGGCTACGGAAAAGAGCGTTTCTTCTGGTCGTTCATCGCGGCCATTCACTCGTCACTCGTCACTCGTCACTCGTCTTATGTTTTTCGCACCGTCGTTCACTGAATATTTAGACAGACTACGCGAGCCGCGCAGCATCCTGGACATCGCGCTGGTCTTTCTGATCGTGTACACGGTCTTGAAACTTTTGCGCGGGACGCGCGCTGTGCCGATGGCCGCCGGAATCGCCTTCTTCGCTCTCCTCTACTGGATCGCCTACAAGCGCGATCTCGCCACGCTCGAATTCGTCCTGCGCGGCGCGCTTATCTATCTCGGCATCGCCATCATCGTCCTCTTCCAGACCGAGATCAGGCAGGCGCTCATCTCGCTCGGCAACCAACTCCGCCTGCCGAGCCTCGCCCGCCATCGCGGGCAGTTCGGCGAAGGCGTCTATGACGAGATCGTGCTCGCGGCCACCACGCTCGCCTCTACGAAGACGGGCGCGCTCATCGTCATCGAGCGCGGCGTCGGTTTGAAGAACGTCACGGACGGCGGCGTCAAGATGGACGCCGAACTCAGCTACGATCTGCTCGTCACAATTTTCAATCCGGCGACGCCCCTGCACGACGGCGCAGTCGTCATACGCCGCCACCGGGTGGCTGCGGCGGCCTGCTTCCTGCCGCTCACTCTGAATCCGCGCCTGTCGAAAGACCTCGGCACGCGCCACCGTGCCGCCATCGGCATCACCGAAGACACGGACGCCGTCGCCGTCGTCGTCTCCGAAGAGACCGGACTCATCTCCTTCGTGCAGGGCGGGCAAATCCGTCGCGGACTCGACGCCACGAAGTTGCGCGCCTCGATCTTCGACGCCATCAAAACCCCCGCGCGCCCGGCGGGCGACGAACAAACGCCCTTGCCCGCCGACGCCGAAAACGAGAGGAACGAAGTCGTCTCGACGTAACTACAGAGGCCAGAGGTTAGAGGTTAGAGGTCAGTTAAAACAAAAAGAACTGATTTCTACTAACCTCTAACCTCTGACCTCTGACCTCTACTCTTATGACTTTTCGTGATGTTGAAAGAGATGCCGTCCAGATGGGGCGGCGCTGGCTGCACGATCTGCTGTTCGCCGACTGGCTATTGAAACTGATCGCGCTCGTCATCACGCTCGGTTTGTGGCTCGCCGTCACGGGGCAGCGCGTGCCTACGACGGCGCGCCTGCGTAGAGTGCCGCTCTTCTTCGTGCTGCCGAACGACATGGAGATCAGCAACGAGCCGCGCGAGGAAGTTGACCTGACCCTGCGCGGCAGCAAGCGCGTGTTAGACGCCATCAAGTCGGGCGACGTGTCTTTGAGCTACGACGCGAGCAGCTACAGGCCGGGCGAACGCGTCGTGCAACTCTCGCCGAATAACATCATGCTGCAACTGCCCGAAGACGTTAATAGCGAAGGTGTGACCGTCGAGCGCATTGAACCGGGCAGCGTGCCGCTCAGGCTGGAGCGTCGCATCGAGCGCGAGGTGGAAGTCGAACCGAGGCCGGAGGGGAAACTACCCGAAGGCTTCGAGTTGGTGGGCACGCAATCGCTTCCGGCGCGCGTGCGGGTGCGCGGCCCGGAGAGCCACGTCAACGCGCTCGAACGCGCGCCGACCGAAAGCATCCTGCTCGAAGGTCACAGGGAGAGTTTCACCGCCACGCAGATCGCCATAGACATACAGGATCGCAAGGTCGTCGCGCTCGACGCGGTGGTTGACGTGCTCGTGAAAATCTCCGAGGCGCAAACGACGAAACGCCTGAGCGGCGTCGCCGCGCGCAACGCGGACGGCACGGAGTCGCGAATCAATATTGAAGTGCGCGGCGCGCGTTCCGTCATCGAATTCTTGCGCGCCGCAGACCTCTCAATCGCCTTCGACACGTCAGCCGACGGCGCGACGCGCCCGCGCCTCGTCCTGCCCCCGAACATGGAAGGCCGCATCGAACTCATCTCTGTAAATCAATAGGAGCTATCAGCTATCAGCGGTCAGCTATCAGCAAAAACAAAAGCTGAAATAAAAGCCGAGTCGCCGACCGTTAATCGCTTATGCTGATAGCTGACCGCTGATAGCTGATGGCTACTTATAAAAAACTTTTCGGCACGGACGGCATACGCGGCGAGGCGGGACGCTTTCCGCTCGACGCGCAAACCGTCGGCATAATTGGCCGTTCGCTGGCGCGGCAACTGGCGGAACGCGCGGAAGGCGTCGGGGGCGCGCCGCGCATCGTCGTCGGTCGCGACACGCGCGAGTCGGGCGAGTGGATCGAGCGCGCGTTTATGGACGGCGCGCGCGGGGCGGGTGCATTGTGCGAATCGGCGGGCGTCATCACGACGCCGGGCGTGGCCTATCTTGCGCGCACGCTTCCGGCGGACGCGGGCGTCGTCGTCAGCGCGTCGCACAATCCTTATCAAGACAACGGCATTAAAATTTTCGCGCCCACGGGTCGCAAACTGGACGACGCGACCGAGCGACGTATAGAAGCCGACATACGAGAGGCGCGCGGCGAGGGCGACGTTGAAGGCGACGGCGAGGGCGATGCGTCGCACGCGTCGAAAGACGGCGCAGAATTTTCGTCGCAAAGTTTTGCGGGCGACGGGGAAGCGAAAGAGGGCGCGCCGGATTCAGCCCGCGCGTTGCAGGCGCGCTACCTCGATTACCTTGCGGGAGATGTGGCGGGGGGCTTGCGTCTCGAAGGCTTGCGGCTCGTCGTGGACTGCGCCAACGGCGCGGCCTCGCTGCTCGCGCCCGCGCTCTTCGCGCGTCTCGGCGCGCAGGTGTTAGCCGTCGGGAACGCGCCCGACGGGCAAAACATCAACCGCGAATGCGGCTCGCTCTACGTCGAACGACTCGGCGAAAGAGTCGTCGCGGCGGGCGCAGACCTGGGCGTCGCGTTCGACGGCGACGCCGACCGCTCGCTCTTCGTGGACGGGCGCGGTGCGGTCGTTGACGGCGACGCGACGCTGTGGGTGATGGCGAAGAATTTTCTGGCGCGCGGCGAACTCGCGGGTCGCTCCGTCGTCGCCACCGTGATGAGCAACATCGGGCTGGAACTCGCGCTTCGTTCGATTGGCGTCGAAATGCTGCGCGCGGATGTCGGCGACAAGTATGTGCTCGAAGAGTTGCTGCGCACGGGCGCGACGCTCGGCGGCGAGCAATCCGGCCACATCATCTTTCCGCGCGTGAGCCTCGCGGGCGACGGGATGATGACGACGCTTTTCCTGCTGCGCGCGATGCGCGAGGCGGGCGAATCGCTCGAAGCGTTGAGCGCGGGCTTCGCGCGCTACCCGCAGGTGCTTGTCAACGTGCGCGTCGGCGAGAAACGACCGTTCGAGCAGGTCGCGGAGATCGCGGAAGAAGCGCGCCGGACCGAGGCGGCGCTCGCCGGAGAGGGGCGTCTGTTGCTGCGCTATTCGGGCACGGAGCCGCTGGCGCGCGTGATGATCGAGGGGCGGGATCAAGGTGAGATAGAGCGGCTGGCGCAGAACCTTGCGGCGGCCATCGGGAGCACGCTCGGCGTGGGAAAAAAATAGTTGGTTGGGAAAACTTTACGCGACGGTTGATGTAATTATTACGCGTCGCGTGCTTTTGTTAAGAGGTCTGGTCAACGCGGTTTATTGGGGAAATAGTGAAAAAGTCAGCCAAAAAGGGCGGATAAGTAAAAAATTTTGAAAATGTGCTTGCATGGCACGAACGTTGCGATGTATATTGTGGGGCAAGAGAGACGGTTGGTGGATCCTCCGTCTCAGTGGTTGCTGGGGTGAGGACAGTAGCCACGAATTAGAACCGGCGCAGCGTTCCCCAAGTTCGCTGCGCCGGTTCTGCTTTTTAAAAGACCCCTCCCGCTCACCTCCCCGATATGCCGCTGCCCGGCGCGCGTGCTAGAATCCGACTCGTTCTGAAAAATCTCTTTTCGGTAATTTAACTGTCTCAAGCCGCTAGTCTAAGCTATGCACTTTAGTGCAAGACTTTAGTTGCTACACACTTCTGGGGATGTTAGAAGTGCCGCAACATGAAAGAGAACCGACACAGCGGCCACACTGTCACCAGATTAACGGCGC
>DATHBB010000035.1:0-8414 GCA_035296385.1 Pyrinomonadaceae bacterium | reverse complement strand
CAGACGCAGGCCGCGCTCGCAGATTTGACTCAGGCCATCACCGCGCAACAACAGATCACCGAAACGCTCGGGCGCGAGCAGCAGAAGGCGTTCGACGCGCAGCAGGAATTTTTGATTCAGGAACAGCGCGTCATCGTCGAGACGCAGAAGGCCGTGCTCGAAGAGTTGCGCGAGGAGTTGCGCGCGCTCGCCGAACGCCGGCAGCGAGCGCACGAAGAACTCTCTGCGGAAGTGCGCCGCTTGCAGTCTCTACTCGACACGGCGCGACCGGCGACGGCAACGCGCACGCCGCCCGCGCCCGATCAAGCATGAAGCCGCTTGCCATTGTCATCCCCTGGTTCGGGGCGGAGTTGAAGGGCGGAGCCGAGCAGCAAGCCTTTCAAATCGCCACGCGCCTCGCCGCGCGCGGTCACAACGTCGAAGTCTTAACTACCTGCTGTCGCTCGTTTCAAGACGACTGGGCGACGAATCATCTCCCGGCGGGCGCGTTCGAGGAACACAATTTAACTGTCCGCCGTTTCCCCGTCGGCGCGCGCGACGCCCAAGCTTTCGACCGCGTCAACGCGAAACTGCTCGCGCTTACGCACGCAGACTTGCGCGCGGGCGTCTCTCCCGTCTCCGATGCGGACGCCGAAACGTTCGTCACACAAAACATCAATTCGCCCGCGCTCATCGAACACCTCGGCGCGCACGGCGGAGACTACCTTGCGTTCATCTTCATCCCGTACATGTTTGCGCCGACAGTCTTAGGGTTGCCGCTCGTCGCAGATCGCGCGTTCTTGCAGCCGTGCCTGCACGACGAGCCTGCGGCATATCTCCCCGCCGTCGAGGATTTATTCCATCGCGCGCGACGCGTCCTCTTCAACTCCGAAGGCGAGCGCGAACTCGCCGCGCGGCTCTACGGCGGCGCGTCCGTCTTTTCGCGCGGCCTCGTCGTCGGCGAAGGCATCGAACCGCTCGCCGCCGCTGCGAATATTGCGAATCAACAACACACCGCCGCGCTGCCCGCAGAACTGCGCGATAGTGTCCCCTTCGTGCTCTATCTCGGGCGCAGAGACGAAACGAAAAACACAGACTTGCTCGTGCATGCCTACCGTCGCTTCAAGGAGCGCGCGCCGCGCGCGAAACTAACACTCGTCCTCGCCGGAGCGGGCGCGCACTCTTACGACGAACGCGCGCGCGGCATATACGATCTCGGCCTCGTCGGCGAAGACGCGAAGGCCGCGCTGCTTGTCGCTTGCCGCGCGCTCTTTCAACCGAGCCGCAACGAAAGTTTCTCGCGTGTCTTGATGGAGGCTTGGAGTTGTGGCCGTCCCGTCGCGGCGCACCGCGAATGCCTCGCCACCGCTATTGCGGTCGAGCGCGCGGGCGGCGGCTGGCTCGCGGCAAACGCAGACGAATGGGCGCACCTGCTCGCACGCGTCGCCGCCGCAAACGACGCGGAACTCGCCGCGACGGGCGCGCGCGGTCGCCTCTACGCCGCAGAGCACGCGGACTGGGACAAGGTCATCACGCGTTATGAAGAACTGCTCGCCGCGAGCGCAATCGAAACCGCCGCGAGTTCGGATGAAACGAGCGCGAGCGGACCCGAAACTAACGCTCACACGGAAGGAATCAACGCGCGCGCGAAAGGAACTAACGCGCGCGCGAAAATTTCAACGGGCGCGCGCGGCGCGATTCACCAACTGCTGCCGGACATCGTCTTCGGCGACGCGATCTCGAATCAGGCGATTGCGATTCGAGATTATTTGCGCGGTCGCGGGCGACGGTCGGAAATTTTCGTCAAACGGCGCGACGAGCGCATGGCGCACGAGGCGTCGGTGTTCGACGCCGCGCTCGTCCGCCCCGAAGACGCGCTGCTCTATCATCATTCCATCGGCTCGGAACTCACCGCCGTCGCGCTCGAACATGCGGGCGCGAAGTGCCTCATCTATCACAACGTCACGCCCGCAGAATATTACGCGCCCTATCGACCCGGCTTCGCGTGGATGCTGGAGACGGGGCGCGCGCACCTGCCGCGCCTCGCACGCCACTTCAGTTGCTCCGTCGGCGACTCGGCCTACAACGCGCGCGAACTCGCCGCGTGCGGATTCCACAGTCCCGGCGTGCTGCCGATCATCTGCGACCCCGCGAAGTGGAACATGCGTGCGGACCAGTCGCTCATGCGCGACTTGCAGGACGGGCGAGTCAACCTGCTCTTCGTCGGGCGCATCGCGCCGAACAAACGGCAGGACGAACTCGTCGAAGCCTTCGCGCATTACAGGGCGCTCGACGCCAATTCGCGTCTCATCATCGCCGGAGAAGGCCGCCCCTCCGACCCCTACTACGCGCGGCTGCTCCGCACCGTCAAAGCGCATGAACTCACGGAGCACGTCGTCGTCACCGGACAGATCACCGACGCCGAACTGCTGGCCTACTACCGCACGGCGCACCTATACTGGTCTCTGAGCGAACACGAAGGTTTCGGCGTGCCGCTCGTCGAAGCGATGTGGTTCGACGTGCCCGTTCTCGCCTATAGCCGCACGGCGACGCCGGAGACTCTGGGCGCGGCGGGCATCACGTTCGACAGCAAAGCGGATTTGCGCGCCGCCGCGACTCTCGCTAAGCTGCTCACGCGCGATGACGAGAATTTGCGCCGCCGCACCATCGCCGCCGGACGCGTGCGCCGCGAGGCTTTCACGCCCGCGAGCGTTCATTTGATTCTCGACGATCTGATCGCGCGCATGGAACGCTCGACCGCAGGGCGACCGTCTCGCGCGGAGGTTGCATAACAGTTGAGTTCGACGACGAGAGAGACTGAAACGAAGACCAGGACGACGCGCGCCGCCGCTACGACGACGGCGACGGCGGGCGAGTCTAGGTTGACGCGCACGGACGCGGGCGGGCAACCGGCGCATGCGCCGCTGCTCGCCATCGTCGTGCCATGTCTCAACGAAGAACTCGTCGTCGGCACGACGGCGCGCCGCCTCGTCGAAGTGCTGCGGCATCTTTCCGCCGCCGGAAAAATTGATGCGGAGAGTTTCGTCTATTTCGTTGACGACGGAAGCATAGACGCGACATGGGCGGTCATCGAAGAACTGCACCGCGAGGACGCGTCGGTCAAAGGTCTTAAACTCGCGCGCAACGTCGGCACGCAGAACGCTCTGCTGGCCGGACTCCTGAGCGTCAAAGAGCATGCCGATTGCGTCGTCACGATTGATGCGGATTTGCAGCAGGACGAGCAGGTCATCGAGACGTTTCTGGAAAAGTATGCGGCGGGCGCGCACATCGTCTACGGCGTGCGCAAGGGGCGCGGCGATTCGCTTTTGAAGAAGGCGACTTCGAGTTTCTTCTACAACTCGATGACGCTGATGGGCGCGAAGATCATCAAGCACCATTCGGAATACCGTCTCGTCTCGCGCAAGGCCATCGAAGCCATCTCCGAATACCGCGAGTACAATCTGTTCCTGCGCGGCATCTTCGTTGACATCGGCTACAAATCCGAGATCGTGCCGTTCACGGTGCGCCGTCGCGGCGCAGGACAGTCGAAACATAATTTCCGAAAGCTCGTGTCGCTCGCGCTCGACGGCATCACGTCGTTCAGCGTCGTGCCCTTGCGGCTCGTGACGGTCGCAGGGCTTCTGGTCTTTTTGTTCAGCGTTCTGATGACGCTCTTTTACCTTTATCACAAAATACGCGGCCACACGCCGCCCGGTTGGGCGGGCACAATCATCCCGATCTATTTTCTCGGCGGCGTGCAGATCATGTTTCTCGGCATCGTCGGCGAATACATCGGCAAGATTTATCAAGAGGCCAAAGCGCGCCCGCGCTACATCAAGGACACCGAACTGTTTTGAGTTCCACACAGACGAAACAAGACCAACCCGCGCCTGTCCACACGGAGACGGCGACGACTACTACGAGCCGTTGCATCGTGTGCGGCGGGGACGGCACATCCGCGCCGCTCTACCCCGGCATCCTTAAGTGTCGCGCGTGCGACTACGTCTTCGCCGACATGCGCCTGACGGACGAGGAACTGTTCGAGCTATACAACGAAGAGTTCTTCACGGGCGCGGAGTTCAACGACTACGCTTCGGACGTAAAATTCTTCCGCAAGAATTTCGCGCTGCGCTTCCGCGAACTGCAAAAATTTCTCAACCCCGCGCGTCACCGCCGCCTATTGGAGATCGGCAGCGCCTACGGATTTTTCCTCGACGTGGTGCGCGACCAATTCGAGAGCGTGCAGGGCATAGACATCACCGACGCCGGAGTTCGCTTTGCGCGCGAAGAGTTGAAACTCGACGTGGTGCAGGCCGACTTCCTCGCGCACGACTACGGCGCGCAAAAGTTCGACGTGGTCTGCATGTGGGACACCATCGAACACCTGCGCGAGCCGCACCGCTACGTGGAAAAGATCAGTGCGCACACCGAAGCGGGCGCGCTCCTCACCATCACCACCGCCGACATCGAGAGCCTCAACGCGCGCCTCCGCAAAGAGAAATGGCGCATGATCCACCCGCCCACGCACCTACACTATTTCTCCCCCAAAACCATCGCCCAACTGCTCGACGCTTACGGCTTCGATGTCGTCTACAACCGCTACTGCGGCTTCTACCGCAGCATCGGCAACATGGCCTACAACATCCTCGTCCTACGCCAGCAAAAGCCCGCGCTCTACCGCCCCCTCGAACGCCTCGGCGTCGGCGGCCTCGGCTTCTACCTCAACATGTACGACATCATGTACGTCATCGCGCGGCGGCGTTGAAATTAGCAATGCGTTATGCATGTCATTACTCGCAAACGGCTGAATGAATTTGCCGAAAGATACCCTGAAACAAAGACGGCTCTTGCCCACTTCTACGATTTGGCAAAGCATAATGACTTCTCAAACTTTGCCGAATTACGGACGCTGTTTCCATCTGCCGATCAGGTGGGCAAGCTGACGGTCTTCAACATCGGCGGTAACAAAGTTCGTCTGGTCGCGGCAATCCATTATAATCGTAGGAAAGTTTATATCCGGGCGGTGTTAACTCACGCGGAATATGGCGAAGGACGCTGGAAGGAATAGTTATGCAGCATCTTGATGTAAGTAAAACGACGGATGCGTGGTCGGCTCTGGATGGGGCGGTGTTCGTTCCTCATACCGAGGAAGAGTACCGGCGGCTGGTGGCGTTGCTTGACGGCTTGATTGATGAGATCGGGGAAGATGAGTCGCATCCTTTGGCATCTCTGATGGAGATCGTCGGCGTGCTGATCGGAAAATATGAAGACGAGCATGTGCCGGAGTTGGTAGTTAAATAGTGGTTTTCCACGCTGCCTGACAGGTCATCACACACTGAATGCCTGAAGCGAACACGCGCGAACATCCCCGCGAAATTGAAGAGCGGGCAAACGTAAAAGGCGCGCTGTTACATGGCCTCGCCGTCACGCTCTTTTACACGCTGCTGTTCGTAGCCTTCTTCGCGCCCGTGCTGTTCTCGGATTATTTGCTCGCGCCGGGCGACGGCATACTTTATTTCCTGCCGAACTTTTATGCGCCGCGCGTGCTCTGGGACACGACGGTGTGGGGCGGCTTTCCGGCGGTGGGCGATTCGCAGTTGATGATGTGGTATCCGCCCGCGCTCCTGTTTTCGCTGCTCAAATCGTGGGACGCCTTTTTGCTCTCAGCCTACGTCCTCGCCGCGAGTTTCACTTACGCTTACACGTTCGCACTGACGCGCTCGCGCTTCGCCGCCGCCGTCAGCGGCACATGCTACTCGATGTGCGGCTTCCTCATCGCGCATCTCGGACATGCCGCGCTCGTCCACGCCGCCGCGTGGCTGCCGCTCTTCATCCTCTCGCTTGAGAAACTGGCGCGACGCACAGACGTTGAGCGGCGCACGGGCGTCGAGCAACGCGAAGAAGAAGACGCGGGGAGTTCGCATCGCGCGGGCGCAGTTAGTTTCTGGTTCGCCGTCGGCGCGGCGAGCGTCGCGTGCTCGGCGCTCGCCGGACACCCGCAAATCTTCGTCTACACGCTCTCGCTCGGCGGCGTATATGCGCTCGCGCGCGGCTGGCACGCCAGGCGGCGTTGGCTTTACTACACGCTCTGCGCGCTCCTGGTCCTGACGGGAACGGGACTCGCCGCCGTACAGTTGTTGCCGACCGCCGAACTCGCCGCCCTGAGTTTGCGCGCCTCGCTCGGGTTCGCGGAGTTTGTGTCCTACGCGCTGCCGCTCAGGCAGACGCCGATGCTCCTGTTTCCGTATCTCTACGGCGGCTCGCCCGGTACGCTGTACAACCTGCCTTACTTCGGCGCGTGGGGATCGGAGGCGGGCGGCTGGGGAGCGGGCGAACTGAGCGGCTACGTCGGCCTGCTGCCGCTCCTGCTCGCGTCCGTAGGATTCTTCGCGACGCGGCGACGCGGACTCGCCTGGTTCTGGCTCGCCGCGTGCTCGGTCGCTTTCCTGCTCGCCTTAGGCGACGCGACGCCGCTCGCGCGTCTCACTTATCATGTGCCCGTCATCAACAAGTTTCGCGTGCCCGCGCGCCACTTCATGGAACTCTCGCTCGGCGTGAGCGTGCTCGCGGGCTTCGGCGCGCACGCCGTTCTGGAGAAGACGGCCTCGCGCACTTTCGTCAAACGCATGCTCGCCGTCGCGGCCTGTTTGTTCGTCGCGTGCCTCATCGCAATAGTCGCGCTGAGTAGCAAACTAAACGCGTTGGCGTTCGAACAGTTGAAGCGTCCGCTCAGTTTTCTCCCGTGGGAGAATTTGGCGATTGCCGTGCCGCTCCTCGTCTTCGCGGCGTCGGCGGCGGCGCTTCTCTACTGGCACGCGCGGCCACACTCGCGCGCGCGCGGCGCGCTCTTGCTCGTCGTGCTTGCCCTCGACCTCGCCAGCTTCACATGGTTCTACGAGTGGCATTACGGGCCGCCTTACAAAGTCTTCCAGAGGCCGCCCGCCGCCGCCACGCGTTTTCGCGACGAACTCGCCGCGACGCACCAACGCCTGCTCCCGGTGCGCGGCGGCACGGGGCGCGTCAGCGAGATTCCGCCCGATTTGTCGAAGCTCTGGCAGTTCACGAGCGCGAGCGGCTACGGCCCTTTCATACTCTCGCGCGTCAGCCGTCTGTTGACGATGCCGCCGCACGGCAGCGTCGAACACGCGTGGCGCGATCCGGCGAACCTCAGTCTCGACATGATGGCCGTGCGTTATCTCTTCGTGCCGCGCACGCTCGTCGAGCCGCCAACGAACGCGGACGCGCGCGGCGTGCGCTGGACCTTGAACGAGTTCAACGCGCAACTCGGTCCGGGCTGCGCCGCGCCCAACCCGGAGACGTTCAAATTCGATCTTCCGCAACCGGCGCGAGCGTCAGCGGTCGCCGTCGCGAGCGCGCTCGCCTGCTCCGCCGCCGTCGCCGACAAGGCGGAAGTCGCGCGCGTCGTCGTCACGGACACGCAAGGCCAAACCTACACGCAGGCGCTCCTTGCCGGTCGAGACACTTCCGAGTGGGCTTACGACTGCGCCGACGTGCGCCCGACGATGCGGCAGGCGCGTGCGCCCGTCTATCGCAGCTATGCGGTCACGCGCGCGGGCGACGTGCGCTGCGAAGGGCACGACTACGCGGCGCTCCTTCGCTTGCCTGCCGCCGTCGAAGTCCGGAGCGTCGAAGTTCGATGGACGGGCGAGGAGGCCGCAACGCTCTCCGTCAAAAAGATCAGTCTGGTTGACGAAGGCGCGAACGCTTCAGTGCCGCTTGTACCAACTGCCGGTTCTCTCTCCGACACGACGCGCTGGCGGCACGTCGCCGACATCAATTTCGACAACAGCGGCTACGGCGCTGTCAAACCGGAAGACGTGGGCGAGGCGAGCGTCTATGAAAATTTGCGCGCGAGGCCGCGCGCATGGCTCGTCGGCAAAGTCCTGAACGTCACGGAGGAAGCGGCGTTGAGCGCGCTCCACACGTCGCGGCTCGCGGACGGCAGCGCGTTCGACCCCGCACGCGTCGCGCTCGTCGAGACGCCGCTCGACCTCGCGGCGCGCGAACTCGACGCGGGCGAGACGGCGCGCGTCACACACCTCTCCGACACGCGCATGGAAATCCAGACCACGTCGAACGCGCCCGCCTTTCTCGTCACAAGCGACGTGTACTATCCCGGCTGGCAGGCGACGATTGACGACGCGCCCGCGCCGCACTTCCAGACCAATTACGTTTTTCGCGGCCTCCCGGTCCCTGCCGGAACACACACCGTCCGTTTTGAATTTCGCCCGCGCTCGTTTTACAAGGGCGCGTTCCTCAGCGCGGCCTCGCTGCTGGCTCTCGGCGCGTGCGTCTTCTGGTTGAAGAGAAAAGAGAGGCGAGGCGTTCGGGTTTAAGGCGATAATTTTTTTGCGGCGATCAAATTTGACGAATCGAATTTTCACCCCGCCGCGCGTAGATGAACAGCCCGCAGA
>DATHBB010000034.1:0-12734 GCA_035296385.1 Pyrinomonadaceae bacterium | reverse complement strand
TTTTTTTATGAACAACCTTTTTCCATTTCCAAGTTTGCCTGCCCTGCAAATCCTTGCCGTGAGTGATGGTGGCGGCATAGAACTCAGGCCAACATTGAGTACCGTTGCTCTGACACCAACCGTTCCCGAAAGGATAAGCCTCTCTGATACCGTAACCTGTGCTTGAGTTATAACCCGCGAAATAAGCGTACCATCTTTCGCGCTTTATGATTACGTCATTCGGGCAATTCACCGTGTTAAATTCATAGGCCACAAATAAGTCCTGTGGATCGCAAAGCGCCTGAACGCACAAGGCCAGCGAAAGCAACAGCAGGGCCGTCAGGATCGGTTTTCTCATGGCTTTTCCTTTCTCGCTTGTTGCTTCCTTTCTTCATAAGATTCCTTCACGCTCTTGCGAACGCTCGGCAACCCTTCTTCGGTCTCATTCACGAACATCAAAGCGCAGACAATGAGTGGCTTGCCCCGCTTGATGCTTTCCCCGGCGACCTCCTTAGAGATTTCACCGTGCGGTTCAATCAATGCTTGTCCTGGAGGCGCGAGGAATGTAACTCCGGTCGAGCCGAGATCATCCACGTGAGAGCATATTGTGAAAGAGTTAATAGCCTTCTCGGAGTAGTTGCGGAGGGTTAGGCGCAAGAGGTCGGAAGATTCATCGCTGACAATCTCCATGTTAGTGATTTGCAGGCTGGGTGTTTCATTGACGACCTCCGGGAGCGCCTCGATCCGCCGTCTGCTGCGCCCTTTCACCTCCGCCAATGCACGCCGCTCTCTTTGATCTTGGGTGAGAGTGCCCTGGTCTGTTTTGTTGGCTTGGCCGTTTCGCATGAGTAGAAGCGCAGAGGCAATTACGGCGAAAGCTATGGCAACGAAAATCAGAGAGGATTTTCTCATGGCAGTCTCCTTTTGAGATCGGGCTGTGAGGCGCAGACGTTTGGTTAAATTTATGTTTTTAACTCTTGGTCAACTGCTAATTGAATGTGAGGTTGACGAAACCGTTGTGCGAATTGTCAACGGGAGCAGGGCATAGAACAAGATGGTCTATACGCCCGTTGGATTAGGATGTCAACACAAGTTTTTATCTGCTATGTTGATGCGCTCGAAGGCGAGCCACGCATCGGGAGAGGCCGCAAGACCGTTGCACCCGCCGGAGGAGCAGCACATGCCGTTGTTCGGGTACGTGCCGTAGGGACAACTGCTGTCCCAGCCCGGCGTCGTGCAGTTTTCGGCAAGTTGAACAGGGCATGTATGATTCATCTCAAATTTTGAGATGCTATAAGTCTCACAGGCGGAGTTTTTGTTTTGTATGTACTTTATCCACTTCCATGTCGGTCTGCCGTAACTGTCCTTTCCGTGTTCGACAATAGCATTATCAAAACCGGGGTAGCAGCTGCTCGAACACGAAGGGACAAGCGCGGTGCCGGTAACCCTTCTTTCTTTATATCTATCGTAGTTCTGATTGAAAGTTGCCTCCCAGAACTCCTCTTTAAGCCGGTAATTACCCGAACAGGTGTTCGTCTCCCACAACTCTTCTACACTAACAGGGTTGCACAACGCTCATACGGAGACGCTCAGCGAAGCTGCCGCCGACAGCATTATGGTTATGAACAATGCTTTTCGCATAAATTTATCCTAGCGCGGCAGACCTCGTCGCTTTTTATCTTCTTCCCACGATTTTTTGCCCCAATCGAGGTCATCCGGTAATCCTTCCTGGCTGCCGTCTGAAAACGTCACGGCGCATATAGTTACCGGATGACCCGGTTCGATATAGGCTGCTGCTATTTCTACCGTTTTCTCGCCATAAGGGAGAATATATTCGGGCGGCATGTCTTTAACGGCGGCAAAAATTGTGCTCGTTCCCCCAGACCTACTTTTGAGAGTACAGACGGTGAGATTGACCACCGCCTTGGCTGATTTATTACGGACATGCAGCACCAGAAAATCACTGAAATCGTATAAGTATTTCACTTCGGCGCTGACCTCAAGGCTCAGAGTTTCCAGGACAATTTCCGGCATTTTATCAATGCGTTTACTTTTGGCTTGTTCCCTTGCCCGCATTCTTTCGCGTCGCTCCCTTTCGGGTTCCCGCTGGTCCTGTGCCGTCGCCTTAAACGAACGGACTAATTTATTCGACAGGCTACTCACCGTGATAAAGGTCACAACAGCCACCAGCGGAAGGACGACTAGAAACCAGATCAACTTTTTCATATTGGCTACTCTCAAGGCGCGGAAATGAAAACAAGGTTTCGTGGACTGACGAAATCGGTGAGCGATTCGTCAGAAGTGGGACTGGGACAAGCCATCTATACGCTTGTGGCGGGCGGGCGTCAAGCAATATCTGTGGCGGCATGTATTGAAGTACGACCGGGAGCAGCCGCCGCTCCCGTGCAGCCGCCGGAGCAGCACATGCCGTTGCGTGGGTAGAGGGGATAGGGACAACTCCCGTCAGCCCATTGCGGCGTCGTGCAGGCAGCATCGGTAACCTTGTTGATGCGCTTACGCGTTGGTGCGCCGGCTCTCGCGTTGCGGAATTTTCAGCAAAGAGAAACGGCGCGGCTTTCCGGTTGAAAGCCGCGCCGTTTCTGGTGTGACGCCGGTTGAGGCCGTCGGCCTCCGTAGCGCGTGTTACTACTGCGCGAGGGCGTTGCTGTTGTTGAGGCCGATGGAGCCTGCGGTGTTGCCGCCGCCGTTGAAGTAAGCGCCCGTCTGGAAGACGCTGATGAAGCCGGGGCCGCCCGTCAGGTTGGCGATGCCGACGCCGAAGTTATGAGCAACGGTCGAGTCGGAGATGCGGACCTGCGAGGCGCCCTCGGCGGTGACGCCGTTGCCGGGAGCGGCGGTGCCGCTGGCCGTGCCGACGCGGAAGCCGTTGCCGGTGATCTGGGAGTTGGTAATGACGGTCAGGCTGGCTTCCGTCGTGCGGACGCCGTGATTGATGTTGTGTTCAATCCGGCAGTTGTCGATGACCAGGCGCCCGTTGGCGGCATGGCGCACGCCTTCCGCCCAGTTGCGGATAACGAGGTTGCGAAGCGTCACGACGCGCGTGGTGTCGAACAGGTTGACGATGATGCCGACGGAGGCCTGACGGGCGTTGTTGCCGCCAGCCGGATCGCCTTGGAACACCGCGTCAATGTTGGCTTCAACGCCGGGCGCGGCCTCAATCGTGACGTTGCCGGGGGTCGTCGAGCCTTGTCCGGGGACGCCGGCAACCGGTTGGCCGATCACTAATTGTTCGGCGAAACGTCCGGATTTGACGATGGTGATGCGACCGTTCTGGTTCGCACCGGTGCCCGCCGCCGCGCCCGTGCCGGGGCCGAGCGCCGCTTGCAGCGTGCCGAAAATGCGGTCTGCGCCGTCTGTGTCCTCAGCCGTGCCGATGCGTCCGTCGCCGTCGTAGTCGCCGCACGTGCCGGCGTTGGTAATGACGGTTGTGCCCGGAACCGGGCTGTCGCAGTTGCCCTCGACGAGCACCGGATGGTTAGCGGAAGTTGTTTGGACGCGGAAAGTGCTGACGCCTGCGAACAAGACGGCAAAGAGCAAAGCCATCAAGCCGATGCGGACAGTTCTCCCGCCGATGTGTACGTGAGTATTCATGGGGTCTTCTCCTCAAAGTTCTGGTTAGTCAAGTGAAGCGCGTCGTATTGAAGCAAAAGGGATAACCTTAAGAAAGATACGGAGGCGCTCGCCAATGCAGATTCTGCAGATTCTTAAGTTGGCAGATGCGACAAACTACGATTAGCCGCCAAAGATGTCAAGAGTTATTTTGCCCGCCGGAAGGTTTCACCCGGCCCTGTTCAGGCCGTTTGGCTTCAATTTGCCGCCGCCACTGGCCGAGCGCGCGCAGTATCGCTTGCGCCGCACGCGCAGATGCGCCGCCCGCGCCGAGCGCTTCGGTGGCACGGCGCAGGCGCTCGCGGGTCGCCGCGTTGCGGTCTCTGTCCAGAAGTTTTAATAGTTCGGCGGCGAGCGCCGTGCCCGTGAAATCGTTCTGCATGAGTTCGGGCGCGAGGCGCTCGCCCGCCACGAGGTTGACGAGGCCGAAGTGCTCCGTCGAGATGAGACGACCGAGCGTGTGCCAGTTGAGGAAGGATTCTTTATAGACGACGACGAGCGGCGTCTCAAGCAGCGCGGCTTCGAGCGTGGCCGTGCCGCTGGCGACGGCTGCCGCGTCCGACGCGGCGAGGGCTTCGCGCGTCTCGTCGCGCACGATGCGGAGTGAACCGGCGAACGCCGCGCCGCCGCCGTCATTGTCAGCGCGCGCGCCGGAAACGGAGTTGATGATCGCTTCGGCTTCCGTGTGCGGGCGGTTCGGCGCGAGCGCGACGACGAACTGCGCGTCGGGGCGCGCGCGATAGATTACGCGCGCCGCTTCGAGCATGTGCGGAAGTATGCGCAGCAGTTCTTTGTGACGGCTGCCGGGCAGGAGCGCGACGACGGGGCGCGCGGCGTCCAGACGGTGGCGGCGGCAAAATTCCTCGCGACCGTAACGCGCGCGCACTTCGCCCGTCAGAGGATGACCCGTGAACTCGACGTGCGAGATGCCGCGCGCCGCGTACCACTCAGGCTCGAAGGGAAGTATGGCGAGCAGCAGATCAACGTCGCGGCGTATGCTCCCGGCGCGATACGCTCGCCAGGCCCAGAGTTGCGGGCTGATGTAATAGACGACCCTCGTGCCGCGCCTGTGGAAGAAGCGCGCGAGCCGCAAATTGAAGTCCGGCCAGTCAACGAGAATAACGGCGTCGGGGCGGCGCTCTCGTCCCACGCGCTTGAGCGTCTGGTAAGCGCGCCAGAATAGTTTGAGCGCGCTCCCGATCTCGACAAGGCCGGTGATCGACAGATCATCCGTCGCGACGATTGACTCGACTCCGGCCTCGCGCATCCGTCTGCCCGTCGCGCCGAAAAATTCAAAACTAACTTCGGGCGCGGCCTCGCGCAAAGCGCGCACGAGCGAGGCCGCGTGCGCGTCGCCCGACGCTTCGCCCGCCACGATCATCAGGCGCAAACTCGCCGTAGATGCTCCCACGCTCATTGCGTGGATAATAGCAACTACGAAGCGCCAAGCGACAGGCGACAGCCGTTCGCCGCCGCAGTCGTTTGCCGCCGCGCGCGTCGCAACCTTTAACCTGTGGCTGACTATCCTTCGGCTTGTGGCTGACTATCCTTCGTCCCGCGTCTGATTTTTACGTCAGAACTCTTCGCCCATTTGATCGAGTTCGGAGATGCCGCCCACGTCCTTGTAGAGCACGCTCGCCGGGTCGTCGCTCACCGGCAAGTGGTAATAAAGAATGCCTATGTTCTTCGTGACCATCTTTTTGAGCCGGTTCTTGATACGCTCTTCCGAGTAGAACCACGAACCCAGATTCATTCTCGCAGCCGACACAACGGCGTACTTTTTCTCCTGCCGCCAACTGAACGTGAAGTTCCAATCGTAGCGCGCGATATACATGTCCTCGTCGGTCAACCCGATCAAGATCGCTTCGGGGTCGGCGCTCGGCGCGGGATGCGCCTTCTTCATCAGCGCGACGGTCGCCTCCGCGATCAACTGCCCGCGTCCGGCATCGCGCGCCGAAGCATTCAGCGGGACGCGGGGCAGAGTTTCGACTGCGAGATTAAATTTACTACGATAGTAAGCGACCAAATCCTTGACGGCGGGGGCGGGAAAATCTCCGAGCGGGACGAGGTATATTTTCCCCGTCCCGCGCAGGAGTCGTTTGTCGAGAGGGACGTAATTTTTCTGCCTCCACATGCAGGCCGAAGCGCACACGAGGCAGGCCAGAAGGAGCGCGGTAACAAGTGAGCGGGCGTATTTCATCATGGCGAATTAAGGATGGCGCATCGAGACTTTGAAGCGTTTGTCGTGCGCGGAGAGAGGCGGCGGGAAGCGCGCGGGCGGGAAGCGACCTTTCAATTTTGGAATCGCTTCCCGCTTGAGGGGCGCGTCCGTTGCGGCGCATGTTACACGTATGTAACCGTGCCGTCTGTAGAAGCGAGCACTACTTTGCCTTTGTAAATCTTGAAGGTGGCAATGCTCGTGACGTTGGCGGCCACCGTGCCCTGGGCGAAAGTAACCATCTCGAATATCTCGCTCTGCGCCGTCGCGGTTTGCCCGTCGGGGGCAATCGTGATGTTCAAACTTTTGATGAGGTAGGTGTAGTCAACCGCGAGTTCAAACGCGAGTTTGATGTTTTGAACGTACTGAGCGCGGTTCACGTAACTGGCCGGTTTGTCCCCTGCCTGCGACTTGCATGTAAAGTCAGGCGCGAGATGCGGGATGATGAGGGCGACATCTCTTTTCTTCGCCGCCTGATGTATGGCGGCAATGATGGCTTCGATCTTTTCCTTCGTGATCTCGGTTTGCGGCGCGGGCGTCTGCGCTTTGGCGCGGGGTTTTTGCGACGCGCGGAGGGCGGCGGCGTTGACGGTGGGCGGCTGTAGTGTCAGGGTGGTTGCACACAAGAATATTGCGGCGAGGGTCTTGCTAAAACGCATACGGAAGAATCTCCTGAAGTTTGACGGAAGGAATCGGATTTGTTCGTGAGGTGAGAGTGCGAAACGGGGCGGACTGTGGCGCGTTCGCGGCGCGGCAAATCCAACATAGCACACGGAAAATATTTGTGGCAATAAATTAGTTGGGCGGGTCGCGCGTCCTACTTTGATTTGAACTCTGTGCCCGCTCTGTGCTCTCTGTGTCTCTGTGGTGAATGTAGTTGATCAAGCATTCACCACAGAGACACAGAGAGCACAGAGCGGGCACAGAGGAAAGATGAAACTAGGACATTACTGTCGGGCGGGTGCTAATGCTAACATGAAACGGTAAGTGGCCGGAGACCAGAGAGGCGAGGATCGGGAGAGGCGATGAAGTGTCCGCAGTGCCAGCATGTGTTAAGAGACGATGCGCGGTTTTGTGACGGCTGCGGCCTCTCGATGATCTCCTTCAACACGCCGACCGAACGCGTGGACTCCGCCGCGCTCGCAAGTATCCTGCCCCGACCCGACCCGCTGCTCGGTCAAGTGCTCGACTCTAAATATGAACTCGTCGCGCGTCTCGGCGAGGGCGGCATGGGAGCCGTCTATCGCGCACGCCGCACTCACATCGGCGACGAGGTGGCCGTCAAGGTGCTGCACCAGAGTTTCGTCGCAGACGCGGACGCCGTCGAGCGTTTCCGCCGTGAGGCGCGAGCCGCCGCCATGCTCCGACACCCGAACGTCGTCACCATACACGATTTCGGCGAAGCTCGCGGGACAGACGCGCCCGCCTACATCGTGATGGAGTTGGCCGAAGGCACGTCGCTTCGCGCGCTCCTGCGGGGCGAAGGCAGACTCGCGCCTGCGCGCGCCGTCGCGTTGATGCAGGACGTGTGTGCCGGAGTCGGCGCGGCACACCGGCGAGGGATCGTGCATCGCGATCTCAAACCCGACAACATCATCATCCTGCCGCCCGACGGCGAAGGCGAACGCGAACGCGCCAAAGTGGTTGACTTCGGCATCGCCAAACTTCGCGACCTCGCCGCCGTGCCCACGCTGACGCAAGCGGGCACGCTGATGGGCACGCCCTACTACATGTCGCCCGAACAGTGTCGCGGCGACACGCTCGACGCGCGCTCCGATGTCTATAGCCTCGGCGCGGTGCTCTACGAAATGCTGGCGGGCGCGCCGCCGTTCACCGCCGCCAACATCACGGGCGTGGTCACGAAGCATTTGACGGAAGCGCCCCGACCGTTCGCGCCCGACGCGGGCATCCCGCGCGCGCTCGAAAGCGTCTGCCTGCGCGCGCTGGCTAAAGATGTGAACGTGCGGCAACCGGAGGCGACGACGCTCGCGCGCGAGCTTCAAGTCGCCTTGAGCGCCCCCGACGCACCGGCAGCGACGCCCGTGCAGAATACTTCCGCCGCCGCGCATCCTGCGCACGCCGCGATAGCCCAACTTCCAAACGCGTCTCCGAACGCAGCGGCGACAGCAGCAACACGCGCCGCCGCTTCATCCGAAACGACGCAGCCGACGGTCGCTTCCGGCGCGTCGCCGCACGCGCTCCTCAACGATCCGGCGCGAGTCGCCGCGAGTGCGCCGTCTGCTTCCGCGTCGCTCGTCGCGCCGCCCGTGCGAAAGTCGAAGGGGTGGCTGTGGGGTATCGGCGGACTTGTCGTGTTGCTCGGCGGCGGACTCGTCGTCGGAATCGCTCTGATAGTTTATCTGGCAGGCAGTAAGGCGACGGTGGCAAACACCAATCGCACGGTTAATTCCAGAGTGGTCGCCAATCCGTCGAAGACTACGGGGCAAACGCGCCCGCTACAGCAAAGCGCGTCGGGGTTGGGAGGGCTGAAAGGGGTGCTGAGAGGGCACAGCAAGGATTTGAGGGCGGTCGCCTTCTCGCCTGGCGGAAAGTTGCTGGCAACCGGCAGCGAGGATAAGACGGTCAGGTTGTGGGACGCCGGGACCGGAGAGTTGAAGCAGACGCTGTCTGACCTGAGCGGGGAAGTAACTGCGGTGGCTTTCTCTCCCGACGGAAAAATGTTAGCCGCCGCGCTGAATTATGATTCCACCTCGAATGGCTATTCCCTGATCGTCGTGGACACGCAGGCCGGGACGCTCGGCGCGATCAAACAAACACTGACCTACTCCTCAAACGTGATTTCGTTCGTCGCATTCTCGCCCGACGGTCAGACTTTGATGGGCGGCAGCTACCGCAAGCTCAAGCTGTGGGACACGGGAACGTGGGCGTTGAAGCGCGAACTCGACATGGGTGAAATCAATCCCGCCTACGCTCTCTCCGCCGACGGCAAACTGGTCGCGACGGGAGGCACTAATGAAAATTCGATCAAGGTTTGGGACGCCGGAAGCGGTGAGTTGAAATTGACGCTCGACGGCCATGAGAAAGGGGTGCTTGCGCTCGCCTTCTCCCCGAACGGTCGAACTTTGGTCAGCGGGAGCTACGACAACACCGCGCGGCTGTGGGACGCGCGGAGCGGGGCCTTTCAGCAGGCGCTCACGGAAGACAGTTTGAACGCCATATTCTCGGTGGCCTTCTCGCCCGACGGGCGGTGGGTGGCGACCGGCAGTTATCACGAGATCAAACTGTGGAACGCCGAGACCGGACTTTTGCGGCGGACGCTCTCCGAAGAAAGCATGGGAAATACTTACCGCGTGGCCTTTTCGCCTGATGGCAAGACGCTCGCAGGCGCAAGTGATGACACGGTGAAGTTGTGGGACGTGAGCGACGTTAAGTGAACCGGCGCGGGCGCGTCAGGCCGTTTCTACGTGCGCGCGTTCACCCATTGGCGGCGAAACTTCCGGTAACATTTTCAGTAATGTCCTGATTTCAGCTTTCAATTCTCTGCGCGCCTCTGCGGCTTTGCTCTGCGCCTCTGCGGTGAGTGCCTTCCTCGCCAGCCTTCACCGCCGAGACGCAGAGAGACACGCAGAGGCGCGCTGAGAGTTCAAATCAATTTAGGACACGACCAACATTTTTAGCTCCTTGTCGCTCGTCGTCGGCGCATGTTAGCATCGCCGCGCTTTTGCAGCGACGAAAGCGCGCGCCTGTTACCGTACGGAAAAGCGGACACCGAGGCGCGTCCCGGTATTCAGGCGGCGGAGGTCTTTCGGCTCACAGTTTTGCGTTCCCTCTCTTTCATTAAAGCTCTACGGACTACGGGGACGCATCTGCTCGTCGCGCGGTGGTGTGCCTTCGCGTGTCTCCTTGTCGCCGCATTGTTCGTCGCGCCCGCGGCGCGTGCGCAGCAACAGCAGTCGAATCCGGTCGAGCGCAAAGTGCTCAACCCCATCACGGACACGCCGAACGTCAACCCGCTCCAACAGGAACAACCCATTCGCCCCCGCCTCCCCGTCAGAACCAACGGCGGCGCGGCTGGCGCTGCGCAGTCAACCGAAAAACTCGACGTTGACACGGACAAGCAGACCGTGACGGGGCCGGAGGGCGCGCGCGTCGTCGTCAACGAGGGGAATGTTGACGCGCGCATCGGCATCTATCGTTTGCAGGCCGACAAGCTGACCGTTTACGAGGCGACGAATCGCGTCGTCGCAGAGGGCAACGTCGTCTTCGATCAGGGCGAGGCGCAACGCATCACGGGTTCGCGCGCGGAGTTCAACTACGCGACCAAGCTCGGCTTCTTCATCAACTCCACGGGCTTCACCAGCCAGACCGAAGACGGCACGACCATCTACTTCACCGCCGACAGCGTCGAGAAGATTTCGGCCAACCGCATCGTCGTCGTCAACGGCGAGATCACGGCCTGCGACGAGGAGACGCCGAAGTGGAGTTTCACGGCCAAGCGCACCGTTATCACCCTGAACGACCGCGTGCGCGCGCGCAACCCGAAGTTCAAAGTGAAGGGCGTTACGATCATCCCGATGCCTTACGCCTCCATCTCGATCAAGAAGCGCGACCGCGCCTCCGGCTTCTTGACGCCGACCTTCAGCGGTTCAGGTAAAAAAGGCTTCCGCGTCTCGAACGCTTACTACCAAACGCTCGGTCGTTCTGCCGACGTGACTTTGAGCAACGACTACTTCTCGCAGCGCGGCCTCGGGTTCGGCGCAGACCTGCGCACGCGCGCCAACTCGCGTTCCTACTTCAACCTCGGGTTCTACACCGTCAAGGATCGCATCTTCGGCCCGAAGGAGAGCGCGGAGAACCCGAATCAGGGCGGGTCGAGTTTCTACGCGGACGGCGTGCATTATTTCCCGAACGGCTTTCTCGCCGCCGCCGACGTTAACATCACTTCCAACCTCGCCTTCCGGCAGGTCTTCTCCGACAACATCCAGCAGGCCATCTCTCCCGAAGAACGCTCGCAGGTCTTCGTCAACAAGAACGCGGGCGATTACAGTCTGAACGTGCTGGCGCGCAATCAGGTGACATCGCTTCCGAACTCGCGCATACGCATACGCAACCTGCCGAGCATCGAAGTGCAGAAGCGCCCTTCGCCCTTGAGCTTCTTCGAGAAGTTGCCCGTCTATTTTTCTTTCGAGGGCGCGCTCGAAGGCGTGAGCCGCAAGGAGACCGTTGACGATCTCGCCACCTTCGTGCGCGAGACGGACGGCGGCAGCCCTCTCATTACGCCTTCGGTCGTGCAGCGGCTCGACGTGAACCCGCAGTTCAGCGTGCCGCTCTATTTCGACGGCTGGTCTGCGACGACGACCGCCAGTTTGCGCGCCACTTATTATTCGAACTCGATTGACCCGCTGACGCGCCTCGTGCTTGGCCGCGACGTGTCGCGCGCCTACGCCGAAATGCGTTTCGACGTGCGCCCGCCCGCGCTCGCGCGCAACTTCTACAGGGGCGACAATTCCCTGCGTTTCCGCCACGTCGTCGAGCCTTACGTCACTTATCGAAAGATTACCGGCATCAACAATTTTCCGCGCATCATACGATTCGACGCGACCGACGCCATCGCCGACACGAACGAGATCGAATACGGCATCGTCAACCGCTTCTTCAAACGCCACTCGACCGAGAACGTCAGCGGCAAGACGCCGCTTCCGGCAGCAGCGAACGGCGCTAACGGCGCTAACGGCGCGGCGAAAGAGACTGCGGCGGAAAGCGCGGGCGGCGAGAAGCAGCAACAGCAGACGGGCGCGCCCGTCGCTTCGCGTCCCGAAGAGGTGTTATCGATCACGGTGCGCGGCAAGTACTTCTTCGATCCCTTTTTCGGCGGCGCGCTCCTCGCGGGGCGGCGCAACCAGTTCTACCCGATCAACACTTTCTCCGGTTTCACCTACGGCGGCATCCCCCGCCGCTTCTCGCCCGTGAACGTAGAGGCGCGCTACCGACCGCACCCGAATCTGTCGGCGGACGTGCGCACGAACCTCGACGTGCAGGGCGGCGGCGTGCGCGACCTCGTCGTCAACTTCTCGCTCAACCGCAAGCTCGTGCAGATCATACAGACCTTTTACTACACGCGCGCCATCTCGCTCGCGCCTTCGCTCAGCCGGTTCGCGGACGCGCGCGGCAAGGAGGCGGGCACTTTGCGCGGCTCGCAATACAGCCCTTATCTGTTCGTCGGCAACCGCGAGCGCGGCCTGTTCGGCGGCGCGTCCGTGTTCTTCGATTTCCAGAACCGACCGGGCAAAAACTCTCCTCTCATCAGTTCGACTTTCACGCTCGGCTACAGTTGGGATTGCTGCGCCGTGACCATTCAGGACACGTTTTTCAACGTCGGCCTGCGTAAAGAGAATCGCGTCGTCTTCAGCTTTCGCCTGAACGGCATCGGCACGTTCGGCACGGAGCAGATCGGGCAAAACTTCCGCTAGCCCGACGCGCCGCACTTCAACTTGAAAACAGCCGCTCCGCAGCCCCGAAACAGACCGAAAACAGCCCCGAAACATCCGAAAAATATTGCGCGCGCGTACATCTTTTGACCCGTCGGAAGGCATCAGAAGGGGAGTTCAATTTCTTTGAACAGAGCTTTCGCCGGACAACCCCCACAGTTGCACATTTCAGCTTTCGACGAATCGCCGGGCGCGCGTTCTTTCAACACCTTCAAGCGCGCGTTTTTTCATACAGGAGAGAATTACAGATGTTTCGTTCCCCGTTAGGCCGGAATCCGGCACGCCGCGCACGCCGCGCACGCCGCTTCTCCCTCGTCGTCGGTCTGTTTATGGTTGCCGCGAGCCTCCCCCTCATCTCGCACGGGGCGGGGCAGGAGCAGCAGGTAGAAGTCCCAACGAGCAAATCCCAGGCTTCGGTTGAAGGTCAGGCCAACATCGTCAAGGGCGCGGAGTTCGTG
>DATHBB010000033.1:0-12708 GCA_035296385.1 Pyrinomonadaceae bacterium | reverse complement strand
GGGCGCATCCCGTCAACAGTGCGGAGCATTAACCTGGCGGGAGAGGCGTTGAAGGGCGCGCTGGTGCGGCAGTTATATGAGCAGGCGAGCGTGGAGCGGGTGTTGAACCTCTACGGGCCGAGCGAGGACACGACTTACTCGACTTACACGGCGATAGGAAGAGAGTGCGAGGGGGAGCCGACGATTGGGAGGCCGATAGCGAACACGCAGGTGTATGTGTTGGATAAGGGGATGAGAGTGGTGCCGGTGGGCGTGGCCGGTGAGCTTTATATTGGCGGTGATGGGCTGGCGCGCGGGTATTTGAATCGCCCTGAATTGTCGGCGGCGAAGTTCGTGCCGAACCCGTACAGCACGATGGCGGGGGCGCGTATGTACCGTACGGGCGACCTCGCGCTGTATCAGCCGGACGGGGAGATAGAGTTTCTAGGTCGCCTCGATCATCAGGTGAAAGTCAGGGGCTTTCGTATCGAGTTGGGCGAGATCGAGTCGCGGCTGGTGGAGCACGAGGCGGTGAGAGAGTGCATCGTGATGGCGCGCGAGGATGCGGAGGGCGATAAACGCCTCGTCGCATACCTGACCGTTGACGGTGAAAGCGGTGAAGCGATTGGCGTCGAGTTGAGGGCATATCTGAAAGAGCGTTTGCCGGAGTACATGATCCCTTCGGCCTTCGTCGTGTTGGAGCGCTTGCCGCTGACGCCGAACGGCAAAGTTGATAAGCGTGCGCTGCCCGAAATCGAACGCGGCAAGCGCGGGAAGGAAGAGGCGTATGTGGCTCCGCGAGATGCTGTGGAGCTTCAACTCGCGCGTGTGTGGGAGGGCGTGCTGGGCGTGCGTATGCTCGGCGTGAAGGAGAACTTTTTCGAACTGGGCGGACACTCCATGCTGGCGGTTCGTCTGATGGCCGGAGTGGAACAGCAGTTCGGCTTGAAGCTCCCGCTGGCGTCGCTCTTTCAGGGGGCGACGATTGAGGCGCAGGCCGCCTTGGTTCGTAGAGGGCGGCGCGAAGAGTCGCCACAAGGCTCGCTCGTGAACATTCAACCCGATGGTACGAAGACTCCCTTCTTCTTCGTCCATCCGGTCGGGGGAAATGCCCTGTGCTACGTCTCTCTGGCGAGGCATCTGGGACAAGATCAGCCTTTCTATGCCTTCGAGTCGCAGGGGCTGCACGACGGAGAGCAGCCGCTGCCGTCGGAAATCGAAACGATGGCGACTCTCTACATAGAGGCCATGCGCGCCGTTCAGGCGGAAGGGCCGTACATGTTGGGCGGGTGGTCTATGGGCGGCGTCGTGGCTTTCGAGATGGCGCGTCAACTAAACGAACAGGGTCAGGAAGTAGCCATGCTTGCCCTGTTGGATTCCAGCGTGGCGGTGACGGGGCATGGACCGCAGGATGCGTCGCCGTCTATGGATGCCGCTTCGATGATCAACTTTGCTCTCGACTTGGGGATCACGCCGGAACAACTCGGTCTCGTTCCCGAAGAGATGCTTGAGCGCGCGCCCGAAGAGCAACTGGCCTGCCTACTCGGACTGGCGCACGAGGCCGGAATCATCACCTCGAACATAGGCTTGTCGCAGTTCGAGGGCTTCCTGAAGGTCTATCAAAACAATTTGCGCGCGATGCGCAGCTACGTTCCGCAGGCCGCGCGTGTTGGCCGCGTGCTTCTCTTCAAGGCCGAGGAGCGGCAGGACGCGTATGCGGAGGATGCGACTCGCGGCTGGAGTCAAATGGCCGACGGAGGTGTAGAGGTTTACACGGTCGCCGGAAATCACTTCTCGATGCTGCGCGAGCCGCACGTCAGGACACTCGCCGAACAACTCGGAAACTGTCTGAGTCAGGCAAGGATTTGAAAGTACAACTATGAAAGTAATCTTATTTCTTTTACGAAATGCACCGGCCAAGGTCGTCCTCGCGGCGGTCGTCAGCGTCGTCGGCGGCGCGAGCAGCGCCATTCTCATCGCGCTCGTCAACGCACGCTTTAGTCAGGCGGGGTCTCCGGCGGCCAGCAGCATCTGGCTCTTCGTAGCGCTGGTGGCGCTCTTGCTCACGACGAACCTCATTTCCGAATGGGTGCTCAACCGCGTGTCGGAACAGTCGCTCTTCGAGTTGAGGATGCGCCTGTGCAAGCAGATGCTCACCGCCCCCTTGCGCCAGTTGGAAGAGATCGGCACGCACCGCCTGATGGTGACGCTGACGGAAGACATCCCGGCCATATCCCGTGCGATCATGTACCTCCCCCTGTTCAGCATCAACCTCACGGTGCTCTTCGGGTGTCTGGTCTACCTGGGCTTCCTCTCTCTGACCTTGCTGCTGCCGCTCGTCGTCGTGCTCATCGTCGCCGTCGTCAGCGTCGAGTTGTTGCAGGGCAGAGCCAAGCGTTTCCTGAGGATGGCGCGCGAGGAGTCCGATTCCCTGCTCAAACATTTTCAGGCGTTGACCGACGGCAACAAGGAGTTGAAGCTGCACCGCACGCGCCGCGACGCCTTCTACGCGGAGAGCCTTGAGCCGACCGCCGAAGCCTACCGCGAGCACAACGTCGTCGGGCGAAACATCGGGTCAATCGCCAACAGTTGGACGCAGGCGCTCTACTTCATCATCATCGGCCTGCTCGTCTACACGCAATGGTCGGGCGTCAGCACGCAGACGCTCGCCAGCTACACCATCACCTTCCTCTTCATGCGCAGTCCCATCATCATGCTGCTCAACATCGTGCCGATGTTTGCACGCGCCGACATCTCCCTGCGCAAAGTGGAAGAGTTGGGATTGACGATGGCCTCGCTCAAAGACGCCACGACGCAGGAGGAAGAGACTCCGAAGGAAGAGGCCATGCAGACATGGCAGCAGCTTAACCTGAAGGGCGTCACGCACAGCTATTATCAGGAACAGGAAGACCGCCGCTTCATGCTCGGCCCCGTGGACTTAACCTTCAAGCCCGGCGAACTCGTGCTCTTAATCGGCGGCAACGGCAGCGGCAAGACGACCTTCGCCAAGTTGTTGACCGGACTCTACACCCCCGAAGACGGCGAGATTCAACTCAACGGCAAGCCCGTCACCAACGAAAACAGAGACTCTTACCGGCAGAATTTCTCTGCGGTCTTCTCGGAGTTCTTCCTCTTCGACAAGTTCTTCGGTCTCGACCGCAGCAACCTCGACGAACGCGCGCGCGCCTATCTCGCCAAGCTGCAACTCGATCACAAGCTCTCCATTCAGGACGGCCAGATTTCCACCACAGAGCTTTCGCGCGGTCAGCGCAAGCGCCTCGCCCTCCTGACTTCCTATCTGGAAGACCGCGCCATCTACGTCTTCGACGAGTGGGCTGCCGACCAGGACCCCGTCTTCAAAGAGATTTTCTATCACCAGTTGCTTCCCGAGTTGAAGGCCAGAGGTAAAACCGTCGTCGTCATCAGCCACGACGATCACTACTACCACGTCGCCGACCGCATCGTGAAACTCGATTACGGAAAGATTGAATATGACGAGCCGAACCACAACTACCGCAACAACTAACCGCTGGCTGGCCTCCAGCCGCCTCAATTCGCAGGCGACGTTGCGTCTCTTCTGCTTCCCTTACGCCGGAGGCGGAACGGCCATCTACCGTAGTTGGGCTGCGAGCCTGCTCGCGGAGGTCGATGTCTGCGCCGTTCAACTGCCCGGTCGCGGCACGCGTCTGCGCGAGCCTCTGGCGACGAGTTTGCAGCCGCTCGTGCGTCAGGCGGCGCGCGAGATGCTTCCACTCTTCGACCGCCCCTTCGCCTTCTTCGGCCACAGCATGGGCGCGATCACGAGCTTCGAGATGGCGCGTCATCTGCGCGACGAGTACGGCCTTCATGCGTCGCAACTGTTCGTCTCAGGGCGCAGCGAGCCGAGGCTGCAAAGCGCTTCCAGACCGATTCACCTTCTGCCCGAAGCGGAGTTTATAGAAGAGTTGCGCAGGCTCAACGGGACGCCGAGAGAGGCTCTGGAGAACGAGGAACTGATGCAGATGATGCTGCCCGTGCTGCGCGCCGATTTTTCCGTCTGCGAAACCTACAGCTACACGCACGGCGCTGCGCTCGACTGTCCAATCACGGCCTTCGGCGGCATGCAAGACCCGGACATTGGCCGCGAGAGGCTCGAAGGCTGGGGCGCGCACACCGGAGGCCCTTTCGTTTTGCGTATGCTCCCGGGCGATCACTTCTTCATACACACGGCGCAACACCTGCTGCTCGCGTCGCTCGGACGCGAGTTACAGCAGTTGTCGGCGAAAGCGGAACGGGGAGAAGCGTCGCCTTCATCCTCACGCGCCGAACGCGCCGTCGCCGGTGCTACCGCCGCGACGCCGCAACTGCAAGCGTCCCCCGCGTCATGACAATTGTTCCGAAGTTCGAGAGTTAAAGAAAATGTTCAAATTATTCGTACCACCGACGCGCGCTCTGAGGCACACGCTCCTGCTGATGTCGCTCTCGTTGTGCGTGTGCGCCGCCGCAGGGCAAGCGCAACAGACGACGGACCGCGTCGCGCAGCCGACACGAAAGGCAGACGCACCCTCGACGCTTTCCCGCGCCGCCAGAATCGAAATCTTCGAAGAGGTCTGGTCAACGATTGACGAGAAGTATTACGACCCGTCTTTCAACGGCGTCGCGTGGAAGGACGTGCGTGAGCGCTACCGACCGCGCGTAGAAGGCGTCGAGAGCGATGAAGAATTTTATAGAGTGCTCAACCAGATGACGGGAGAATTGCGCGACTCGCACACGCGCGTGCGGAGTCCGCGACAGCGCGCAGAGCGTAAGAAGAGGGTCGCGACAAGTGCCGGAGTCATCGTTTACGAAATCGAAGGAACGCCGGTCGTCTTCGACGTGACGCCCGATTCCGACGCGGCGCGCGCAGGGGTCGAAGCGGGCATGGTCGTGCGCACCGTCGGCGGTCGCCCCGTCACTCAAGCGTTGGCCGAAGCGCGCCGCGAGGTCGGCACGTCTTCCTCCGAGCGCGCGTCGCGCATTCTCTCCTACCTCAAACTCATCGCCGGAGAGCCGAACACGCCGCTCGCGCTCGGACTCGTGCGCGCCGACGGCACGCCCCTGGAAGTCTCGCTCATGCGCCGCACGATTTCTGCGGAGCCGCAATTCACGGCGCGCCTGCTCCCCTCCGGTTACGCTTACATCAGGTTCACACGCTTCCGCTCGCCGGTCGGCAAGCAGGTCAAGGAGGCGCTGGAGAAATTCAAGGATGCGCCCGGACTCGTCTTAGACCTGCGCGCAAACGGAGGCGGCGACGGCGAAGAAGGCATGCGTATCGCCGGTTACTTCCTGAACGAGAAAACGCCCGTGGCACGCATCGTCACCAGAACGGGCAAGCCTCCCTCGGCGCTCTTCGGGCTGGTGAGTCTGCCGAAGGTCTTCGAGGCGGGTCGCACGGGCGGGCAACTCTACTCCGGTCCCGTCGTCATCCTCGTCAACGAGGGAACGGGCAGCACCTCGGAGTTGATCACGGGCGCGCTACAGGAACATGGCCGCGCGCGGGTTGTGGGAACGCAATCCTGTGGCTGCGTGCTCGGCGTGCTCGATCACAGAGAACTGAAAGGCGGCGGCGAGCTTTCCGTCAGCGAGGTGAGTTTCGTGACGGCGAAAGGGCGCACGCTGGAAGGTCTGGGCGTTGTGCCGGACACGCCGCTCAAGCTCACGCTGGCCGACTTCCGGCGTCGGCAAGATACCGGATTAGCAGAGGCGGAGAAAGTTCTCAAGCAGATGCAGGAGACGGCGGCGCGCTCGCCGCGATAGTAGTAGCAATAGTTGAAGTAGTAGTTCCCCCGAAAAGTATTAAACGCCGCTGCCTGTCTCCCCCGAGGCGGTAGCGGCAAGAGTAAGAAAACCCCCAAACGGTCTTTCGGCTGACATCCCCTTTGACGCATTTTGTCAGCCGACATGCCGGATTCACCCCCAAGGAGCCAAAAGATGACCCGAGACGAGCCAGTTGACCGCACCGCCTACAAGGTCGTGGTCAACCACGAAGAGCAATATTCCATCTGGCCTGCCGACCGCGAGAACGCGCTCGGTTGGAACGACGCGGGCAAGCAGGGCACGAAAGAAGAATGCCTCGCTCATATCAAAGAAGTCTGGACTGATATGAGGCCGCTCAGCTTGCGCAAAGAGATGGACCAACACGCCAGCCGGTAACATTACCAGCCCCAAACAACACTACGAGCCAACAACGCTCACGGGCCCCCACAGCCGGAGCGTTGGGAAAGTGTAAAGACAATGAATGACAATATCCTATGCGTTATCGGCAACACGCCGATAGTCAGGTTAAACCGTGTCTTCCCCGACCTCAACTTTCACCTCTACGCCAAACTGGAATCCCTCAACCCGGGCGGCAGCATGAAAGACCGCCCCGCCATCAACATCATCAGGAAAGGACTCGAATCGGGCGCGGTGCGCAACGGCACGGTCGTCATCGAATCGAGTTCGGGTAATATGGGAATCGGTCTGGCGCAAGCCTGCTCATATTACGGCCTGCGCTTCATCTGCGTCGTTGACCCCAAGACGACCGAACAGAACATACGCCTCCTGCGCGCTTACGGCGCGGAAGTCGATCTGGTGGCCGAGCCTGACCCGACGACGGGCGAGTACTTGCAGGCGCGCATCGAGCGCGTCAAATCTCTCATGGCCTCAGTCGAGGACGGATTCTGGCCGAACCAGTACGAGAATCAGGACAACGCTCGCGCGCATTACGACACGATGAGCGAGATCGTCGCGGCGATGGACGGCAACGTCGATTATCTCTTCTGCGCCACCAGCACTTGCGGAACGATGCGCGGCTGCGCCGAGTACGTCCGCGACAACAAACTGAAGACGAAAATTTACGCCGTCGATGCGGTCGGCAGCGTGATTTTCGGAGGCACGTCGGCCAAGCGCCTGATCCCGGGTCACGGCGCGTCGGTGCAACCGCGCCTGTTCCGCGAAGGGCTGGCGGACAGGTCCATACACGTGCGCGACATAGATTGCGTGATCGGCTGCCGCAAGCTGGCGCGCCACGAAGCGATCCTCTCGGGCGGCTCTTCGGGCGCGGTGCTGATGGCCGTCGATCAGGTCAGGCATGACATCCCGCCGGGTTCTACTTGCGTGATGATTCTGCCTGATCGCGGCGAGCGTTATCTCGACACCATCTATTCCGACACCTGGGTCAACGACCATTTCGGCGATGTCTCTTACCTCTGGGAATTGGCGCCGACGCCGATGCAACCCTTCATGGAGCCTCAAGCATGCGCGACGGCGATCTATTAATCCTTAAGGGGAGCGAGGTGGATTCACTGCTGGGCGGGCGGGAGCGAGAAATCATCGAGACCGTCCGCCGCGCCTACACGGCACACGCGGAGAATGAAAGCTCGCTCCCCCATTCCCTTTTTCTACGTTTTCCGGACCAGCCGCGCAACCGCATCATCGCCCTGCCCGCCTATCTCGGTGCGGACTTCAGCGTGGCCGGTATCAAGTGGATTTCGTCTTTTCCGGGCAATCTGGAGCGCGGACTGGAACGCGCCTCCGCCGCCGTGCTCTTAAACTCGACGGAGACCGGAAGACCCGAAGCCCTCATCGAAGGCTCGCTCATCAGCGCGAAGCGAACGGCGGCAAGCGCTGCTCTGGCCGCGCAACGCTTGCGTGACGGTGCTGTCGGCGCAGGAGACGATTCCGCATCGCTCGTCGGCCTGGGGGTCATCAACTTCGAGATCGCCAGATTTCTGCTCGCGGCCTGCCCCGAGATCAAACGTCTCTTTGTCTTCGACCTGGACGCGCAACGCGCGGAACAGTTCAAAGAGAGATGCCTTGCGACGTTTGAAGGGATCGCGGTGGAGGTCGTCACGGACATGCAGGCGGCCTTGAGCAGTTCGTCTCTCGTCTCGCTGGCGACGACGGCGCTCAAGCCGCACATCTCCGACCTTTCGATGTGCGCCCCCGCGACCACGATTCTGCACATCTCGCTACGCGACATCACGCCGGAGGCAATTCTCACAGGCGACAACGTGGTGGACGACGTGGATCACGTCGCGCGCGCGGAAACTTCCATACACCTCGCGGAGCAATTGACCGGCCACAGAGATTTCGTGCGCTGCACGCTCGCGGACATTCTGCGCGGCGTCGCTCCGGCTCGCAGAGACAAGGACAGCATCAGCATCTTCAGCCCGTTCGGACTGGGCGTGCTCGATCTGGCGTTGAGCGAGTTCGTGCGAAGGCAAGGATTGGAGCAAGGCATGGGCACGATCATCCCTTCGTTTCTGCCCGGCTCTTGAGACGGCGAAAACGTAAATTTCAAACGGTGGGGCGGCGCTATGTTTTTATGATAGAGTCGCCCCGCCGTTTCAACTAAAAGCAGACAACTTCTCCAGTGCCTTCAAGCCAATACCTACTCAACCCGCGCGCGCGCACTCAAACTGTCTATCCCGGTTTATTTACGCCCGACGACTTTCAATCGGTCAACGACTTCTTTCAAACGCGCGCCGACCTGCTGCCCACGCCGCTCGTGCATCTCGGCGCGTTAGCCGCGAAGTTGAATCAACGAGACATACTGCTCAAGGACGAGTCAGCCCGCTTCAATCTCAACTCGTTTAAGATTCTGGGCGTCTCTTATGCCGTGCATCGCCTGCTGAGCGCGGGGCGTCTCAAGCACGGCTCGACGCTCGCCTGCGCGACGGAAGGCAATCACGGGCGGGCTGTCGCACACGTCGCCGCCCGCAACGATCTCGCGGCGATCATTTACGTGCCGGAAAGCGCCGCGCCCTCGCGCATCGAGGCGATTGAAGGCGAAGGCGCGCGGGTCGTCGTCGTGGCGGGCAACTACGACGAGGCCGTGCGGCAGGCGGCGCTAGACGCGACGCGTCACGGGTGGATGATCGTCTCCGACACTTCATGGCATGGTTACACGGAGATTCCGCGCCTGATCATGGCCGGCTACACCAGACTCTTCGCGGAGGCCGAAGAACAATGGGCGGGGAACGACGAGCCGCCTGAAGTGGTGCTGGTGCAGGCCGGCGTCGGCGGTTTGGCGGGCAGTTTGGCGAGTTGGTTCTACCAGCGTTTCGCCGCGCGGCGACCGTACCTCATCGTGTGCGAGCCTTCGAGCGCCGCGTGCCTCATGGAGTCAACTCGTGCCGGTCGTGCCGTCGTCGTGAATGGTCCTTTCGAGACGATGATGGCGGGACTGCGTTGCGGTCAAATCTCGCCGCTCGCGTGGCCTGCGCTGGCCGCGACCGCCGACGCCTTTGTCGCCATCGGCGACGAGTGGTGCGAAGCGGCGATGCGAGAGTTAGCCCATCCCGTCAACCCCGACCCGCGCATCGCTGCGGGCGCTTCCGGAGCGTGCGGGCTGGCAGCGCTGCTTGCCGTCCTGAAAGACGAAGCGCTGCGACCGCTGCGCGCGGCGAGCGGACTCGATGTGCCCTCACGCGTCCTCGTCATCAACACCGAAGGCCCGACCGAACCCGAACTCTACACACGCATCACAGGCCGCGACGCGACCGCTGACTAACAAGTAAGACTCACCGCACAGAGAAAAGAAACGCGGAAGTATGAACGCGGAACGATGAATGAAAGGCTGTTCTTTGTCAGTAGTCAGTTGTCAGTTGTTCAAGACCGTCTTTAGCAACTTGTGCGATTGCCACTAAACAACGGACAACTGACTACGGACTACTGACAGCTTTTACTTCATCGTTCCGCGTTCATACTTCCGCGTTTTCTTCGGCGGTGAGTGCTTGATCAGTATCTACCGGCGTTCTTGGCCGCTTTCTTCCATTCGTCCCTCAGGCCGTCGGCGACATCCTCCGCGCGCATCTTCACGGGGTCGGAAGTGCGTATGGAAATCTTGAAAATCTTGCTGCCGAAATCCTTGCCCCAGAGGCGTTCGCCGTCGGGCGTGTGAAGGGTGACGTAAACGCGCGCGCGCGTTTTTTCATCGTGCACGCGGACCGAGAGCGCGCCGGTCAGCACGCCGTCCGCATCCTCTGCGCGGTTGACGACCGTGAAGTCCTTCTTCGCAAGTTCATCTTCGAGCAGGAGGCGGAAACGCTTCGCCTCGTCGCCCTCGCCCATCTCGCCGACGTAAATCCGCCGCACGTCTTCTAACTTACGCACGTCTTCTACCTTACGACTGCGCCTCGTCTCCTGATCATCTCCCGTCGTCATGGCACGAATTTGAGCGGGGAGCGTGCCGTAACTCAAAAGCAGAGTGATGGTGAAAATCAACTGTCTGAAATTCTTGCGTCGAAAAATTATCTGCATCAACTTCCCTCCCGATCTATCCGGTCTTCTCCCGTAGATTTGCCTCGAAGATTCCAGAGTTGCGAAACATTACTAAGATACCATCGGAGCCCGCAGGGTTTTCCGCGAAAATTCTTCGAGCCATTGCCTGCAACTAACGAGCGGCGGCGCGTCTCCTTCGACCGCGAGCGCGGCCACGTATCCGTCGCCCGGAGATAATTCAACGAACGACCAGCGCAAGGCTTCCTGCGGATTATCGTCCGTGCTTAAAAGCGCCGCCGGTTCGCCCGGGGCGAGCGACACGGAGAATTTGTCCAAAGGATGCGATAAACCCTCTCCGAGCGCTTTGATGTATGCTTCCTTACGCGTCCAGCAATTGAAAAACGCCACGCGCTGCTGCTCCGCCGGGAGAGCGCGCAGCGCCGCCACTTCCGTAGGGGAGAAAAATCTCTCGGCGAGTGTGAGGCTGTCGAAGTCTTCTCTCAGATGTTCGATGTCCAGACCTACTCTTCTGCGCCCTCCGGCGACGGCGTAGAGCGCGATTCCCTTCGAGTGAGAGACGTTAAAGGATAACAGTTCGTTAACGTCGCCGCCGTCGTCTGCGAGCGCGGGTTTGCCGTACTTGTTGTAAGCGAAGCGAACCTGCTCCGGCGCGCTGCCGAGATAGCCGCCGAGTATTTGCCTGAGCACCCCTCTGGCGACCGTAAAATGTTCGCGGTCTCGCGCGAAATGAAATCTGTCAGCCCTCTGCCGCTCGTCCGGCCTGAGTAGTTCGTAACAGGCGCGAACGGTCGAATCCCCCTGATTCAAATCAGCGCGCCAGACGTGCACCTCATCGCGTTCGGGCAGGACGCACTCCTGCGCGCGCAGCCACAGATGCGGCCTGACAATCGAAGACGCGGAAGTGGGTTTCAAAGACGCTGCTCCTGCTGCTTCATGCCGTGAGCCTGGCGGGCGCGGGGGCCGTCCCGTTCAGCCATTTTGCCGCGCCGCCCTGTCTCACACGTCCGAGATGCACTGATTATCGAGGAAAGGTTCGGCCATCGCAACGATCACTTTACGGTCGCCGACGAAAGGCTCGCGCCCGTGCGAGGCGAGCATGTTGTCGAGCATCAGGATGTCGCCGCGCTGCCACGGGAAGATCACGGCTTCTCTGTGATAAAGGTCGCGAATCTCGTCGAGCACCTCGGTCTCGATCGAAGTGCCGTCTCCGTAAAAAGCGTTTCGCGGCAGTTCGTCCTCTTTGAACTCGGACAGCAGAGCCTCGCGCACTTGCGGCTCAAGGTTTGAGACGTGGAACAGGTGCGCGTGATTAAACCAGACGGTCTCTCCCGTCTTCGGATGCGTGGCGACGGCCTGACGCCTCTGGCGCGTGCGCAGGCGGTTGCCGTCACGCCATTCCACTTCCGTGTTGGCGTTGCGGCAATATTCCTCGACCACCGCGCGATCAGTGGTCTGAAAAACTACCTGCCAGGGCATGTCCACGCCCTCGCCGTAGTTGCGCACGTACATGACCTCTTTCTCGATGAACTTCTTTTTGATGTCGGGCGCGATCAAATTGATGATCTTGCGGTCGCTCGTGATGGGCGTCGCGCCGCCGCTCTCGGCTGGCAGCACGCAGTTGAACCACAACTTCATAGGCCAGTTGTGCGTGTATGCCATCTCGTGATGCAAGGGAATCGTTTGATCTGCGGGAAACTCCGTCGAAGTATAGACGTTGCTCCCCACTTCGCTGCGCGGCGCGGCGCGCTCCTTGTAATTCATCAACTGCGGCGTCAGCGTGCGCGCGAACTGCTCGAAATCCGACACCCCTTCAATCTTGAAATTGCGGAACAGGATCGCGCCGTGCTTCAACAACTCACGCTCGACCATCTCGCGCTGGCTCGCCACCCATTCGAGGACATTCAAGTTTTCGACCTCCGGCTCGATCACCAGCGGGAAGCTTCCCTCCCCCTCCAGATAGCCGGTCTTAATCAAGCGCTCCTGCGAGACGCGGAAAACCTGCGGCTTGGTCGTCTTGAATTTCTTAAAGCTATTAGTAGCGACTACTGATTCATTCATAATGCTTCCCCTATTCTTCCTTTAGCTCGATGCCGTTTCCGCATCGTGATTTCCAGACACGAGAGAACTATCTAAGCGATCACCTTCGCCGGTTTGACCGGCTTGCTCTTGAGCGCCGCCAGTTTGCGCTGGCTGGATTTTTCACGCGCCAGTTTCAACTGTTGCTGCTGCTCTTTCTCCGCCCGGGTGAGCATCTCTAAATTATCCAGCGTCGTTTCCGGCTGCGCGACGATGTGAGAGAGCAAGGCTTCATACTGCCCCTGCAACCCCGCCACCTCCTCATATGTGAACAAATCCGTGTTGTACCTCCACTGCACGCTCGTCCCTCCCTCCGCACTCTCCCACACCCACAAAGTCAGGTCGTACCTCACCGCCTCCCCCCCGTGTCCTAAATAACTCAACTTCAACTCTCCCAACTCCAACTCC
>DATHBB010000032.1:0-29634 GCA_035296385.1 Pyrinomonadaceae bacterium | reverse complement strand
CTCCACTCGCCGCGCCAACTCTGCGACCGTGGGCGACTCGAAGAGTGCGCGCAAAGGCAGTTCGAGTTGAAAACTTTCGCGCAAGCGGCTCATCACCTGCGTCGCCAGCAGCGAATGGCCGCCCAGTTCAAAGAAGTTGTCGTGAAGGCCGACCACTTCGACGCCGAGCACCTGCGACCACGCGGACGCCACGATCAACTCGTGCGGCGTACGCGGCGCGACGTAACTGTCGCACGCATCACGACGCGCTGTAGTATCGGGCGTGGGCAGGGCGCGGCGGTCAATCTTGACGTTGTGCGTCAGAGGAATTTTATCGAGCGCGACGAAGGCCGAGGGCAGCATGAAGTCGGGCAGCGTCTCTTTCAAAAAGAGGCGCAGTTCGGACGCGGGCACCGCAGCCGCCGCCCCCGATTTGAAAACCGGATAGGCGACCAGACGCTTATCGCCGGGTACGTCCTCGCGCACGACGACGACCGCGTCATGCACCGACGGATGTTTGCAGAGCGCCGCCTCGATCTCGCCCAACTCGATGCGCAAGCCTCTGAGCTTCACTTGATGATCGGCGCGGCCAAGAAACTCTATCTGGCCGTCGGGCAGGAAGCGCGCACGGTCGCCCGTACGGTAAAGCCGCGCGCCCGGCTCGTCCGAGAAGGGATGCGGGATGAACTTCTCGGCGGTTAAGGCGGGGCGCTTAAGATAGCCTCTGGCTAAGCCGACGCCGCCCGTGTACAACTCGCCGGGAACTCCGACGGGCACGGGCTGTAGATTCGCGTCGAGCAGGTAACACTCCGTGTTGGCAATCGGGCGACCGATGGGGACGATCCACCTGTCAACGTCTCGTTCGGAACAGATGTAATCAATCGAGCCGATGGAGGTTTCCGTCGGGCCGTAGAAGTTGTGCAACTCGCCCGTGAGCCGCCCGTAGAATCGCGCGAGGCTCGCGACCGGAAGCGCCTCGCCGCCGCACACGACATGCCGCAGCGAGTCGCAGGCTTCCAGATTCTTCTCTTCGAGGAAGACTTGAAACATGCTCGGCACGAAATGCACCGTGGTCACGCGACGCCGCGCGATCAACTGCGCGAGGTACGCGCTGTCGCGTTGCTCTCCGGCTCGCGCCACGACCACGCCCGCCCCCACCATCAAAGGCCAGAACAGTTCCCAGACGGAAGAGTCGAAGCTGAGCGGCGCTTTCAGCAACACGCGATCCTCCGCCGTCAACCTGTGTCGCTGCTGCATCCAGTGCAGGCAGTTCGACACGCCGCGATGAGCGAGCATCGCGCCCTTCGGCTCGCCCGTCGAACCGGAAGTGTAGATGATGTAGATGAGGTTCGAGGCCGCGACACCGCTCGCCGGATTGCGTATACGCGCGCGCGCGATCTCGTCGCCGTCCGTTTCGACGCAGACGACTCGCGCCGTGTGCGCGGGCAGGTCCTCCGCAAACTTCCGCTGTGTGAGGATGACGCGGACGCGCGCGTCGCGCAGCATATAGGACAGGCGCTCTTTCGGATACTCCGGCTCCAGTGGTAGATATGCGCCGCCCGCCTTCATAATTCCCAGCAGCCCCGTCACCATGTCGAGCGAGCGTTCCATGCAGATGCCGACGACCGTTTCGGGCGCAACCCCGTGCGACCTGAGATGATGCGCCAGCCGGTTGGCTCTCTCGTTCAACTCTCGATAGGTCAGCCGCTCGTCCTCAAAAAACAGCGCGACGGCGTCGGGCGTGCGCTCGACTTGCGCCTCGATCAACTCGTGCAGCGGCGTCTCTAAAGGATAATCTTCTCGCGTCGCGTTCCACTTGGACAGCAACAGGCGGCGTTCGTCTTCGTCGAGCAGCGGCACAGACGAGACGCGGCGGCGCGGCGCGGCGACAACGCCCGTCAAAAGATTTTGCAAATGTCCGGCGAGTCGCCGGATCGTGGACGCGTCAAACAGATCGGTGTTGTACTCGAACACGCCGAACAGGCCGCGCGGCGTCTCTTCGACCGAAAGCGACAGGTCGAACATCGCCGTCCCGGCGTCCATCTCCACCTGAGACAGCGTGAGACCGGAGAGTTCGAGCGATGGTCTGGGGGCGTTCTGCAAGGTGAACATGACTTGAAACAGCGGCGCATGGCTCAACTCGCGCTCCGGCTGTAACTCTTCGACCAACTTCTCGAACGGCACGTCCTGATGCGCGTACGCTCCGAGCGTCATCTCGCGCACGCGCCCCAGCAGTTCGATGAACGTCGGGTCGCCCGACAAGTCCGTGCGCAGCACGAGCGTGTTGACGAAGAAGCCGATGAGTCCTTCCAACTCTGCGCGGCTGCGACCCGCGATGGGCGTCCCGACCGCCACATCCTGCGTCTCGGCGTAACGTGCCAGCACTATTTTGAAAGCGGCCAGCAAGGTCATGAACAACGTCGCGCCTTCTCGCCGACCTAACTCCTGCAACGCTTCCGTCAACTCGCGGCTCAACGTGAACGGCACGCTCGCCCCGTGATACCTCTGCACGGCGGGGCGCGGGCGGTCTGTGGGCAACTCCAAAAGTTTAGGACTGTCAGCCAACTGCTCGCGCCAATACGAGAGTTGCGCTTCCAGCCGCTCACCTTCCAACCACTCCCGCTGCCAGTGCGCATAATCCGCGTATTGAATCGGCAGTTCCGCTAACGGCGAGCGTTGGCCGCGCGTGTAGGCTTCGTAGAGTGCGGCCACTTCGCGGATGAGGATGCCCATCGACCACGCATCCGAAATGATGTGGTGCATCGTCAAGAGCAGCACGTGCTCGTCATCTGCGACGCGTAGCAGGGTGGCTCGCCAGAGCGGAGAACGCGAGAGGTCGAAAGGAAGTTGTGCTTCGGCGGAGGCGCGGCGACGCACTTCCGCTTCCCGCTCGCCTTCGTCCATCCCTGAGAGGTCTATGACGGGCAACGGCGGCGTGAGTGCGTCCGCAATCTCCTGCGCGGGCTGTCCGGCCACTAACGCGAAGCTCGTGCGCAGAATTTCGTGACGCCGCACGACCTCGTTGAAACTGCGTTCCAGCGCCGACGCGTCCAGCACGCCGCTGAGACGCACGGCAGCGGGAATGTTATAGACAGCGCTGTCCGGCTCGAATTGATCGAGAAACCATAAACGCTGCTGCGCGAACGAGAGCGGCGCCCTTCCCCGTCGCGGCAGGGGACGGATGCTCTGCTGTTCCTGTCGCGGCTGCGCCTCCGCCTGTTTCGCGGCCTTCTCGCGCAGCATGAGCATGAGCAGCGATTGCTGTTCGGGCGTGAGTTCGTCTAAACCTCCCGCCGTTTCAAACGGGCGCTCTGCTGCGCCGCGCGGCAATTTTTTTTCGTCCCTGACTTCATCCGGTGCGTTTGTGGGTCGTTCGTCTCCCGCTGGCCGTTGTGTGCTTGTTTCGTTCAGGAGTTTTTCGAGCGGGTCGAGACTGAGGGAGGAGACGAACTGCAACGCGGCGGCACGCGCGGCGGCAGACTGTCTCTCGTAGAATTTTTGATTCGAGAGGACGAGACGCAGCGCGTCGCTCCAGGGGCGCGCGTCCTGTTCGGGCACGACTGGCAGCGGCAGCATGTTTTCGTTCAGGCGTTCGCCGAAACGCTCGATGGGGCGCACGGGCAACAGGAAATCCGTGCCGAGCTTCGCCTCCGGCAGACCGCCGATGTCGCTGGCGAGCACGGGAATGCCGCGCAGCATCGCCTCAACCGCCGTCAGGCCGAACGACTCTTCCCACAGAGAAGGCATGAGGAGCACGCGCGTCTGCGCGAAGATGTCGTCGATGTCGCGGCTCGGTTCGAGCAGACGCACGTTGGGCAAGCGTTCAAGCGTGAGTCGATCTTCCTTAACCGCGCCCCACGTCAGCACGCCTGCGAACTCGACATCAGGCAGCGCGCGCGCCAGCGCCGTGAAGATCGAAATCCCCTTGATCGCGCACGGGTTCACCATCGTCACGTAGCCGCCGTCGAATTGGCTCAGGTTTGGAAAGGGCGGCGCGCCGTAAGTCGGCCAGTAGATGACCGTCGAATCGAGATTGCCCCACTCTTTGATGTAGCGCGCGACGTAGTTGCTGATCGAGACGATGGCGGGGATGCGTTCGAGCAACTTCGCGCGGCTGCGGCTCGGAAAGAAGGCTTGCGGGCCGAAGGGTAGAAACGAAACCGTGTGGATGAGATAGACGATTCTGTCGGGGCAGACTTTGACGAGCGCGTCCAACAAGTTGTGCGAGGGGTCTTCGGACGACAGGATGACGCGGTCCGGCTCGAATCGTTCCACGCGCTCGACGAGCGACGTGCGCAGTTGCGTCGGCTCGCGCACGGCGTGGACGGTGACGCCCTCTATGTTGAAGGTGTCGTGTCTGTCGTGCGGCGTGACCGCGATGTTTTCCGACGCCAACTCGTCCAGCAACTCCGCGTGCGTCAGGCGCGAGGGCACGCCGAGCGCGGGCACGACCACCTCGACCGTGTGCCCTCGCCCGACGAGTCCTTCGGCAATCGTGCGATTGATTTTGTTCGCCCCGCCGTAGATCGGAAAATAGGGCAAGTTCATCGTGAGGAGGATTTTCAACTTGAGCCACCCATCTTTTCGAGCATCGCTTTGACTTCGTGCGGCGAGAGTTGCTTGAGTTGACTGAGCATTTCGGCGAGATCGGTCTGCGTCTCCTGTTCGACCTGTCGCGCGAGAATCGCTTTCGTCATGTCGGTGATGGTCGGCGTGTCGAAGAGTACGCGCAGAGGCACTTCCACTTGAAAGTCTTTGCGAATCCAGGAGGCGAGTTGCGTGAGCAGCAGCGAATGGCCGCCCAACTCGAAGAAGTCGTCGTGGATACCGACCTCCTCGACGCCGAGCAGTTCGCGCCAGATTTGCGCCAACTCCTGCTCGACCGGCGTGCGCGGCGCGACGAACTCTCGACCCAGCTGCGGGCGCACGTGTCCGGGCGCGGGCAAGGCGCGGCGATCAATCTTCCCGTTCGGCGTGAGCGGCATCGCGTCGAGCGCGATGAACGCCGAAGGGATCATGTGTTCGGGCAGCTTCGCTTGCAGGAACTCGCGCAGTTCGGTGACGGAGGGAATGTGTTGTCCTCCGCCGACGAAATAGGCCAGCAGTTTCGTTTCGCCGTTCGCATCGCTGTTAGCAATGACGGTGCACTCGCGCACGCCCTCGTGCCCGGCGAGAGCCGACTCGATCTCTCCGAGTTCGATGCGGAAGCCGCGCACCTTCACCTGATTATCGATCCTGCCGAGATACTCTATGTCGCCGTCCGAGAGGAAGCGCGCGAGGTCGCCCGAACGGTAGAGCCGCGCGCCCGCAGTCGCCGCGAATGGATGCGGGACGAAGCGTTCAGCCGTCAACTCCGCGCGGTTCAGATAGCCGCGCGCAACACCCGCGCCGCCGACGCAAATCTCCCCGGGCACGCCGACGGGCACGGGCTGCCCCCGCCCGTCCAGCAGGTAAACTTGCAGACACTCAAGCGGCCTGCCGATCACGCTGCCCGAAGCGAGTTCGAGATCGGCCAACGTCAAAGGTCGGTAAGTGACGTGAACAGTTGTCTCGGTGATGCCGAACATGTTGACGAGTTGCGGCGTGCGGTCGCCGTGACGCGCGAACCACGAACGCAGGCTTTGCAGTTCGAGCGCCTCGCCGCCGAAGATGATGAGCCGTAGTTTCAAATCAAAGCTTCCGCCCGCTGCCTCATCCGCCACCGCGAGTTGACGAAACGCCGAGGGCGTCTGATTGAGCACCGTCACCCCTTCGGACGCGAGCAGACGCCGGAAGGTTTCGGCGGAGCGGCTGACCCAGTAAGGGACGACGACCAGCTTGCCGCCGTGCGCGAGCGCGCCCCAGATTTCCCAGACCGAGAAATCGAAAGCGTATGAATGAAAGAGCGTCCAGACATCGCTTTCGTCAAACTCGAAATGAATCTGCGTGGCTTCCAACAGGCGCGCTACGTTCTCGTGGCTGACGAGGATGCCTTTCGGTCGTCCGGTCGAGCCGGAGGTGTAGATAACGTAGGCCAGCGCTGAGGCGTCCGCCGCGCCGGTCGGGTTCTCGTCGCTTGCGGTGTCGGCAATCTCCGGCCAGTCGGCGTCGAGCAGCACGACGTTTGCATCGTGTTCGGGAAGAGTTTCGACGAGACTTTGCTGCGTGAGTAGCAAGCGAGCCTGCGTGTCTTCGAGTATGAAGGCCAGACGCTCCTTCGGGTAGGCCGGATCGAGCGGCACGTATGCGCCTCCGGCTTTGAGGATTCCCAGAATCCCTACGAGCATCTCGATTGAACGCTCGACGCAGACGGCGACCAGCGTTTCCGCGCCGACTCCCCTATCCTTTAAGTGGTGCGCCAACTTGTTCGCGCGCCGGTTCAGTTCGTCATAAGTCAATTGTTGATCTTCAAAGACGAGCGCAACCCCGTTTGGCCTGCGCTTCGCCTGCGCCTCGAACAGGTGGTGAAGAGACGCGGCGGGCGCATCGCTAACAAAGTCAGGATTCCACTCCGACAGAAGTTGACGGCGCTCCGCATCATTCAGAAGCGGCAACGCGGAGATGCGCTGCTCCGGTGTGGCGACGATGCCTTCCAGCAAAGTTCGATAATGCTCAAGCATGCGCTTGATCGTCGCGGCCTCGAAGAGGTCTGTGTTGTACTCCATAGACGCGACCAACCCGTCGCGCGTTTCGATCATCGAGAGCGACAGATCGAACTTGGCCGTCTGCCCTTCCACGTCGAAGGGGCTGAGCGTCAAGTTTTTCAACTCCAGTGTCGGCATGCTGAAATTCTGGAGTTGGAAGGCCACTTGAAACACGGGCGCGTTCGCCGCCCCCGCGTCGAAGTCCGCGCGCAGTTCCTCCAACAGTTGCTCGAAGGGCAAATCCTGATGCGCGTATGCGCCGAGCGACGCCTCGCGCACGCGCGCCAGCAGTTCGCCGAACGTGGGGTCGCCGGAGAGGTTTGTGCGAAGTATGAGCGTGTTGATGAGGAGGCCGATCAAGCCTTCGGTCTCTAGGTGATTCCGGTTGGCGATGGACGAGCCGACGAGTATGTCCGCCTGTCCCGTGTAGCGGTGCAGCAAGACCTTGAAGGCCGCGAGCAGCAGCATGAACAAGGTGACGGACTCGCGTTGGCCGAGCGACTCTATCGCCGCGCTGAGTTGTGCGGGCAGGACGAGCGTTTGGATCGCGCCGTGATCGGTGGGCACGGGCGGGCGCGTCTTGTCGGTCGGCAAGTTCAGCACGGGCAAACCGTCGCCGAACTGTTTGCGCCAGTACGAGAGGCGTTGCTCCAACACGTCGCCTTGCAGCCATTCTCTCTGCCAGTGTGCGAAGTCTGCGAACTGGATCGGCAGTGCGGGCAGGGGCGATGGGCTTGCCGACGCGTAGGCTTCGTAGATGGCCGTCAGGTCGCGTATCAGCACGCCCGCGCTCCAGCCGTCGGAGACGATGTGGTGCATCGTGAAGAGCAGTATGAACTCGTCGGCGTCGAGTCGCAGTAAAACGGTTCTCAGGAGCGGCCCGCGCGCGAGATCGAAAGGCTTCTGCGCTTCCTCTGCGGCGAGGCGGCGCGCCTCACGCTCGCGCTCCTGCGGCGGTCGCCCGCTCAGATCAACCAAAGGCAGTTCCAGTTTCAACTCGTCTGCGATCAACTGCTCAGGCCGCCCTCCGACGGTGGCGAACGTCGTGCGCAGGATTTCGTGATGCCGCACGACCTCGTTGAAGCTGCGTTCGAGCGCGGGCACGTCGAGCGCGCCTTTCAAACGAACGGCGGTCGGGATGTTGTAGGCGGGGCTTTCGGGCATTAACTGGTGCAGAAACCAGAAGCGTTGCTGGATGAAAGAGAGCGGCAATTCCCCGTCTCTCGGCACGGGGCGAAGCGGCGGCGGTGCGGTCGCCGTTTGTACTGACGCGTCGAGAGCTTCGACTTGCGCGGCTAAACCTGACACGGTCGGCGATTCAAAAAGAGCGCGCAGCGGCAGTTCCCTCTGAAACACTTCGCGTGCACGCGCGACGACCTGCGTGGCTAGCAGAGAGTGCCCGCCGAGCGCGAAGAAATTGTCGCCCGCGCCGACGCGTTCGAGCTTGAGCACTTCGCCGAAGATGCCCGCCAGCACTTCCTCTACGGGGCTACGCGGTAGGGCGAAACTCGCGTTCATCTCCGACCTCAAGGCTTCGGGCGCGGGCAACGCGCGCGCGTCAACCTTCCCGCTCGGAGTCAAAGGCATCTCGTCGAGCAGGACGAACGCGGACGGCAACATGTAATTCGGCACGCGTTCGGCGAGATAAGCGCGCAGCTTCTCCGCCGTCAGATCGTGCGCTGCTGCTCCTACGGCGTCCTTACTTTTCGGCACGACGTAGGCCACGATGCGTCTCTCTTCCGGCGCGTCTTCACGCATCACGACAATCGTTTCATGCACGCCCGCGTGCGCGGCAATCACCGCCTCGATCTCACCCAACTCGATGCGGAAGCCGCGCACTTTAACCTGCTGATCCATGCGCCGCAGGAATTCGATGTTTCCATCCGGCAGGTAACGCGCCCAATCGCCCGTGCGGTACATGCGCGCGCCCGCCGACGCGCCGAACGGGTCGGGGATGAACTTCTCGGCGGTCAACCCGGCACGGTCGAGATAACCGCGCACAACTCCCAGCCCGCCGATGTGCAACTCGCCCGCGATGCCAACGGGCACGGGCTGTAAGTTTTTGTCGAGCAGATAGACGCGCGCGTTGTTGACAGGGCGACCGATGGGAACGGAACCCGCGCCCTCGTATTTACGTTCGCCCTGCGGCTCGAAGATGGTCGTCGTGATCGTCGCCTCCGTCGGCCCGTAAGCGTTGATCCAGCGGACACGTTCTCCGGCCAATTCACGCCACGTCGCCAACTGCGCCGTCGAAACTTTCTCGCTCCCCGTCACCACCAGACGAAGGCTCTGCGGCAAGGTCGCCTCGCCGCGCGACAACGCCGCCACCCATTCGTACCAGTATGAGGCCGACAGGTTGACGACGCTGACGCGCTGTTCCTCGATAATTCTGAGGAAGGTTTTTATCAAGTAATCGTCCGGCGGCATCAGCACGACGGTCGCGCCCCGCGCCCAGGAGGCGAACAACTCTTCCGCCGCCACGTCGAAGCTCATCGAAGCGAATTGCAAGACGCGGTCGTAGGGTTGTAGGTCGTAATGTTCGCCCACGGCGCGCGCGTGATTCGCCAGAGCGCCGTGCGGCACTGAGACGCCCTTCGGCCTTCCCGTCGAACCCGATGTGTAGATGACGTAAACTAAGTTATCCGCCGACGCGGCGCGCGTTAGATTCTCTCCGCTCTCACGCACCAGCGCCTCCCGCTCCGCGTCAACGCAAACCACGCGCGACGTGTGTTCAAACCACGTGTGCCGCAAACGTTCTTCGGTCAACAACAGTGCGACGCGCGCGTCCTGTAAGATGAAAGCGAGACGCTCCTTCGGGTAGGCGGGGTCGAGCGGCAGATACGCCGCGCCCGCCTTCAACACGCCGAGCAGGCCGATGAACATTTCCGCTGACCGCTCCATCAACACGCCCACCAAATCTTCCGCCCCCACGCCGCTTTGTCGCAGGCGGCGCGCCAATTTGTTTGCGCGCGCGTTCACCTCGCCGAAAGTCCACTCCTTCCGTTCGCACGCAATCGCCACAGCCTCCGGCCTCGCCTCCGCCTGACGCTCGAACATCTCATGCACGCACTCGCCGCGCGCATACTCGCGCCGCGTCTCATTCCACTCGACGACTATTTGACGACTCTCTCTCTCCGTCATCAACGCCAACTCCGATACACGCCTTTGCGGATCGGCGACGATGCCCTCCAGCAACGTCTTCAGGTGGCCGATCATCCGCTCGATGGTTTCGGCCTCGAACAAGTCCGTGTTGTACTCAATCAGTCCCGCCAGCCCTTCGACGGTCTCGTTCATCCCAAGCGTCAAGTCAAACTTCGCCACGCCGCTCTCGACTTCAAGCGAACTCAACTCCAACCCCGGCAACTGCGCCTGCCGCGCCGCCACAGCGTTCTGCAACGAGAACATCACCTGGAACAGCGGCGCGTGGCTCAACTCGCGCTCCGGCTGCAACTCCTCGACCAGCTTCTCGAACGGCACGTCCTGATGCGCGTACGCTCCGAGCGACACCTCGCGCACGCGCGCGAGCAGTTCGACAAACGCTGGGTCGCCGTCGAACTTCGTGCGCAGCACGAGCGTGTTCACGAAAAAGCCGATCAATTCTTCTATCTCCGCGCGATTGCGCCCCGCTATCGGCGTGCCCACCACTACGTCCATTGCCCCGCTGTAGCGTTGCAGCAGAGTCTGGAAGGCTACAAGGAGCGTCATAAAGAGCGTCGCGCCTTCGCGGCGGCTCAAGCGTTGCAAGCCTTGCGATAAATTCTCCGGCAGCGTGAAGCGCGCCGTCGCGCCGCGATAAGTTTGCACGGGCGGGCGCGTCCGGTCGGTGGGAAGTTCGAGCAGCGCGGGGGCGTCGCGCAGTTGCTCGCGCCAGTAGCCGAGTTGCGCGTCAAGTTGCTCGCCGTCCAACCACGCGCGCTGCCACGCGGCGAAGTCGGCATACTGGATCGAAAGCTCCGCGAGCGGCGACGGTTCACCGCGCGTGTACGCCGCGTAAAGAGCGCCGACTTCTCCGAGCAGGACGTTGACAGACCAACCATCCGAGATGATGTGATGCATCGTGAACAGCAGCACGTGCTCGCGTTCGGCAACCTGCAACAGGCGTGCGCGCACGAGCGGCGCACTCGCCAGATCGAACGGACGTTGCGCTTCCTCTACGGCCAGCCGTTGCACCTCCGCGCGTCTTTCGCTCTCGTCGAGGTGTTGGAGATTTTCCTGCGCGAGGAAGAGTTTCAGCACGCGTGCGATAACTTGTCGCGGCTGCCCTTGCGTACTCTCGAAGGTGGTGCGCAGGATTTCGTGCCGCCTGACGACTTCGTTGAGGCTCTGTTCGAGCGCGGCCACGTCGAGCGCGCCGGAGAGGCGCACCGCGCTCGGCACGTTGTAAAAAGAGTTGCCCGGGTCAAATTGATCTAGAAACCATAAACGCTGCTGCGCGAACGAGAGCGGCAATGCGCCGTCGCGCGGCGCGTGCGTGATGGGCGTGAGTTGAAGACCGCGTTCTTCGCGCAGCAGCGATTCGACGTTTGCGGCCACTTCGCAGACCGTCGGCGCGTCGAAGAAATCACGCAGCGTCAGTTCAACTTTGAAGACCTCGCGCACGCGCGAGACGAGTTGCGTGGCGAGCAAGCTGTGGCCGCCCGACTCGAAAAAGTTATCTCCGACGCCGACGCGCTCAATCCCCAGCACCTCCGCCCAGATGCCCGCCACGACTTCCTCCGTCGGGGTTCGTGCGTGCGCGAAATCTTCGCCCTCGTCAGCCGTTTCCTGTTCCGGCGCGGGCAGCGCGCGGCGGTCGAGTTTGCTGCCCGGCGTGAGAGGCATAGCATCCAACACGACGAAGGCCGAAGGGAGCATGTAATCGGGCAGCTTCGCTTTGAGGAACGCGCGCCACTCGGCTGCGGGCGGCGCGCTCGCACCGTCGTCGAGCGTCGCATAAGCGACGATGCGACGTTCGCCGCGCGCGTCCTCGCGCACGACGACGGCGCACTCGCCGACCGACGCGTGCGCGGCCAGCGCGGCTTCGATCTCTCCGAGTTCGATGCGGAAGCCGCGCAGCTTCACCTGACTGTCGAGGCGTCCGACGAACTCTATGTCGCCCCCATCGCGGTATCGCGCTGCGTCGCCGGTGCGGTACATGCGCGCGCCCGCCGACGCGCCGAACGGGTCGGGTATGAATCTCTCGGCGGTCAACTCCGGACGATTCAGATATCCCCGCGCGAGCGCGACGCCGCCGATGTGCACTTCGCCGACGACGCCGACGGGCACGGGCTGTAAACTCTCGTCCAAAATATAAATTTGCGTGTTAGCCACGGGGCGACCGATGGGAGGCGTCCGCCCGTCGCCGACGCATCGGGCGAAGGTCGCCCATGTGGTCGTCTCGGTCGGGCCGTAGACGTTGAAGAAGCGTCGGCGGTCGTCGTCCGTCCAGCGCACGACGAGTTCAGGCGGGCAAGGCTCGCCGCCCGTGATGACGGTCTGCAAGGCCGGGAGCTCCGCGACGGGCACGGCGGCTAGCGTCGTCGGCGTCAGGGCGATGGTGTTGACGGACTGCTCGCGCAAGAACCGCGTGAGCGCGTCGCCCGCAAACTCCGTCCCGGCGGGGGCGAAGCAGAGCGTCGCTCCGGCCATGAGCGTCATCACCGTCTCGAACACCGAAGCGTCGAAGCTCCACGACGCGAACTGTAAAACTCTGCTCTCCGCTTTCACGTCGAAAGCCGACGCTTCGGCCACGCTTAAATTCGACAGCCCGCGATGGCTCACCATCACGCCCTTCGGCTGTCCGGTCGAACCGGAGGTGTAAATTATGTAAGCGAGATTCTCCGGCGTCGCGCGGCGCGCGAGGTTCGACGCGCTCTCCGCCGCCCATGCTTCTCCGCCCGCGTCGAGATAGATCACCTTCGCATCGTGAGCGGGCAAACTCTCCGCGTGTCGTTGCTGCGTGAGGAGCACGCGCGCGCGCGCGTCCGAGAGCATGTAGCCGAGGCGCGCGGGCGGGTACGCGGGGTCCAAAGGCAGATACGCGCCGCCCGCCTTGAGCACGCCGAGCACGCCCACCACCGTCTCCGGCGCACGCGCGGCGACGATGCCCACCACCGTTTCCGCACCGACGCCGAGCCGCGACAAGTGGCGCGCTAACTTGTTCGCGCGTGCGTTCAATTCCCTGTAACTCAAAACCGACACGCGCCCGTCCGCCTCTACAAAGCTGACGGCCAAAGCATCCGGCGTACGCTCGACCTGCCGCTCGAACAACTCGTGCAGGCAACTGTCGCGCTCGTACTCGACGCCCGTATCGTTCCATTCGACGACGAGTTGACGCCGCTCGTCGTCGTCTAAAAGCCGTAGCTCCGAAAGTCTCCGTGCGGGATCGTCGGCGACGGCTTCGAGTAAGTTGCGGAAGTGTGAGACGAGTCGCCCAATCGCGGCCTCGCCGAAGATGTCGAGGTTGTACTCCAACAGCCCCTTCAAGCCTTCGCCCGTCTCTTCCAAAGAGAGCGTGAGATCAAACTTCGCGCCGTCGCCCGCAAACGGCAGAGGGTCGAGCGTCAGCCCCGCCAGTTCGAGCGCGTGCATCGGCGCATTCTGCAAAACGAACATCACCTGAAACAGCGGCGAGTGGCTCAGGTCGCGCGCGGGGTGCAACTCTTCTACGAGTTTCTCGAACGGCACGTCTTGATGCGCGTACGCGCCCAGCGCCGTCTCGCGCACGCGTCTCAGCAACTCCGTGAAAGTGGGGTTTCCCGTGAGGTTCGTGCGCAAGACGAGCGTGTTGACGAAAAAGCCTATCAGCCCCTCGATCTGTTCGTGGTTGCGGTTGGCGACGGGCGTGCCTGTGGTGATGTCCGTCTCGCCCGTGTAGCGGTGGAGCAGGGTCTGGAAGGCTGCGAGGAGCGTCATAAAGAGCGTCGCGCCCTCGCGGCGGCTCAGCCGTTTTAACGACTCGGAGAGTTCGACGGGCAGGACAAATTGTTGCTTCGCACCACGGAAGGCGCGCGCTTCCGGCTCGCGCACAACGTGCTCGCGCGTCGCGGGCAACTGCAACCTCGGCGGGCTGCCGTCGAGTTGTCGTTTCCAGTAGGCGAGTTGATCCGCGAGCACTTCGCCTTGCAGCCACTCGCGCTGCCACACCGCGTAGTCCGCGTACTGGACCGGAAGTTCTGCGAGCCGCGACGGGCGTTCGTTCGAGTATGCTTCGTAGAGCGCGGCGACTTCTCGTATGAGAATCCCGATTGACCAGCCGTCGCTGATGATGTGGTGCATGACGAGCACGAGAATGTGTTCGTCCTTATCAACGTGCAGCAATCTGAGCCTCAACAGCGGCGCAGCTTCAAGGTTGAACGCGCGCCCCGCTTCCCTTGCGATGACGGACTCGATAACAGCCTCGCGCTCCGCGCCGCGCACGTCCTCCACAGGAAGTTCCAGCCTCAACATGGGCGCGATCCTCTGCGCGGGCTGACCGCCGGCGGTGGCAAAACTCGTGCGCAGCACTTCATGGCGGCGCAAGACTTCGTTGAAGCTCTCTTCGAGCGCGCGCACGTCGAGCGTGCCCTTGAGGCGTATGGCGGCGGGGATGTTATAGGCCGTGCTGCCGGGTTCGAGTTGGTCTAAAAACCACAAACGCTGCTGCGCGAAAGACGGCGGCAAGTTCCCGTCTCTTGCGACCGCGCGGAGTGACGGCGACGACGGCAGACCAAGCTCCGCGCGCTGCAAGTTTGCGATGCTCGCGGCGAAGCCCGCGACGGTCGGCGCGTCGAAGAGTTCACGCACGGGCACTTCTATCTTCAAAGTCGAACGCAGGCGCGAGACGACCCGCAGCGCGAGCAAGCTGTGGCCGCCCGACTCGAAAAAGTTGTCTTCGACGCCGACGCGCTCAAGCCCCAACACCTCCGCCCAGACGCCCGCCACAACTTCCTCAAGCGGGTTCTGCGCACGCTCGTCGCGCACGTTTCCCATCGTCTTCGCTTGCTCCGGCGCGGGCAACGCGCGGCGGTCGAGTTTCCCGTTCGGCGTCAAAGGAAGCGCGGGCAAGGCGACGAACGCGGACGGGAGCATGTATTCCGGCAGCTTCTCTTTCAGAAAACTACGCAGCGCATCGGGCGTCGGGCGCGTTTCGCTCGCCGGAAGTTTTTCATTTGTTAGAAGCCTTTCACCTGTTGAAAGCCTTTCGCTCGCGGGCACAAAATAAGCCACGATGCGACGTTCGCCGTCTCGCGCCGTATCGCGCGCCACGACGACGCACTCGCCGATTGCGGGATGTTCGGCCAACACCGACTCGATCTCTCCGAGTTCGATCCGAAAGCCGCGCAACTTCAACTGATCGTCGAGGCGACCGAGGAATTCGATCTCACCGCCTTCGAGAAGACGCGCCGCGTCGCCCGTGCGATACATGCGCGCGCCCGCCTCCGCGCCGAACGGATTCGCGATGAACTTCTCCGCCGTGAGGTCCGGACGATTGAGGTAGCCACGCGCCAGCCCCGCGCCCGCGATGTACAACTCGCCCGCGACGCCTATGGGGACGGGTTGTAAATTATCGTCCAGAACGTAAAGCTGAATGTTGGCTATCGGTCGCCCGATGGGCACGCTGAGTCGTTCGTCGTCCCCGCGCGCGCAAGCCCAGTGAGAGACATCAATGGCGGCTTCGGTCGGCCCGTAGAGGTTGTGCAGCGCGGCGCGCATGTGCGCGTAAAATCTCTCTTGCAGTTCTTTCGTCAAAGCCTCGCCGCTACAGATCACGCGCCGCAAACTGCGACACTCTTCAAGCTCCGGCTCCGCCAGGAAGACAGACAGCATCGAGGGCACGAAATGCAGCGTCGTGACTCGCTCGCGCGCGATCAATTTGACGAGATACCTGCTGTCCTGATGCCCGCCCGGACGTGCGACGACGAGTTGCGCGCCGGTTATCAACGGCCAGAAAAATTCCCAGACCGACACGTCGAAGCTGAACGGCGTCTTCTGTAGCACGCGGTCGTCGTGCGTCAATGCGTACTCGTCCTGCATCCACAGCAGGCGGTTGCAGATTCCGCGATGCGTGTTGACGACGCCCTTCGGCCTGCCCGTCGAGCCGGAGGTGTAGATGACGTATGCCGCGTTGTGCGGAGTCGCATCACTTGGCATGTTCTGCGCGTTCGGTTCGTCAATCTCTTTCCAATCTCTATCGAGGCAGATGACCTCCGCGCCGTGCTGCGGCGGCAACGCGGCGAGCAGCCGCTCCTGTGTCAGCAGCACGAAGACCTGCGCGTCCGCGAGCATGTATGACAGACGCTCCTGCGGATACGTCGGCTCCAAAGGCACGTATGCGCCGCCCGCCTTGAGCACGCCCAGCAAGCCGACCACCATCTCCGCCGAACGCTCCGCGCAAATTCCAACGCGCGTCTCCGCCCTCACGCCCGACGCGCGCAGGCGTTCGGCCAACGCGTTCGCCCTGCGGTTCAGTTCGCTGTAGCTGATGCGCTCATCCTCGTAGACGACGGCGACCGCGTCGGGCGTGCGCTCGACTTGTGCCTCGAACAATTCGTGCAGACAGACGTTCTGCGGGTAGTCTCTCGCCGTGTCGTTCCACTCGGAGAGCAGTTGTCGCCGTTCGGCGTGCGTGAGGAGCGGCACGGCGGCGAGTTTGTGCGACGGGTGTGCGGCGAAATGTTCGAGCACCGTTTGCAGATGACCGAGCATTCGTTCGATGGACGGCGCATCGAAGCGGCGGCGGTCGTAACTGAAACGCAGCAGGAGTTCCGCGCCGGGCACGGCCAGCAAGTTGAGCGGGTAGTTCGTCCTTTCGACCTTCTGAATGTTGCTGACGGAAAGTTGTTCGAGTTGCTGGCGGAAGGAAGCATCTACGGGATAGTTTTCAAACACCAGCAGGCTCTCGAACAGCGGCAGGCCGCGCGGCACGTCGCTCCACCCCTGCACCTGCACGAGCGGGCTGTATTCGTACTGGCGCAGCTCCGTCTGCCGTTCCTGTAGCCGCTTCAACCACGGCAGGAGTTCCTGCTCGCCTTCAACCTCGACGCGCAACGGCAGCGTGTTGATGAAGAGGCCGACCATCGCTTCGACTCCGGCCAACTCTGCGGGTCGTCCCGCGACGGTGACGCCGAACAACACGTCGCGCTCGCCGCTGTAACGACCGAGCAAGAGCGCCCACGCGCCCTGCACGAGCGTGTTCAGCGTCAACCCGTGCGTGCGCGCTAACGCTTGGAGGGAGGCGGTTGCGTTCGCCGTTAATGAAATCTCTTGTTCGCCGTATTCTTCGTATCCGTCTTGTCGCACGGCCTCGCCGGTTGTTGCGTCGAAGGCTTTGACGGTCGGCAGCGGTGTCGGGGCGTGGAAGCCCTTGAGCGTCTGACGCCAGAACGACTCGGCCTGCTTCAAGTCCTGCCGCCGCAGCCAGGCGATGTAATCACGGTACGGGCGCGGGCGCTCCGGCGCGACGCTCCGCCCGCGCGAGAACGCTTCGTAGAAAGCGAACACCTCGCGCAGCACGAGCGGAATGCACCAGCCGTCGAGCATCAGGTGGTGATAGCTCCAGACGAATTGATAAGTGTCGGCGGAGAGTCGGAGCAGCGCGATTCGCATTAAGGGGGCTTTGGCAGGATCGAAGCCCTGACGCAGATCGTCCTTGAGGTAAGCCCGCAGGCGTTCCTGTTGTTCGGCTGCCGCGAGAGCGCGCCAGTCTTCCTGCGCGAAGGGCAGACGCACGCTCCGGCGCACGACCTGCAACGGCTCGTCGAGTCCTTCCCACACGAACGCGGTGCGCAGGATAGGATGACGATCGATTGTCTGCCGCCACGCGCGCTCGAACGCATCACTGTCAAGCTCGCCGCCGAGTGTGCAACTCAACTGCTCGACGTACACTCCCGACGCGGGAGCGTAGAGCGTGTGAAACAACAACCCTTGTTGGAGCGGCGAGAGCGGGTATAAATCTTCGACGTTTTTTCTACTCATCAATGGCCTCGAACTCTTCTTCGTCAAGCCGTGCGAAGACGTTATCCAGTTGCTCCTGACCCAGTTCGGCGAGCGGAAAATCCGAGGGCGTGTAGCCGCCCGCTTCGGGCGAACGGCAATGCGCAATCAGCGCGCGCAGTTCCGCGTTGAAACTTTCCGCGAGCCGTTCGACAGTCGCGCGTTGGTGAAGGTTCTCGCTGTAGGTCCAGTCCATGCGCAGTTGATTGCCGATGACGCCGCACGTGATCTCAAGCGAGTGCCGCCTCCGTCCCGACGGACTCGACAGACGCCCGCACGACTCGCGCGCCAGGGTGAAAGGCGCGGACCGAGGCAGCACCTGATCGAACTGGCCGAGGTAATTAAAACTGACTTCCGGCAAAGGAATTGCCCGCAGTCGTTCGATCTCGCGTTGCGACGACCCGGTCGCGCACAGGTAACGCAGCAGTCCGTAGCCGATGCCGCGCGCAGGCGTGCGGCGCAACTGCTCTTTGATTGATCTGAGGGCTTCACCGATTGACCGCAGGGCTTCGCCGATTGATCGCAACTCGTCTCCGGTTGATCGCGGGGCTTCGCCCGGCGCGCGTGCGTCGCCGAGGGAGAGCGTGACGGGGAAGAGCGTGGTGAACCAGCCGACGGTGCGCGAGAGGTCCAGGTCTTCCGCGATCTCTTCGCGCCCGTGCCCTTCGAGCGCGAGCGAGAGCGCGTTGCGACCGCTCCACTTCGTCAGAGCCTTCGTCAAGGCGGTCAGCAAGAGATCGTTGCTCTGCGTGTGATAAACCTCCGGCGCTTCGTGTAAGAGCGCGTCGGTCTCCTCCGCGCTCAAAGCGGTTGAGACGATGCGGGCCGAAGCCCTCGTGTTCTCACCCGCGCGGAAGTCAACCGGAAGCGGCGACAAAGACGCCTGACGGTCAACTTGCGCGAGCCAGTAGTCCAACTCGGATTGCACCGCTTCGGACTGCGCGTGCGCGGCCAGCCGTTCAGCCCACTGTTTGAACGAAGTGGTCTTCGGCGGGAGCTTCACAGCCTCGCCGCGACTCAACTGCCGGTAGGCGGTCAACAAATCTTCCAGCAGGATGCGCCACGAAACGCCGTCAACGGCGAGGTGATGAATCAACGTCAGCAGGCGTTGCGGTTTCCCTTCGCCGAGGTCGAACAGCGCGACGCGCATGAGCGGCCCGTCCGTGATATTCAAACTCGCTTGAAGCTCATCGGCGATCCTCTCGACGGCCTCAATTTGCTCCGCGCCCTCGTGCGCGGACAGATCGAAGCGGTGGAACGGAGTCTCGCCTTCGTGTGCCGCGTTGAACTGTTGCCAGCCCTCCTGCACACGCATGAAGCGCAAATTGAGCGCGTCGTGATGCAGTAGCAGGTGTGCGATTGTTTGCTTAAGCAGGTCTGCGTCGAGAGGCTCTTTCGCTTCGAGTAACACGGCCTGATTGTAGTGGTGCGGTGTGGACGCGTTGTGCTCGAAGAAGAGACGCTGGATGGGCGTGAGCGGGACGTTGCCGGTCACGATTCCCTGCTCGGCCTCGACCGCGTTCGTCGTCCCGACCACCGACGCCAGCCCCGCAATCGTCTGGTACTGGAAAAGCTGTTTCGGCGTCAGCCGTAGCCCCGCTTGATTGGCGCGCGCGATGATCTGAATGCTGAGAATGGAGTCGCCGCCCAACTCGAAGAAGTTATCGTCAACGCCGACATTGCCGACGCCGAGCACTTGACTCCAGATTTCCGCCAGGCGTCGCTCCGTCGCCGTGCGCGGCGCGACGAAAGTTTCCGCCGCGTCGCTTCGTTCAAACGCGGGCGCGGGCAGGGCGCGGCGATCAAACTTGCCGTGCGGCGTGAGCGGCAAGGCGTCGAGCATCACGAAGGCCGAGGGGAGCATGTAGTCGGGCAGCTTTTCTTTGAGGAAGCCGCGCAGTTCGGCGGGCGCGGTCGTCTGCCCCGCCTCCGCGACGGCGTAAGCGACGAGACGTTTGTTGTTGCCGCCGTCGCTCCCGTTGCCGCCGTTGTCGTCGTAGGTCAACACCAGAGCTTCGCGGATTGAAGGGTGCTCGGAGAGTGTGGCCTCGATCTCGCCGAGTTCGATGCGGAAGCCGCGAATCTTGACTTGGGTGTCGAGACGACCGAGAAATTCTATGTTGCCATCGGGGAGGAAGCGCGCGAGATCGCCCGTGCGGTAGAGACGCGCGCCCGCGCGCCCGGAGAACGGATCGGGGATGAACTTCTCCGCCGTCAGTTCGGGGCGGTTGAGATAACCGCGCGCGAGACAGTCGCCGCCGATGAACAACTCGCCGGGGACGCCTGCGGGCACGGGCTGCATGTGACGGTCGAGAATGTAAGTGCGCGTGTTGGCGAGCGGGCGTCCGATGGGGACGGTCGCCGAAATTGCTTCCGGTGCGTCGCCGGTTTTCGTCGCATTTTTAGTTTCCGGCGCGGCGTCCCGGTGGATGCGATAGGTCGTGACGCCGACGGTGGTTTCGGTCGGCCCGTAGTGGTTGAAGAGTTCGCAGGGCGCGTGCATGGCTTGCAGTTCGCGCACGTAAGCCCAGTGCGAGACTTCACCGCCGAGCACGAGCGCGCGGCGCGGCAGGAGTTGTTCGGGACGCGCGGCGGCGGCCTGGAGCGCGGCGAGGTGCGAGGGCGCGATCTTGAGACAGTCTATCGGGTGGCGCGTGAAATAATCGGACATCGCCTCCGCGCTTGCGGTGCGCTCGCGCGCGAGAAGGTGGAGCGTGCCGCCCGCGACGAGCGGCGGATAGATAGCCGTGACGGATGAGTCAACCGTCAAAGGCTGCACCCATGCGTAACTTGCGTCGGGCGCGAGCCTGAGGCGGTCGAGCACGCCGAAGATGTAATTCACGAGCCGCCGCTGCTCTATGAGCACGCCTTTGGCCTTCCCCGTCGAGCCGGAGGTATAGATGACGTAGGCCAGTTGACGCGCATCCGTTTGCAGGTCGAGATTTTCGTCGCTCTCGCGCGCGATTGTCGGCCAGTCCGCGTCGAGGCACACGACCCGCGCGTCGTGCGCTGGCAAACTTTCAAGCAGCCGCTTCTCGGTCAACAACACGGGCGCGCGCGTGTCCTCCAACATGAAGGCGAGACGTTCTTTCGGGTGCGCCGGATCGAGCGGCACATAGCCCGCGCCCGCCTTCAAAATTCCGAGCAGGCCGCACACCATCTCCGTCGAACGCTCGACGCAAATACCGACGAGCGCGTCCGCGCCGACGCCGAGACGGCGCAAGTGTCTCGCCAACCTGTTCGCACGCGCGTTCAACTCCGCGTATGTCAAAGACTCGTCTTCAAAGACGAGTGCGAGCGCGCCGGGCGTTCGTTCAACTTGCCGCTCGAACAACTCGTGGAAGCACGCGTCTTGCCGGTAAGCGGCACCGGTATCGTTCCACTCGCCGAGCAGTTGACGCATTTCGTCGTCGGTCAACACCGGCAACTCGGAGAGGCGTCGCGCGGGATGCGCGGCGACGCCTTCGAGCAGCGTGCGGAAATGTCTCGCCATGCGCTCGATGGTGGACGGCTCGAACAGGTCGGTGTTGTAACCGAACGAACCCTTGAGGCCGTGCGGCGTCTCTTCCATCGAAAGCGTGAGATCGAATTTGGCTATCCCTGTGTCCGCGATGATCGGCGTGAGCGTCAGCCCCGACAGTTCGAGCGGGGGCATCGGGGCGTTCTGCAAGACGAACAACACTTGAAACAGCGGCGAATGGCTCATGCGCCGCTCCGGCTGCAACTCGCCGACGAGACGCTCGAAGGGCAAGTCCTGATGCGTGTAAGCGGCGAGCGCGACCTCTTTGACGCGTCCGAGCAAGGCGGAAAATGTCGGGTCGCCGGAGAGGTCCGCGCGCATGACGAGCGTGTTGACGAAGAAGCCTATGAGGCTTTCGGTCTCGGCGCGATTGCGGTTGGCAATCGGCGAGCCGACACTGATGTCTTCCTGCCCCGTATAGCGATAGAGCAGAACCTGGAAGGCCGCGAGCAGCAGCATGAACGGCGTCACGCCCTCGCTCTGTGCGCGCACTTGCAGCGCGTCGGAGAGATCGGCGGGGAGCGCGAAGTGATGCGTCGCGCCGCGATAGCTCTGCACGGCGGGGCGCGGGTGGTCTGCGGGCAGTTCGAGCGCGGGGGGCATGTCCGCGAGTTGCCGCTTCCAGTAATTAAGTTGTCGCTCCAACACTTCGCCTTGCAGCCAGCGCCTTTGCCAGTGTGCGAAGTCCGCATACTGGATCGAAAGCTCCGCGAGCGGTGAGGGCGCGTTGTGCGAGAAGGCTTCGTAGAGCGTGGCGACCTCGCGTATGAGGACGGCCATCGACCAGCCGTCGCTCACGATGTGGTGCATGGTCAAAAGCAGCACGTGCTCGCGCTCTTCGAGTTGCAACAGGCTCGCGCGCAGCAGCGGGACGTTTGAGAGATCGAACGGACGCCGCGCTTCCTCCGCCGCCATGCGTTGAACTGCGGCCTCGCGCTCACGCTCCGGCATGCGGCGCAAGTCAACGAGCGGCAATTTCATCTTGAGCGACGGCGCGATCTCCTGCCGCGCCTCGCCGTCGGCGGCGACCGCGAAACTCGTCCGCAGCGATTCGTGCCGCCGCACAACCTCGTCGAAAGTTCTCTCCAGCGCGGCGAAGTCGAGCGCGCCGGAGAGACGCACGGCGGCGGGGATGTTGTAGGCCGCGCTCTCCGGTTCATATTGATCCAGAAACCACAAACGCTGCTGCGCGAACGAGAGCGGCAACGCGCCGTCGCGCGCGACCGCGCAGAGCGGAACAAACGCGCTTGCGTCGCCGTTGACGCGATTCAAAGAGACTGTTTCCGCCAGCGCGGCGACGGTCGGCGACTCGAACAGCACACGCACGGGCAACTCGACGCTGAAGTTTTCGCGTATGCGCGAGATAACCTGCGTTGCTAGCAGCGAGTGGCCGCCGAGTTCAAAGAAATTGTCGAGCGCGCCGACCTGCGGGAGATTCAGCACTTCGGAGAAGATGCCTGCTACCGCTTCCTCCTCCGCGCTGCGCGGGCGGACGAAAGTTTCCTGCGAGGCGTCGCGCACGTGGTCGGGCGCGGGCAGAGCGCGGTGATCGATTTTTCCGTGCGACGTGAGCGGCAAGGCGTCGAGCATCACAAAGGCCGAAGGGAGCATGTAGTCGGGCAGCCGCTCCTGCAAGAAGGCGCGCAGTTGCGGCGTCAGTTTGCGCGCCGCGTCGCGCGCGAGTTTGCCCTGTAGAGGATTGTTCGCGTAATCGCTCAAAGGCTTCGCGGCGTGCGTTGCTGCGGACGCCGCATCAGCAGCTATCGCAAGCTGCGCGAGCGTCGAACCTGCGTTTGTCTTCACGAACACGACATCGAAGCTGCCGCCCGCGCCGTCGCCGGACAAATTGATCTCGACCGCGTAGGGCAACTCGCCTTCGAGCGACCAGAACTCTTGCGGGTCAACGTCCGCACGCGGCGTCGCGCGAAGCTGCTCGCGCAGTTCGGCGACCGTCTCCGCTCCGCCCTCGGTCTCAAGCAACTCGACGATCCTGAGCGCGTCCGTCAAGCGCGCGTTCGGCACACGTCGCAGGCCAAGCGTGTCGGGGGCGTTCTCCATCAAATGCTGCCGGACCGAGTCGAGGGTCAAAGCGTCCTGCTGCCAGTCGAGCCATTGAAATCCGGTTGTCGCCGTGGCGGGCTGCTCGCCGACGTGCAGCACAACGTCGTAGCGGAAGCGCGTCAGTTCGTTGTGATGTTGGCCGCGCTTGAGTTGTAGCTCCACGCGGCTCAGTTCGGGCAGGTGAGTTTTGAGCGACGTGAAGAAGTCCGGCGCGATGGCGAGTTCCTCTTCCTGCGCGAGACGTTCGCGCACGCGCTGCCGCAACTGCTCGCGCGTGAGCGCGTGCGCGGCACGTTCCAACTGAACGGAGGCGTGGAAGGCGTGCAGGAGCGAGAAGCTGCGCACGTCGCCGACGAAGACGAAGCCGCCCGGACGCACCGCCCGCGCCGCGCCGCGCAACACGTCGAGCAGGTATTCGACGCCGGGGAAATATTGAACGACGGAATTGATGACGACCACGTCGAAGGATTGCGGCTCGACTTCGCGGAAGTCGTCCGCCGCGCGCTCCGCAAGCACGACCTGCGGCAGTTCATGCTTTAGAGTTTGTAACTGTCGTTCGATGTATCGAAGCGCGGTCGGGGAGAAGTCTGTGGCGCGGTAGTGCGTCGTGTAGGGGGCGATGCGGAAGAGGAGCAGACCCGTGCCGCACCCGATCTCCAACACGCGGTCGGGGCGAAGAGAGAGTATGCGCTCGACCGTGTGGTCAACCCATTCGCGCATCTCTTCGGCGGGGATGGGCTGCCCCGTGTAACTGCTGTTCCAGCCGGTGATGTTGAAGGTCGCGCCGTCGCCCGCCGTGGCGGCAGCGCCGTGATGTATGTCTTCGTAGAGCGTCCGCCAACCGCCGACGTGCTCTGCGGCCACGACCTCCGGCGCTTGCGCGCCCGCCGACGCCTGCGTGACTTTCGGATGCAACGCGACGACGTAAGCCACCAGACGCTTATCGCCGCTCGCCTCTTCGCGCGCGACGACGACGCACTCGCCGACCGTCGGATGTTTCACGAGCGCGGACTCGATCTCCGCCGGCTCGATGCGGTAGCCTCGCAGTTTCAACTGCCGGTCGGCGCGCCCCAGAAAATCGATCTGCCCGTCGGGCAGGTAGCGCGCCACGTCTCCGCTCCGGTAGAGACGCGCGCCCGCGTCCGCGCCGAACGGATCGGGGATGAATCTCTCGGCGGTCAACTCCGGACGGTTGCAGTAGCCACGAGCCAGCCCGACACCGCCGATGTAGAGTTCGCCTGCGACGCCGACGGGCACGGGTTGGAGGTTGGCGTCGAGCAGGTAGATTTGCGTGTTCGCCAACGGGCGACCGATGGGCGGCGACTGATGCGCGAAGGCTGCTGATGCTTCCGTGTATTCGCCGAACGAGGCGCAGACGCTCGTTTCGGTCGGCCCGTAGGCGTTGAAGAAGCGGCGCCCCGCAGCCCAACGCGCCGCGAGTTCTGCGGGGCACGCTTCGCCCGCCGCGATCACGGTCTGCAACGCGGGCACGTCGTCGGGTTCGAGCAAGGCGAGGACGGCGGGAGTCAGAGTCACGGTCGTGATGGCCTCGTCGCGCAGGAGACGCGCGAGCGCGAGGGGAGAGACGAGATTCTCGCGGCTCGTCATGCAGAGCGTTGCGCCCGTCGTCAACGCCATGAAAATCTCGGAGGCCGAAGCGTCGAAACTGAGCGAGGCGAACTGCAAGACGCGGTGGGTTGCGTCCACGCCGAAGCCGCGTGCTTGCGCCGTCGCCAGATTGCACAGCCCGCGATGCGCGACCGCCACGCCCTTCGGTTGCCCCGTCGAGCCGGACGTGTAGATCACGTAAGCCAGATTATCCGCCGTCGCGGCAGCATGTGGATTGTCTTTCGACTCTTCCCGCGCTATCGCCTGCCAATCTTCGTCGAGACAAACTGCGGCGGCGTGAGCGCGCGTTTTGTCCGACAGGCGCCGCACGGTTAAGACGACGCGCGCGCCCGTCTCGCTCAGCATGTCGCCGAGCCGCGCCGTCGGGAGAGCGGGGTCTAAGGGCAAATACGCGCCGCCCGCTTTGAGCACGCCGAGCAGGGCCACAAGCATCTCCGGCGAGCGTTCCAGACAGATGCCGACGACTTGCTCCGGCGCGATTCCTTTCCGTCGCAGGTGGCGCGCGAGTTGGTTGGCGCGTTCGTTCAACTCGCGGTAGGTCAACTCGGACACCGCGCCGTCCGTCGCGATGAATTTAAGGGCGACGCTGTCGGGAGTCCGTTCGGCCTGTCGCTCGAAGAGTTGATGGATACATTCTTCATGCGGGAACGGGGCGCGCGTGTCGTTCCATTCGGAGAGTAATTGCCGTCGCTCGCCTTCGGCCAGAAGCGGTAAATCCGCGAGCCGCGCTTCGGGGTTGCGCACGACGGCTTCCAGAAGATTTTGATAGTGGCCGATGAATCGCTCGATGGTGGAGGCGTCGAAGAGGTCTGTATTGTACTCGAAGAGTCCCTTCAGCCCGTGCGCCGTCTCTTCCAGGAGGACGCTCAGATCGTATTTCGCGGACTCGCTTTCGATGTCGAGCAAGGTTAGTTTCAGCCCCGCGATTTCGAGCGCGGGCATGGGCGCGTTTTGCAGCACGAAGGCCACTTGAAAGATGGGCGAGTGGCTCATGTCGCGCTTCGGCTGTAGCTCCTCGACCAACCCCTCGAACGGTAAATCCTGATGCGCGTATGCGCCGAGCGACACGTCGCGCACGCGGCTTAAGAGTTCTCTCACGGTCGGGTTGCCGGAGAGGTCTGTGCGCTGCACCATCGTGTTGACGAAGAAGCCGATCAAATCTTCGATCTCCACGCGGTTGCGGTTGGCGATGACCGAGCCGACGATGATGTCGGTCTCGCCCGTGTAGCGTTGGAGCAAGGTTTGGAAGGCGGCGAGGAGCGTCATGTAGAGCGTGACGGATTCCTGCTGGCTCAAAACTTTGAGGGCTTCGAGGAGTTCCGGCGGAAGCGTGACGAACTTCGACGCGCCGCGAAAAGTTTGCATCGCGGGTCGCGGTCGGTCGGCGGGCAATTCCAGCACGGGGAGGTCGCCGCCGAGTTGTTGCTTCCAGTAGTTGAGTTGCGTTTCGAGCACTTCACCGCGAAACCACTCGCGCTGCCAGTGTGCGAAGTCCGCGTACTGCACGGGGAGTTCGGGAAGCTGCGGCGTCTCGCCCGCGGAGAGTTTTTCGTAGAGCGCGACGACTTCCCTGACGAGCACGCCGAGCGACCACCCATCGGAAGCGATGTGGTGGATCGTGATGAGCAATACGTGTTCGCGTGCGGAGAGACGCAGCAGTCCGGCGCGCATGATCGGCCCTTCGGACAGATCGAACGGACGCCGCGCCTCCTCGCCCGCCAGACGCAAAACTTCTCGCTCGCGCTCTTCCTCCGGCAACGCTTCCAGATTCGTGTGCGCGAGCGTCAAATTTGCGTCCGGCGAGATCACTTGCAGCGGTCGCCCGTCAACGCTCTTGAAGGTCGTGCGCAGAACTTCGTGGCGATCGAGTATGACGTTGAGACTTCGTTCGAGCGCGTCGGTGTCGAGTTGTCCGTCGAGGCGCACGGCCACGGGGACGTTGTAGAAGGGGTTACCGGGGACGAGTTGATCGAGGAACCAGAGCCGCTGTTGCGCAAATGAGAGCGGCAGTTCGCCGTCGCGCGCAACGCGACGCACCGGCAGGGCGAGCGCGCCTTGCATGAGCATCTTCGCCTCGCTGATGCGTTCGGCGAGTCCGGCGACGGTGGGCGACTCGAATATGCTCCGCAGCGGCAACTCCAACCCGAACACTTCACGCACGCGCGAGATGACCTGCGTGGCGAGCAAGCTGTGGCCGTCCAGTTCAAAGAAGTCATCGTGGACGCCAACCTGCGCGATGCCGAGCAGCCGTTGCCAGATGTCGGCGAGCGTGCGCTCCACGTCGTTGCGCGGGGCAAGGTAATCGCTCGTCAGGTTCGGGCGCGAATGAAGCGCGCGCGGCATCGTAGTCTGCTGCTGTTCGACGTAATGCGGAACTTCATACGAAGACTCCGTCCACGCTTCTTCCAAACGCCGCGCTTCCACCCAGTAACGCTGGCGCTCGAAGGGATAGGTCGGCAGCGAAATGCGCCGCCTTCGTTCGCCCGCGTAGAAGCCGCGCGCGTCAAACTGTTTCCCCGCCAGCCAGAGTTGGCCTAAGGCGTTCAGCATCGAAGCCGCGTCGGACTCCTGCGACGCGGGATGGCGAAGCGACGATATGACGACGTGACCGGCGGCTTTAGACGGGTGCTGTTTCGCCAAGCCCCCAAGCGTTCGCCCGGGGCCGACTTCCAACAAGATCAATTCCGGCTCTTTCAGCAGCGCGCCGACGCCGTCCGCAAACCGCACCGTCTGTCGCAAGTGCTGCGACCAGTAATGCGGGTCGGTGGCCTGCGCATCCGTGATCCACGTTCCGGTCACGTTGGAGACGAAGGGGATGCGCGGAGGCTGCAAGGCGATGCGCTCGACGCGTTCGATGAACGCCCCGAGTATGGGTTCCATCATCTTCGAGTGCGCGGCCTGCGAGGTCTGCAAGCGACGACAATCCAGCCCCCTGCCCTGCAAGTTACTTTCAAGCCGCTCGACCGCCTCCACCGTGCCCGCCAGCACGCACATCGCAGGCGAGTTGACGGCGGCCAGCGAAAGCTCTCCGTTCAGGAGCGGTTGAACTTCCTCTTCCGAGAGCGGGACGGCCAGCATCGCGCCCGCAGGCATCTGCTGCATCAAACGCCCCCGCGCGGCCAACAGCGAGAGCGCCTCTTCCAGCGTAAAAACTCCGGCCAGACACGCCGCCGCGTATTCGCCCGTGCTGTGCCCGATCATCACCTGCGGCTCGATGCCCCAGGACATCCAGAGACGCGCCAGCGCATATTCGACAACAAAGAGCGCGGGTTGAAAGACGGACATCTCGTTGAGCTTGAGCGCCGCCGCTTCCCGTCCCTCCGCGCGCGGATAGAGGACACGACGCAGATCAAGTCCCAGATACGGCTGAAGAAGTTCGGAACACCTGTCCACCTCTGCGCGAAAGACGGGTTCGTGTTCGTACAGTTCCAGCCCCATCCCGACGCGTTGCGTCCCTCCGCCTGAAAACAAAAAGGCGACGGGGCGTTCAGCCGTCTCATGGTAATTTGTGAAGACGCGCTTCCCGTCTAAAGTTTCGAGCGCGCGCGCGGCATCCTCTGTGTCCTGACACAGCACCGTGCGACGATGCTCGAACGGCCTGCGACCGACGGCGCAGGTGTAAGCCACGTCGGCCAGATTCACTTCGGGATTTTGTCTGAGATGAGCGGCGAGGTTCGTCGTCAAGGTTTCGAGCGCCGTGTCCGTCTTAGCCGACAAAAGCAACAACCGATACGGCCTGCCGCCCGTGTCCGCCGGTTCGACTTCGGGCGCTTCTTCGACGACGACGTGAGCGTTCGTCCCGCCGATGCCGAATGAACTGACGCCTGCGCGTCGCGGCGTGCGCCCGCGCGTCCACTCTGTCAGTCGGCGGTTGACGAAGAAGGGGCTGTTGGCGAAATCGATGTTCGGGTTGGGTTCTTCAAAGTGGAGGCTCGGCGGCAGTTGTTTGTGTTTGAGCGCGAGCACGGTCTTGATCAAGCCCGTCACGCCCGCCGCCGTGTCGAGATGCCCGACGTTGGTTTTCACGGAGCCGATGGCGCAGAAGTTCCGCTCGTCCGTCTGCGCGCGGAATACCTGCGTGAGCGCGGCGATCTCAATCGGGTCGCCCAAAGTCGTGCCCGTTCCATGCGCTTCGATGTAAGAGATGGTGTCGGCCTCCACCTCGGCCATCGCGCGCGCTTCATTGATCACCTCCCTCTGTCCTTCGATGCTCGGCGCGGTGTAGCCGACCTTCAGAGCGCCGTCGTTATTGATGGCCGATCCGCGTATGACGGCGTGTACGGTGTCGCCGTCGGCGAGCGCGTCCTCCAGGCGCTTCAAGACGACGATGCCGACGCCGCTGCCAACGACCGTCCCTTCGGCGTTCGCGTCGAAGGCGCGGCAATGACCGTCGGGCGACATGATGCCGCCCTTCTGGTAAATGTAGCCCGCGTTTCGCGGCACGCGTACGGACACGCCGCCCGCCAGCACCATATCGCTTTGAAACGTCTGCAAACTCTGGCAGGCGAGCACGACGGCGACGAGCGAGGTGGAGCAAGCCGTCTGCACGCTGACGCTCGGCCCGCGAAGGTTCAGCTTGTAAGAGACGCGCGTGGGCAGGAAGTCTTTGTCGTTGCCGATCATGGCCTGAAAGTCGCCGACGGCGCGGATCACTTCGCGATTCGAGTAGAGGTTGTAGAGCAGGTAGGTGTTCATCCCCGCGCCTGCATAGAGGCCGATGCGCCCCGCGTAAGTCTCGGAGTTATAACCGGCGTCCTCCAGAGCCTCCCAGGCGCATTCGAGGAAGAGACGGTGCTGCGGATCGATCACTTCGGCTTCGCGCGGGTTGATGCCGAAGAAGGGCGCGGCGAATAATTCGATGTCGTCGAG